>NZ_JBEOWM010000016.1:0-151515 GCF_040296045.1 Streptomyces sp. NPDC002490 | reverse complement strand
GCGACGTGGTCGGCCCGCTGCCGGGTCAGGGCCTGCAGCTCCATCGTGGCCTGCTCGGTCGGCTCCAGACGGGGCAGGAAGTGCCCGTCCGTGCGCAGGTAGTCGGCGAGCTTGAGGCTGTCGCCCGCGTCGGTCTTGGCCTTGGACGCGCCCCAGCGCGGGCGCATCGCGTGGAAGGCGTTCGGGTGCACCGGCACGACCGGGTGGCCGGCCTGGAGCAGCCGGTCCACGACCAGGCCACGGGTCGTCTCGATGGCCACCGGCAGATCCGCCGGGCTGCCGTGCCTGGCGAGCTTGGCCAGCGTCCTGGCGATGCCCTCCTCGGTGTGTGTGAACTCCCAACGGGCCACCCGGGCACCGGTGTTGTCCATGACCGTCACGTCGTGGGTCTCGGTCGCCCAGTCCCAGCCGATGTACACGAAAGAAGTACCCCTGTGTCGTGCGCGGAGCACCTGCCCGGTGGTGAGGACGTCTGCCGGGAGCTCATTAATCGGCCCTCTGCGGGGCGTGTCCCTGATGCCGATCAGACGGCCTCGGCCCAGCGGGGCTGGCACAACTCACAGTGGCCATCGAATGGCTCGCGCCACAAGCCATGCACCCGCCGGGACCGAGAGGTCACAACCCTACTCGTGAGGGCTGCAGAAGGGATGGTCCTCTAATGAGCGGCACCCGGCGCCCCCGCCGCCCGGCCACCGCCCCGCCCCGCGGCTGGTACGGCCCCGGCGGCGGCCAGGTCGGCCACCTCGACCCGCCCGCCATGTGGCGGGCCACCACGGTGCAGGCGTGCGGCCTCTGGCCGTTCGCGGCCGGCTCCGGCGCCCCCATGACCGGGGTGCCGCTCGGCCAGCACCTGCACACCGGGGCCACCGTCTGCGGCGACCCCATCTCCTGGTTCACCCGCGCCCGCTACATCTCCAACCCCTCCCTGTTCATGCTCGGCATGCCCGGCCTCGGCAAGTCGACGCTGGTCAACCGGATGCTCATCGGCCTCGCCGCGACCGGCGTCACCCCGTTGGTGCTCGGCGACCTCAAACCCGACTACGCCGACACCGTGCGGGCCCTGGGCGGTCAGGTCATCTCCATCGGCCGCGGCGTCGGCGGCATCAACGTGCTCGACCCCGGCGCCATGGGCGAGGCCGCGGCCCGCATCGGCGGCGAGCCCGGTCGGGTGCTCGCCGCCGAAGCCCACGGCCGGGTCCTCAACATGGTCGCCGCGCTGATCACCATCGTCCGCGGCCGGCCCATGGACGACCACGAACAGTCCGTGCTCTCCGCCTGCCTGCACCACCTCACCGAACGGACGGAGCCGGGCCGCGCCCCGCTCCTGCCCGACCTGCTGCGGGTCCTCGACGAGGGCCCCGACCGGGTGCGCGCCGTCACCCTGGACCGCGGCGACGTCACCCGCTACCAGGAGGCCGTCGACCCGCTGCACCGCTCCCTGCTCGGCGTCCTCGACGGCCCCCTCGGCAGCACCTTCGCCGCCGGGACCTCCACCCGCATCGACCCCGCCTCGCCCGCCGTCTGCGTGGACATCTCCCGCATCGGCGAGGCCGACACCCAACTCACCGCGGCGGCGATGCTGGCCGCCTGGTCCGACGGGCTGGGCACGGTCGCCGCCGCCCACGCCCTCGCGGACGCCGGACTCGCCCCGCAACGCTGGTTCTTCACCGTCCTCGACGAACTCTGGCGCCCCCTGCGCGCCGCCTCCGGCATCGTCGAACGGATCGACGCCCTCACCCGCCTCAACCGCTCCCTCGGCCTCGGCGACGCCAAGATCACCCACACCCTGAAGGACGCCGAGGCCCTCGGCAACGAAGCCGACCGGGCCAAGGCCCGCGGCTTCGTGGAACGCGCCGGCATGGTGGTGTGCGCCGGCCTGCCCCGCACCGAGATGCGGGAGCTCGGCGAGATCGTCGGCATGTCGGAACGGGAGATCGACCTGGTCTCCTCCTGGTCCTCGCCGCCCGGCTGGGCCAGTACCGGCAACCACGACGAACCCCCCGGCCGCGGCCGGTTCCTGATCAAGGTCGGTGGTCGGCCCGGCATCCCCATCAAGGTCTCCATCACCGACACCGAACGCGCCCTGCACGACACCAACACCCGCTGGACCGCCACCGGTCCGCCCACCGGGGAGCGCGACGGATGACCGGGAACGCCGGGGAAGGGGAGGGGAGCGCGATGCGCTGGACGGTCCACGGGGAACGCCCCGTCCACGACACCCCCTGGGTGCGGCTGCGCACCCTGGACGTCGAACAGCCGGACGGCACCCGCACCGACTACGACGTGGTCCGGCTGCGGGACGTCGCCGTCACCGCCGCCGTCGACGACCGCCGCCGGGTCCTGATGATGTGGCGCCACCGCTTCGTCACCGACACCTGGGCCTGGGAACTGCCCATGGGACTCGTCGAGGACGAGGAGGAACCGGCCGCCGCGGCCGCCCGCGAACTGCTGGAGGAGACCGGCTGGCGCCCCGGCACCCTGCGGGAACTCGTCTACGCGGAACCCGCCGCCGGCATCACCGACGCCCGCCACTTCGTGTTCCGCACCGACGACGCCCACCACGTCGCCGCCCCGACCGAACGCAACGAGTCCGACCGCCTGGAGTGGCTCCCGCTCACCGACCTCCCCGCCCTGATCTCCCGCCGGGAGATCGTCAGCAGCGCCACCCTGGTCGGGATCATGGCCCTGCTGCTGGACCTGGGGGCGGGGGCGGGGTGACGGCGGGCGGGGGTTGCCGGCCGTTTCAGGAGCGGAGGGTTCCGAGCGCGCCGGCGAGGCGTTCGCGTGCCGCCGCCCCGTAGACCGCGCTCCGGGACAGTTCCGCGAACGCCCGCAGATAGGTGCGGATCTCCCCGGGCTCCGTGATGTTGACCTCCGCCGTCAGCGTCTCCACGGCCACCCGTTCCTCATCGAACGCGTAGAACGCCTCCAACGGCCACACGGTACGTCGGGCTCCGAACGGGATGACCCCGAAGGAAACGTTGGGGCGAGTCATGATGCGTCGCAGGTGACGGAGTTGTTCGGCCAGGGCGGGCTCACCGCACACCCGGTAGTGGAGGACGGCCTCCTCGACGAGCACGGCGAAGCGGTGGTGTCCCTCGTGGACGACCCGGGACCGTTCCAGCCGGGCGCGCACGGCATCGGCCACGTCGTCGGGGGTGCCCTGGAACGTGGTGATCGCCTTCAGCAGCCCCGTGGCGTATCCGGCGGTCTGGAGCATCCCGGGCACGAGATTGGAGGCGTACACACGGAAGTGCGTCGTCCGCTCGTACAACGGGACGGTTCCCTCGTGGACCCGTCGCATCCCGTCCCGGTGGATCCGCTGCCAATGGACGTACATCGACTCGGCCGTTCGGGATGCCGCGATCAGGTCGGCCGCCCGGTCCTCGACTCCGCACGCCGCGCACCAGGCATGGATGTCGGCATCCGAGGGGGCCGTCCTGGCGCGGGCGATTCGGGAGGTCTTGGACTTGTGCCAGCCGCACCGCACGGCCAGTTCGAGGCCGCTGATCCCGGCATCCCGCCGCATCTCGTCCAGCCGGGAGGCGATGGCCTCTCGGGCGGCCTGCGCAGGGGAATAGGGTGATGTGGGCATGGAAGGGGTTTCAGAGCAGGTACGCGTCGTGCGGGGTGGCGCGTTCCCAGACGGCCCGGAAGGCACGGGCGCAGAGGGCGAGCGTGTCACGATCCTCGGTGTGGTCGGTGTGCACCCAACGCCCCTCGCCGTCGAACACGTTGAACTGCACGAGCTTCCCGTCGAACATCCAGAAGTCGTTGCCGGGTAGCGCGAGCCCGGAGGCGGACCGGCGCGGCAACCAACGGACCTCTTCGCCCGCCGCGACGTTGGTGAAGGTGAACGAGTGCTCATAGCGGATGTACTCGCTGTGGGGCTCGCTCACGATGCGGGCGCGGCGCATCCGCACGCCCCTTGTCACGGACTCCCGCACCACGTCGTGCCAGGGGCCCCACCACGACTCCCGGTCGTCCGGGTCGAGCAACCGCCCCCGCCGCCACGCCGCGAAGCCCGCGTCCTCGTCCGGGACGGCGTACGCGTCGCGCATCTCCAGGTGGACTGCGGAATGCTCGGCCGATCGGATCAGGTCGGTGAAGCTACTCAGGCTCTGCGCCATCGAGTGCCTCCCTCAGCAGCGGAATCATGCGTGCCGGCAACCGCACCACACCGGGTTGCCGTTGGTCAGGAACAGCATCACTGGGTTGCGATCGGGGGGTCAAGGTCGGTCAGGAGTGTGCGCAACCGCGTGCAACCACGTGGACGGACCACCTTCGCATCCCTGGGTTCGCCCGGTGGGCCGGTGAGGTCAGGCAGTTCCCTCAGCCTGCCCGCGCACGTGGGTCCGGTCGGTTGAGTAAACACAGGGAGGCGCCCCATGGAGACGAGGGACCGTGCACGGCTGGACGCGTACTTCTCCCGGATCGTGCGGGAGCACGCCACCGAGGCTCCACCGTCCACGTCGCCTCGAACGTGGCCGCAGCACCACGGCGGCGGACCGGTGGTCACTCCGACCGGAGATCACCTTCGATCCCGCCGCCCTGCTGACGGAGACGTACCTCGCCCGATTCCCGTGGCCCAGGCCGTGCCCTTCTCTCCCCGTGTCGGGTGAAGTGTGCGAGATCCCCGACGTGAGACCGGTGTTGTTCCGCTACGTTCTTTCCTCACATGACCGCTCCGCTCCGTAGTTCTTTCGCTACCGGGGTAGTTCAGGTGTCTTGGAGTGGGAAGCCGAACAACATGGCTGGCGAGAAAGGTTAATTGGGGGACAGAGGGTGAACCGTAAGGACTTGAACCCGGAGGAATCGCCGCAGGCGGCATTCGGAGCACGTCTACGCAGCTCACGTGAGGCGCGCGGCTGGACGCAAGCGGATCTCTCCACCCGCATGGGCGTCTCCGGCGGGCACATCTCGGGTGTGGAAACCACCCGCAAAACGCCTTCCTTGCGCTTCGCGAAGGCTGCCGACAAGGCATTCGGCCTCTTGGGGAAGGAGGCCACGTTCGAGCGCCAGTGGCGTGAGATGCAGTACGGGAGCCTGTTGGAGGGATTTCCGGAGTACCTGGGGTGTGAGGGGCGGGCCGCCGAGGTGCGGTTGTTCGAGGTGGGGGCGGTTCCCGGGCCGCTCCAGACCCGTGAGTACGCCCAGGCCATCGCGGGCTTCGCCGTGGAGCAGGGGGACATCACGCCCGAACAGGCCGCTGAGCGCGTGGACTTCCTGATAGAGCGACAGTCCGCCCTGGCGCGGACCCCGTCACCGTTGGTCTTCGCCGTCCTGGACGAGAGCTGCATCCGTCGACCCATCGGTGGGCCGCAGGTGATGAAGGCGCAATTCGAGCGGTTGCTGGACTTCGCCGGACAGCCCAACTCGGGATTCCAGATCGCCCCGTACTCCCTGGCCGAGCGGAGGCCGTTCAGTCGCTTGGTCAACCTTCTGACGATGGCTGATCGATCCGTGATGTCCTACATCGAGTCAGAGATGCACGGTCATCTGGACCGTGAACTCACCTCCGTGCTGCCGCTACTGAGGAAGTACCATCAGTTGCAGCTAGAGGCCGCATCCCAGGCGGAATCTGTCTCCATGATCGAAAAGCTACGAAAGGGCATCGTGTGATGGCTGAGATCAACTCCCTTCCGCTGCGGTGGGTCAAGTCCTCTTACAGCACTCACAACGGTGGCTCCTGCGTGGAGTGGGCTCCTGATGTGGCTGTGGTGGGTGTGGTTCCTGTGCGCGATTCGAAGGATCTGGCCGGTCCTGTGTTGCGCCTGCCGGTGGACGCATTCTCGTCCTTCGTGGCGGGTGTGAAGGTCGGCGAGTTCGGCGCGGTCTGAGCGCGTCGGTGCGACCTGCCGCGGGCCAGCTGCGTGAGGCCCCCGCCGCCTCCGAGTGGAGCGGCGGGGGCCTTTCTCCTGTCGTGGGTGCCCTGCACGTGCAGGGACACCCTCTCTGAACTGCGACGCTGCCCGTCGGCGAGCGGTTATGCGGCGTCGAGGTCTTCCCCGTAGGTGATGCCGAGCTCCACGGCGAGAGCCTCGGCCAGTTGCAGTGTCTGTGCCCGGTCGATGATCACCTGCTTGAGCGAGCCGAGTCCACGGATCCGGGAGAGGTCGTTGCCGCGCAGGTCCATTGCGCGGTACGTGCCGCCGTCGAACTCGGTCAGACGTAGGTCGCACTCCTCGAACGCCACCGCGCTCAGTTCTGCTGCCGTGAACGTGGTCTCACGCAGGGAGCACTGAGAGAAGATCACGGGTCCGGCGGCCCGAATGCGGGTGAGGGTGCTGTAGTCGAGCTTGCAGTTCTCGAACAGGACGTCGGCGAGGGTGACGTTCTCCAGCACGGAGCCCATCAGTTTGCAGTCACGGAAGACGGCGCGGGTGATCTTGCTGTCCGACCAGTACAGGGAGGACAGGTCGCAGCCGGCGACCTCGACCGAGTCGACGCGGACTCCTTCCAGCCGGGCACGCTCGACCCTGACCCCGGAGATGCGTCCGTCCATCAGGTGTGTGTCGGACAGGTCCAGGGCGCGCAGGTCGGCATCGCCGTAGTGGAACTCCGAGACTCGGCCACGAGCACCTTCCAGTGACGTCACCTTGGACAGGTGCAGGCCGCGCTCGTTCAGTGAGGGCAGGGTGACCCTGGTGCGGCGGATCGTGCGGGTTCCCAACAAGGTGCCTTCCAACGAGGTGTGCTTTGTGCGTCGCCGGCTCGCTCGCAGCAGGGTGCGCCGGCGGCAGTGGTCACTTCTTCTGCCAGTTGTCCCACGTGGGGCGGTTGTCGAAGGGCGCGGGGCTCTTCTTCCAGTTGTCCCACGTGGGCCGGTTGTCCCACGATGCCTCGGTGACCTTGGGGGCCAGTTCGCAGTGGGCGGAGATCAAGTCCACCACGACGGGTGCGTGGGATGTGGTCAATTGCTCCAGAAGCGTCACGAGGTTCGTTCCTTCTCCTTGGTCGCGAGGTTGGACAGTGCTGTGATCAGGGCCTGCCGAGAGACCCGGCAGTGGTTGGTCTCGGTGGATTGCAGGCTGCCGTTCTCGAAGTAGCGGTTGGCCGCCTGCGCACCTCGGCAGAAGTCGAAGAACGGGCACTCGGCTTGGCAGCGGTCCAGACCGGTGAGGAAGTCACGCACGTAGCGGAGCCGGTGCGCATGGCCCAGGATTTCGTCGAGAGGATGGTGGAGGATGTTGCCTGCGCGGAAATCGTCGTACGCCGCTTCGGCCGTGTCCGCGAGTTCCGGGGAGAGCAGCACTACGTCGCCCGTGACGGAGACGGTGGGGATCGGGTCGTGGCGCCGCTCGTCCCACTCGGCGCGCTGACCGGTGCGGATCAGATGCAGGTACTCGCCGAGACGGTCCAGTTCTCGGACCTCCAGGCGGTCGTGGTGGGATCGGGACCAGGTGAGCGTGCGGCGCCAGAACTCCTCGGCCTGTTCTGACGTGGGCACCTGCCGTCCGGCGTTGACTCCTTCGATTTCTTCGATGTTGAAGCCCGCTGAGTGACATCCCAGCTCCGCCAGGAATTCCAGCAGTTCCTCGGGCCTGGTGATGGACGCCGTGGTGACGACGGAGATCACGGAGAACGGGACGCCGTGTGCGCGCAGGCGCTGGGTGCCGCGCAGGACGCGGTCGAAGGCGGGCTTGCTTCGTAGGTCGACACGGAGTGCGTTCATGGTGGCCGGGCCGTCGATGCTCACGCCCACGCTGATGTCGTGTGCGGCCAGCAACTCGCACCAGGTGTCGGTGATCAGTGTGGCGTTGGTCTGGACGTAGTGCCGGATGCAGCCTGCTCGGCGCAGGTCTTCAAAGGGGGCGAGCAGCCTGGTGAACTTCTGCGGGCCGACGGCGAGGGGTTCCCCGCCGTGCCAGACGAGGCCGATGGTCGGGCTGCCGCTCGCGGTGAGCTGGGCGACCGACGCTGCAAGGGCCGCGGCGACCGCAGCGGGCATTTGGCGCTTGAGCTTCCGAAAGGGCAGGTAGCAGTAGCGGCAATCGAGATTGCACCAGGTCGTGGGCTGGACGACCACGGTCTGTGGTGCGGTGAACCACTGGTCGTAGCGGGCACGCCAGCCGGGGGCGTGAGTGCGCATGCGCGGTCCTTTCGGCCATTGAGCAGGGGTTCGCCCGTGGCGGCCGATCCGGCGCAACGGGTGCGTGTCCACCTTCCGGCCTGCAATGATGTGTGCACGATGACACTGCGATGTCATCGTCGATGACGTGTCAGCCGATGCCCGATGACATCCATGCCAAGTCCGATCGGTGGCACAGTAGTTCGATCGGTTCAGTGGACTATGGTGGCGAGCGTGCCTCGCTCGATTCTGATTCACGACGGCCAGACCGCACACGACATCGGCCTGGTGTACATCTGCTCGGGCTACCTCGTCGAGCGGGGCAAGGTACTGCTCGTCCACCACAACCGCTTTGACAAATGGGTCCCGCCCGGCGGCCACATCGAGCCCGGCGAGTCCTTCTCCGGCACGGCGGTGCGGGAGTTCAAAGAGGAGACCGGCCTGTTGGTCGAGGCGATCTCCAGCCAGCCACCCATCCACCCGGCTGACGACAACGCCACCCCCGAACCGGTGCCGTTCTATGTGGACATCGAGCGAGAAGGGTTCGCCATCCCGGCCTTGGTCCAGTTCTTCTACGTGCGCCGTCAGGCGGGCACCGGCGACCTTGCGGTGGAGGCGCAGCTGGAGGAGGTGCACGAGGTCGGCTGGTTCGATCTGGAGGACCTGGAACAGCTGCGGACGTTCGAGCAGGTCCGTTCCCTGGCACGTTTTGCCCTGTTGAACTATCCGGTCGCCTCAGCACGGGCCCAGGTGTAGCCGCCGGTTCCGTTCACGGTTCTGGCCAGCAGCAGTCGGGCCGGGGCGCCGCCGAGGGCAGCGGACACCGCCTGGTTCAGGCGCTGGACGTACTTGGGCACCGAAGAGGGCGCGACGTACAGGATGTGGGCGATCTGCTCGGTTGGCATGCCTTCGCCAGGGCCGTCATGCACGACCTTCGCGAGGTCGAACAGCCGGTCGGACAGCTTGCAGGCCACTGGGCAGTCGCTGTCCGGTGTGGTGATCAAGAGCGTCCCCCCGTCGATGAGTTCGACGCTGGTGAGAGGGGCCTCGGTTGTGATGTCGCCTTCCGGGGCTACGGCATCCTCGTCGAGGCCGAGCCGAGTGAGCCGGTCGAGTCCCTCCTGGTAGGCCGCGACCGTGTAGTAGGCCGCGCGAATGGTGGCGTGGTTGCCAGAGGCTCCGGGCTCGTTCCACATCCCGACCTCGGGATCCCACAGGTCGTTCATCAGTCGCCACGCCTTTGCCAGCCGTGGATCGCGCGGATTGACGCCTGTGCGAAGGGCGGCCTGGGTGCACAGCGCGTACGCCATGTGTTCCCAGGCGGTGCCCTGAACGTCCTTGTCGTCCTCGACGAACGCCTCCCAGCGGTGGTGGTTGCGCAGCAGCCACTGACCGGCCTCCACGGCTGCTTCGGACAGCCGTCTTCTTTGCGTCGAGCCGTGGACGCCACCGGTGTTCCGTGGCACGTCCAAGTAGGCAGGTTCGCCATCGGGTCCCGTCCCGGAGGCGACGGCTGAAAGAGCCAGTAGGCACAGTGCGGTCTTGCTCGGGCTCGGGTCGGTGTCTACGTAGGTACGCCACCCCCAAGCCCCGCTGGGTCGGCGATGGTAAAGCAGGCCGTGGACACCGTGGTCGATCAGCGGCTCGACCCGCTCCAGCATGCTCGTGGTTTCCACTCCGCCGGGAAGGACAAGGCCCGGGCCGAGTTCGTGGAGGGTGTCCCTGAGCTGGGCCAGCCCGTGCACGGCGAGGGCCGTCTGGTGCAGCGACGTGTCGTCGAGCCCAAGCACCTCGGGCCAGCCGTGGTCGACGCGGTGGTCGTCGAGCCAGCCGACGCACCAGGATGTCGCCTCGGCGACACCCTCGTGGTGGAAGAACCGCGGGTGGGACAGCATTCCGGTCAGACCGAAGGCGACGAACCGCGTGTGCTCACCACGACCGCCCTTGTGGCGTGGCCGGCAGTGATCCGGAATGGCGCCGGTCAGGAAGTCGAGTGCTCGACGCACCGGCTGTCCGGCCATGCACGCGGCCCGCAGGATCGGGAGGACCTCGCTGGTGTTGACGATCGACGACACAGAGGTGAGCGTGAGGCCCCACCCGCCGTCGTGGCCCTGGTTGCGCAGTAGAGTCCGCGCGGCCTCCCGCGCTCTCGTGTCGAACGCCGTGAGTCCCGCACGCGCCCTTCTCATAGCTCGCCTTCCATGCTCATTCTGGATGGCCCCGGCCGAACCGTACCCAACTCCACTGCCTGACAAGCATGTTCCCGCCTCGGGGGATGTAGGTGTCGGCGCTGAGGCGGTTCACCCTTCGGCGTGGGCACGATGTGTTGGCCGAGACACGCTGGGAACACCGCTGGAGGTCGCGGGGAACACGTCTCGTCGGGACGCATGTCCCCTACCCCCTTCGGACCGCCCCCGCACGCGCGGGGAGCACGCTTGGTCGTAAAGGCCGCCGTACTTTCGCTCAGGGACCACCCCCGCACGCGCGGGGAGCACACTCAAGGAACCGCATTCCGAGTGATGCGGTTGGGACCACCCCCGCACGCGCGGGGAGCACAATGGCCCACAAGCTCGGGTATCACGATCTGTCGGGACCACCCCCGCACGCGCGGGGAGCACACCCACGAGGTGCTGCCGCTGTGCCGAGCCCGGGGACCACCCCCGCACGCGCGGGGAGCACACGATGGTGCGGACGTGGGCGGCGGGGATGCCGGGACCACCCCCGCACGCGCGGGGAGCACCCTTCCCGACCTGGGACGTTACCCCGCGGGCGGGCCGTTTTGAGTAAGAACTCGAAACTCCGACATGTGCCCCACACGACCCAAACCACCCACCCCCGCTCCCCTCACGTCAGCATCAGCCCTATCCCCACCACCAGCACCCCCGCCGCGACCAGGCGGGGCGTGCCGAAGCGTTCGCGGAAGAGGAGGGCGCCGATGGCGGCGCCGACGATGATGCTGGACTCGCGCAGGGCGGCGACGGGGGCGAGGGCGGCGCGGGTCTGGGCCCACAGGACCAGGGTGTAGGCGAAGACGGAGAGGGCGGCGCCCAGGAGCCCGAGCCGCAGGTGCGGGCGGAGCCGGTCGGCGGTCTCGCCGCGCCAGCGCCACAGGGCGTAGAGCGGGACGGCGAAGCCCTCCAGGACCATCAGCCAGGCCATGTAGCCGAGGGTGGTGCCGGCGGCGCGGACGCCGAGGCCGTCGACCAGGGTGTACGCGGCGATGGCGGCGCCGGTGGCGAGGGCGGCGACGATGGCGGGCCAGTCGGGGCGGTGGCCGCGCAGGCCCCACAGGGCGACGCCGGTGAGGCCCGCGCAGGCGACGGCGATGCCGGCGCCCTGCCAGGCGTCGGGGTACTCGTCGGCGAACACGGCGGCGAGGGCGGTCACCAGCAGGGGGGCGCTGCCCCGGGCGATGGGGTACGCCTGGCCGAAGTCGCCGAGGCGGAACGACCGCATCAGCAGGGCGTAGTAGGCGATGTGCAGGGCGGCGGAGAGGGCCAGGTAGGGCCAGGCGCCGGCGGCGGGCAGTGGGGTGAAGGGGGTGAAGGCGAGGCCGATCAGGGCGCCGCCGCCGGAGATCAGGGTGAAGCCGACGAGCTTGTCCGTGATCCGGTGGGCGATGGCGTTCCATGAGGCGTGGGTGACGGCGGCGAGCAGGACGGCCGCCGCGACCAGCGGGGTCACCTCCGCACCGCCCGGATCGGAGCGGTCGGGTGCCGGGGGGCACCGGCGCGCCGGGTCGGTGCCCCCCGTTCGTCGTGGCCGTATCGGCGCACGGCGGTCAGCCCGCGGACTTCAGCAGCTTGGCCACCAGGGGGCCGGCGGACTTGCCGCCCCGTCCGCCTTCCTGGACGACGGCGGCCCCGGCGACGTCGCCGCGCCAGGCGGTGAACCAGCCGTTGGGCTTCTTCTGGCCGTCGACCTCGGCGGAGCCGGTCTTGGCGCCGACGTCCGCGCCGAGTCCGGACATGGCGTCGGCGGCGGAGCCGGAGGTGGCGGTGTAGCGGAGGAGTTCGCGCAGTTGGCTCTGGGCGTCCTGCTCCATGGTGCGGGGGGCGGTGGCGAGCTTGCGGCCGTCGGCCTCGGGGGAGACCAGGTAGGGCTGGGTGAACCTGCCGGTCTTGGCGGTGGCGATGACGCTGGCCATGTTCAGCGGGTTGGCCCGGACCCCGCCCTGACCGATGAGGGAGGCGGCTTTGGGGGCGTCGCGCTGGACGGGGACCGCCCCGTCGAAGGTGGGGACGCCGACGGCCCAGTCGTTGCGGCCGAGTCCGAAGACCTCGCTGGACACCTGGGTGAGGTCGTCGTCCTTGAGCTTCTTGGACTGGGATATGAACGCGGTGTTGCAGGAGGAGGCGAAGCTCGCCCGGAAGGTTCCGTTCTTGATCTGGAACTTCTCCAGGTTCTGGAACTTCCAGCCGCCGTAGGAGGAGTACTTGGGGCAGGGGTGCTTCTTGTCGGTGCTCGCCAGGTCCTTCTCCAACAGCAGCGCCGCGGAGACGATCTTCATGGTGGAGCCGGGTGCCAGCGAGCCCTGGAAGGCGGTGTTGAAGCCCTCGGGGCGGGAGTTGGCGACCGCGAGGACCTCACCGGTGCTGGGCTTGAGCAGCACCACGGAGGCGCCCTTGCGTTTGGCGGTCTCCCGCTCGGCCGCCGCCTGGGCCCGCGGGCTGATGGTGGTCCTCAGGGTGCCCGGGACGCCCTCGGCCAGGGTCAACAGCGTCTTGTCGGGCACCTCCTCCTTCCCCTGTGCCTTCCCGTCCGCCGTCCTGGCCGGGGCGTCGGCGGGCCGGGCGCGGACGATCCGGAGTTCGATCCCGGCCGTGCCGCCGGCCTTCTTGCCGTAGCGCTCGCGCAGCGAGTCCAGGACGCCGCGCAGCGAGGGGTACTTCTCGGCGGTCAGTTCGTCGCCGGAGCGGTCGACGGCCTTGATCGGCGGGGTCCCGGACTCGCCGGTCACCAGCCGGTCGCCGGTGCGGAGTTCGGGGTGGACCACCGAGGGGCGCCAGCCCACCAGCACCTTGCCGTCGACGGGGCGCCGCACCAGGTCCAGCGCGGAGCCGTAGTCGAGGGGCTTGCCCTTGCGCGCGTGGGTGACGGTCGCCTTCACCGCGAACGGGAGGCGGGCGCCCTTGCGGACGCCGGGGGTCAGGGTCACGGCGCTGACCTTGGCGTCCCGGGTGAAGCCGGTGAGGGCCGCCCGGGCGGCGGGCGCGTCGTCGGTGAGCGCTGCCGCGGCGGCGGTGTTCCCCCTGGCCCAGGCGGTGAGGAACGCCCCGCCCACCTTCGTCACCTCGGCGGCGGTGGGCGGGCCGGTGGGTATCGGCGGCTTGCCGTCCCCCGGGTCGTCGCCGCCCAGGGTCCAGGCGGTGACGCCCGCCCCGCCGACGGCGACCGCGATGACCGCGCCCCACAGGGCGGGTCGCGTCTTCGGGCGCCCGGCGCGCCTTCTCTTCCCCAACAGGTCCTCCGTTGCCTCCGCGCACCGTCCGTGGTGCGTGCCGGCGCTGCCGTGCCGTCCGCGGGGTCGGCACGTCCTTCACCCTAGAACGCCCCGCGCGGCGAGCCGACTTCGCGCCCCCCGGTGAAGAACACCCAAGCCGCCCGTATGGTTCCCTTCGGGATGAAATCCGGCCGGGGCGGCCGGAAGGGAGGGTGGACGGCGTGTCAGGGGGCCGTCAGCCGCGGCTGCGCAGCACCTCCGCCACGATCGGGCCGGCCGAGTCGCCGCCGCGACCGCCCCGTTCGGCCACCGCCGCCACCGCCACGTCCCCCCGGTAGCCGACGAACCAACTGTTGGCCTTCTCCTGCCCGCCGACCTCGGCGGAGCCGGTCTTGGCGCCGATGTCCCCGTCGAGGCCGGCCATGGCCTTGGCGCCGGTGCCGACGGTGGCGGTGGCCGCCATCATCCGCCGCAACTGGACCACCGTGGTGGGCGCGAGTCCCTCGGCGGTGGCGAATTCCCGCCCGTCCAGGGACTGCGGCACCAGGTGCGGCTGGCGGAACTCGCCGGTCATCGCGGTCGCCGTCACCGAGGCCATGGCCAGCGGGCTCATCTGCACCCGGCCCTGGCCGATGGCGTTGGCCGCCCGGTCGGGTCCGGGGGACGGCGGCACCTTGCCGTCGAAGGAGGCGATGCCGGTGCGCCAGTTGTCGCGGCCGAGTCCGAACTTGTCCTCGGCGGTGCGGGTCAGTGAGGCGTCGTCGATCGGCTGTTCGTCGACGAGGTCGATGAAGGCGGTGTTGCAGGACCGCTGGAAGCTGTTCTGGAAGTCGGCGGTCGGATCGGGCGTCATGCCGGTGATGTTGCCGAAGGTCTGGCCCTGCCGGACCGTGGTGGCCGGGCAGGGCGCGGGGCCGTCCGCGGTGACCACGCCGTTCTCGATCAGGGTCGCGGCGGTGACGACCTTCATGGTGGAGCCGGGCGCCAACTGGCCCTGGAACGCGGCGTCGAATCCGTCCCGGCGGTGGTTGGCGGTGGCCAGCACCTCGCCGGTGCTGGGGCGCACCGCGACCACCGAGGATTCGGGGTAGCGCTGCACGGCCCGTTCGGCGGCGCGCTGCACCCGGGCGCTGAGCGTGGTGCGGAGCAGGCCGGGGCGGCCCTCGGAGAGGGTGACCAGCGGGGTGTCGGGCACCTCGCCCGCGTGTCGCACCACCAGTTCCACGCCGGGCGTGCCCCCCACCCGTTCCCCGTACGCCGCCCGCAGTTGGCCGAGGACCGGTGTCAGGGAGGGGTGGTCCTCGCGGGTGAGTTCCCGTCCGTTGCGGTCGACGGCCTTCACCTCGGGGGTCCTCGCGGTGCCGGTGACGAGGGTGTCATCCTTCCGTTTCAACTCCGGGTGCACCACGGTGGGCTTCCAGTCGACGAGGGCCCGTCCGGTGGTCACCCCGCGCACCACGGTCAGCCGGGTGGAGTACGCCACGGGCTTGCGCAGCCCGTGGTGGGTGACGGTGGCCCGCACCCGGTAGGGGACGGTGGTGCCGCGCGGGGTGCCGGGGGTGATCCGGACGTCGACCAGGCCGGCCGCGTCCTTGAAGCCGATGAGCACGGGGCGGGCCTCGCCCGCGTTGTTGGTGGCCCGGGCCGCGCTGCCGGTGTCGCCCTTCTCCCAGGCGGCGAAGAACTCCCCGGTGACCGCGCGGACCTCCGCCGCGGACGGCGGGCCGGACTTCTTCGGTTCGTCCTCGAAGCCGTAGCCGAGTTCGTCGACGAGGGTGTAACCGCCGAAGGCCGCGCCGCCGATCATGGCGGCGAACACGCCGCCGACGATGGCGGTCTTCGCTCCGTTGCGCATGCCGTCCTTTCCGTGGGCCCGCCCGCCGCGGAGGTCGGGTGCGAACCGTGTCGGGGCCAGCGTAAGGGGCCGGAGTGTGCGCCGTGTGACGGCCCGTGCGCCGAGAGGGACGGCGGTGCGCGGGGCGTGCGCGGACTCAGCCCGCCGGGGCCCGCCGCGCGGGGGCGCCGGCGCGTTCCACCAGCAGCCATCCCAGCACCGCCATGGCCACGGCGACCGGGGCCGTCACCCGAAAGGCGATCAACAGGGCGCTGCGGCCTTCGAGGAGGTCCGCGTAGCCGACCATCGACAGGCCCAGCACCCCCAGCAGCGCCAGGGTGACGCCCACCGCCGCCACCGCGCCGGTGCCGCGCCGGCCACCGCTCGCGACCGTCGCGCCGCCGCCGGGTCGTTCGAAGCGGCTGAACACCGCCACCAGCAGGGCCGTCAGGACGAGCGCCGCGGCCAGCCGCAGCGGCACCTGCGCCCACCACACGCCGGAGGCCGGCGCGGGCAGCGGCACGTCCAGGGCGAGCAGCGCCCCGTACACGCCGAGCATCGCCGTGAGGTGCCACAGGAAGGCCGTCATGGAGAACGCGCCCGCCACCACCACGCCCCGCCACACCCGGGGCCGGGCCAACCAGCGGGTGGCGGGTGCCCGCAGCATTTCCACCGCGCCGATCAGCCACAGCCCGTGGCAGAGCAACGCCAGTGTCGGCGGGGCCATGTTGGAGATCCGCTCCCCGGGCATGCCGACCATCGACAGGGGGTACGGGCCCAGCGCCACCAGGGCGGCGGCCCCCAGCAGCCCGCCGCCGGCGAGCACCGGCGGCAGCCCGAGCCGTCCGTCCGCCCGCAGGAACCCCAGCTGGTGGACGGCCAGCCACACGAACGCGAAGTTCAGGAACTCCACGTACGGCACGCCCAGCGCCAGCCGCAGCACGTCCACCGTCGCCGCGGCCCCGGCCAGCGCGGCGAACGCGCCCCAGCCCCAGCGTTCGTGGGCCCGCAGCAGCGGCGGGGTGAGGGCGGCCATCGCCAGGTAGATGCCGACGAACCAGAGCGGCTGGGTCACCAGCCGCAGTGCCGCGTCCAGCAGCGCCCCGTCCACCCGGGCGAGTTGCAGGGCGAGCGCCGCCGCGCCCCACACCAGGACGAAGGCCATGGTGGGCCGGAGCAGCCGGCGCAGCCGCAGCCGCAGGAACACGGCGTACACCGGCCGCCCCGGGCCGGGCGCGGACGGGTCGGCGAGCCGGGCGGCCAGCGAACGGTAGGCCAGGGCGTGGGCGAAGCCGCCCACGAAGAAGAACACCGGCATCACCTGGAAGACCCAGGTGAGCAGTTGGGCGCGGGGGACCTCGGCGAGCAGGTTGCCGACCTCGGCGCTGCCGTCGGGGGCGAGGGTGACGGCGGCCATCAGCCAGTGGCCGAGCACCACCACGCCCAGCGAGGCCACCCGCAGCAGGTCCGTGTACCGGTCCCGGTGGGCCGGGGTCGCGTCCGCCAGCCGTTCCGCTTCCCGAAGACGTGTTCCCATGCCCGGTACGTTCGCCCACCCGTACGGGGGACGGACAGGGCGCGGGTACTCAGCTCAGTCCTGAGTACCGGTGAGGGGGCGGGCGTAGCGCAGCAGGTCGAGCAGGACGCCGCCGTTGTCGTCCGGGACGACGGTGCCGTCGGGGCGCCAGCCGGCCGACTCGTAGAACCGGCGGGCCCGGGCGTTCTCCGCGAGGACCCAGAGCACCGCCTCCCGGTACCCGGCCTCCCGCATGGCGGTCACCGTCGCGGCCGTCAACTCACGGCCCGTGCCGGTGCCCCAGTGGTCGGGGTCCGCGTACAGGGCGCCCAGTTCGGCGCGGTGCGGGTGGTCCTCCCCGGCCGGTGCGTAGGTGGCGAAGGCGGCGATCCGCTGCGGGTCCGCCGCCGGGTGGGCGACCAGGACGCCCCTGCGGTGCCCGGGCTGCCCGAGGATCTCCTGCCAGGTGCGGGTCTTCGCCACCGGGTCCAGGGCGTCCAGGTAGGGCTGGGGGACGATCCCGACGTACGCCGCCCGCCACGCCCGCACGTGCACCCGGGCGATCTCCGCCGCGTCCGCGGTCCGTGCCGCTCGTATCCGCATGCCGGTCATGATCGTCGGCCCACCGGCCGGACACCACCCCCGCACGGCGGGTCACCCACCGGCGCGCGCTGGACGACGCGCCCCCGCCGGCCACCGACGCGCAGGGCGTGCGCGGGGCGCACCCGCACCGGGGCCGGTACGGTCACGGTTCCCGTACGGGGAAGTCCTCAGGAGGCGCGGGGCACCAGGGCGGCGCCGGGGGCGGGGGAGGAGGTGACCCGGGCGGTGCGGCAGTGGGCGCCGGCGCGCAGCGCCTCGGCCACCGTGCGCCCGGCGCCCTCGTCCTTGACCAGGAACGCCGTGGTGGGACCGGAGCCCGAGACGAGTGCCGCGAGCGCTCCGGCCTCGACGCCCGCCGCGAGGGTGTGCGCCAACGAGGGGAACAGCGACAGCGCGGCCGGCTGGAGGTCGTTGGCGAGCGCCCCGGCCAGGGCGACCGCATCGCCCGAGCGCAGCGCCTCCAACAGCGCCGGGGCGGCGGCGGGCGCGGGCACCGCGGTGGCCGCGGTCAGCCGGTCGAACTCCCGGTACACCGCGGGCGTCGACAGTCCGCCCTCGGCCGCCGCGAACACCCACCAGAAGTCGCCGCCGACCTCCAGCGGCTCCAGCAGCTCGCCCCGCCCGGTGCCCAGTGCCGCCCCGCCGACCAGGCTGAACGGCACGTCGCTGCCCAATTCCGCGCACAGCTCCAGCAGCTCCGCGCGACTCGCCCCGGTGCCCCACAGCGCGTCGCAGGCGACCAGCGCGCCGGCCGCGTCGGCGCTGCCGCCGGCCATGCCGCCGGCCACCGGGATGTCCTTGGCGATGTGCAGGTGCACCCGGGGCTCCCGACCGAACCGCTCGGCCAGCAGCAGGGCCGCCCGTGCGGCGAGGTTGCTGCGGTCCAGCGGCACCTGGTCGGCGTCCGGCCCGGTGCAGGTGATCCGCAGCTCCTCGGCGGGGGCCGCGGTGACCTCGTCGTACAGGCCCACGGCGAGGAAGACGTTGGCCAGGTCGTGGAACCCGTCCGGGCGGGCGGCGCCCACCGCGAGCTGCACGTTCACCTTCGCGGGCACCCGCACGGTCACCGCGGCGGCCCGGTCGCCGCTCATCGGTCGGCCTCCGTCCCGCGGGCCGCGGGGGCCTGCTCGGCGATCCGGGCGAACTCCTCCACCGTCAGCGCCTCGCCGCGGGCCTGCGGGGACACCCCGGCCGCGACCAGCGCCGCCTCGGCCGCCGCCGCGGAACCGGCCCAGCCGCTGAGCGCCGCCCGCAGTGTCTTGCGGCGCTGCGCGAAGGCCGCGTCCACCACCCGGAACACCGCCTTGCGGGAGGCCGTCGTGCTGACCGGCGTCGTCCGCCGCACCAGCGACACCAGACCGCTGTCCACGTTCGGCGCCGGCCAGAACACCGTGCGTCCGATCGATCCGGCGCGCTTGACCTCGGCGTACCAGTTGGCCTTCACCGAGGGCACCCCGTACACCTTGGAGCCGGGCGCGGCGGCCAGCCGGTCGGCAACCTCGGCCTGCACCATCACCAGGGTGCGCTCGATGCTGGGGAAGGTCTCCAGCATGTGCAGCAGCACCGGCACGGCCACGTTGTACGGGAGGTTCGCGACCAGTGCGGTCGGCGCCGGGCCGGGCAGTTCGGCGACCCGCATCGCATCGCTGTGCACCAGCGAGAAACGGGCGGCCCGCTCCGGCAGCCGGGCCGCGACGGTCGCCGGCAGCGCCGCCGCCAGCACCTCGTCGATCTCCACCGCCGTCACGTGCTCGGCGACCTCCAGGAGCGCCAGGGTCAGCGAGCCGAGCCCGGGCCCGACCTCGACCACCCGGTCCTCGGGCCGCACCTCGGCGGTGCGGACGATGCGACGCACGGTGTTGGCGTCGATGACGAAGTTCTGGCCGCGCTGCTTGGTCGGCTTCACGCCGAGCGCCGCCGCCAGCTCGCGGACGTCGGCGGGGCCGAGGAGGGGGCCGGGGTCGGTGTTGCTGCTCACCGGTCAAGGGTACGGTCCCGGGGCCACCGCCCCGCCCCCCTGGGGGCGGGCGCTCAGTAGCCGAAGGCGCGGGCCGTGTTCGCGGCGACCGCCGCGGCCAGCACCTCCTCGTCCAGCCCCTTCACCGCGGCCATCGCCCGCAGGGTGACGGGGATCAGGTACGGCGCGTTCGGCCGGCCCCGGAACGGCGCCGGGGTGAGGAACGGCGCGTCGGTCTCCACCAGCACCAGCTCCCGCGGCGCCACCGCGAGGGCGTCCCGCAGCGGCTGGGCGTTCTTGAAGGTGACGTTGCCCGCGAACGACAGGTGATAGCCCTGCCGGGCGCACTCCGCGGCCATCTCCGCATCGCCCGAGAAGCAGTGGAAGACGGTCCGCTCGGGAGCGCCCTCCTCCTTCAGCACCCGCAGCACGTCCTCGTGGGCGTCCCGGTCGTGGATCACCAGCGCCTTGCCGTGCCGCTTGGCGATCTCGATGTGGGCCCGGAACGAGCGCTCCTGCGCGGCCCGGCCCTCCGGCCCGGTGCGGAAGTGGTCCAGGCCCGTCTCGCCGACGCCCTTGACCTGGGGGAGCGCCGCCAGCTCGTCGATCACCGCGAGCGCCTCGTCCAGCGCCGCCTCCCCGCCCGGGCGCCGGGCGCCCTGCCGGGACCAGCCGTCCGGGTCGCCCAGCACGATCCGGGGCGCCTCGTTGGGGTGCAGCGCCACCGTCGCGTGCACCGCGGGGTGGGCCGCCGCCGTCTCGGCCGCCCACCGGGAGCCGGCCAGGTCGCAGCCCACCTGCACCACCGTGGTGACCCCGACCGACGCCGCCTTGGCCAGCGCCTCCTCGACCGTGCCCGACTGCATGTCCAGATGGGTGTGCGCGTCGGCGACCGGCACCGTGAGCGGGGTCGGCAGCGGCGGCGGCGCGTCCTTCTCGGCGCGGCGGGCCGCGGCGGCGGGCGGCGTGGACGGGCTGGGGTGCGGTGTCGCGGACATGCACCGATCCTACGAACCCCGCCGCACCGGGCGGCGGGGTCGGCGCCGTGGGGTCACACCGGGTGCCGGTCGTGCTCGTCCCGGTGACGGAAGGGGTGCAGGAGGTGGGAGAAGCTCCAGTGGCGGTGCGGTCGGTCCGGGGCCGGGGCGTCCGGGGCCGCGGCGTCCTCGTCGTCGTCCGACTCCATCTGACCGATCGGACCCGCCGCGCCGATCACCGTCCCCGGCCGGTCGGTCCGGTGCCTGCCGTGGCCCGGATGCTGCGAACCGCGCAGCAGGTCCAGCACCGAGGACACCTGACCGGCCCGCATGATGCGGACCACGTGCCCCCCGCAGTTCAGGCACGTGGGGGTGCTCAACGGGGACGGCACCCGCTGCCCGTCGGCCAGGTACGTCACGTACGCACGGCCCGCCGGGTCGAGGTGGTGCTCGATCTCGTACGACTGCTCCCAACCGTGCCCGCACCGCATGCAGGCGAAGGCGTACGACTCGTGGACGACGGCGGTCGCCGTGCCGGGGTGACCGGCCCCTGCGATCTCACTCATGCCAGCTCCTCTTGCCCTGCGGACAAGCGCCGCCGGGCGTCGGATGCTGCCGCGACGGCGTGGGGGACGGGTACGTCCTCCTGCCTCCAGTGGACGCTTCTCCCGGCCCGGACGCATCAGCCCTGCCGAGTGTTGGAACCGATTTTGTTCGATCCTGTCCGGGAGGGCCGGTGCGTGGGCCTCGCTTTGCCTTCCACGGTAGTCCTTTGCCCGCCCTTGGTGCTCATCGTGGGGCGTTCTTTGCCGCCACGACCGCGTCGAACACCTCCCGCTTGGGTACCCCCGCCTCCGCCGCGACCGCCGCGATGGCCTCCTTGCGCCGCTCGCCCGCCTCCTCGCGGACCCGGACCCGCCGCACCAGCTCCTCGGGCCCCAGGTCGGCCGGCCCCGGCGCCGGGGCGCCCTCCACCACCACCGTGATCTCCCCGCGCACCCCCTCGGCGGCCCAGGCGGCCAACTCCTCCAGCGGCCCGCGCCGGACCTCCTCGTACGTCTTGGTCAGCTCCCGGCAGACCGCGGCCCGCCGCCCGGCCCCGAACGCCTCCGCCATCGCGGCGAGCGTGTCGGCCAGCCGGTGCGGCGACTCGAAGTAGACGAGGGTGCGCCGCTCCTGCGCCACCTCCCGCAACCGGGACAGCCGCTCGCCCTGCTTGCGCGGCGGGAACCCCTCGAAGCAGAACCGGTCCACCGGCAGTCCCGACAGCGCCAACGCCGTCAGCACCGCCGACGGCCCGGGCACCGCGGTGACCCGCACGCCCTGCTCCACCGCCGCCGCCACCAGCCGGTACCCCGGGTCGGACACCGAGGGCATGCCCGCGTCCGTCACCAACAGCACCCGGGCCCCGCCCGTGAGGGCCTCCACCAGCTCCTTCGTCCGGGCGCTCTCGTTGCCCTCGAAGTACGACACCACCCGCGCCGTCACCGGCACCTCCAGGCCCTGGGCGAGCCGGCGCAGCCGCCGGGTGTCCTCGGCGGCGATCAGGTCCGCGGCCCGCAGCTCCGCCGCCAGCCGCGGCGGCGCGTCCGCGAGGTCCCCGATCGGAGTGCCGGCCAGTACGAGAGTCCCACCCACATCAGTCACCCTTCCAGTCTCCCAGCACGCCCGCCCCCCGCCGCACGCCCCGCCCGCCCCACCGCGGCAACGCGCGGCCCGCGGGGACGCCGCCGCACAGCCGGGTTCCCTACGATGGCGCGGTGACGAGTACCGCGTCCTCGACGGACACCCGACAGGACCAGCCCGCCGCGCCGCGACCCCCCGCCTGGCGACACCGCCTGCGCCGTTTCGGTCACACCCCGCGCCCCCGGGCCGACCTGTGCGGCCAACTGGTGCCCCCGTACAACGAGCCCGGCCCGCGCCTGTGGGCCGCGCTGCGGGTGCCCGAACGGCTGGTGCCCCCGCTGCTGCGCTGGTCCGGGTGGCTGGGTCCGCTGCTGGTGACCGTCCTCGCGGGCGTCCTGCGGTTCTGGAACCTCGGCTCCCCGCGGGACGTGATATTCGACGAGACGTACTACGCCAAGGACGCCTGGGCGATCGTCCACCGCGGGTACGAACTGGAGTGGCCCAAGGAAGTCAACGAGCAGGTCCTCGAACAGGGCGCCGGCATCGCCCTGCCCGAGCAGGCCGCGTACGTCGTCCACCCGCCGCTCGGCAAGTACGTCATCGGCTTCGGCGAATGGCTCTTCGGCTTCGAACCGTACGGCTGGCGGTTCATGACCGCCGTGCTCGGCACCCTCTCGGTGTTCCTGGTGTGCCGCATCGGGCGCCGGCTGCTGCGCTCCACCTTCCTGGGCTGCCTCGCGGGCGCCCTGCTGGCCCTCGACGGCCTGCACTTCGTGATGAGCCGCACCGCGCTGCTCGACCTCATCGTCATGTTCTTCGTCGTCGCCGCCTTCGGCTGCCTGCTGGTCGACCGGGACCGCAGCCGCGCCCGGCTGGCCGCCGCGCTGCCGCCCGGCGAGGACGGGCTGCCCCGCCCCGACGCCCGGATCGCCGACGCCCTGCGGCTCGGCTGGCGGCCGTGGCGGATCGCGGCCGGCGCCTGCCTCGGCCTCGCCGCCGCCACCAAGTGGAACGGCCTCTACTTCCTCGCCGCGTTCGCCGTGCTGTCCGTGCTGTGGGACATCGGCTCCCGCCGCGTCGCCGGCGCCGAACGGGCCTGGCTGACGGTGCTGAAGCGGGACCTGTGCCCGGCCTTCCTCGCCACCGTGCCGACCGCCCTCGCCGCCTACCTGACCACCTGGACCGGCTGGCTGCTCTCCCCGGACGACGGCAGCGGCGGCTACTTCCGCGACTGGGCCACCACCGCCGGCAAGGGCGGCAACTGGACCTGGCTGCCCGACTGGCTGCGCAGCCTGTGGCACTACGAGTCGGTGGTGCTCGACTTCCACAAGGGCCTCGTCACCCCGCACCAGTACGAGTCCAACCCGTGGAGCTGGATCGTCGTCGGCCGGCCCGTCTCGTACTTCTACCGCCCGGTCCCCGCCGGCTCCCCCGAGGGCTGCCCCGCAGACACCGCCGACAAGTGCGTCCGCGAGGTCCTCGCCCTCGGCACCCCCCTGCTGTGGTGGACCGCCTGCGTCGCCCTGCTCTACCTGCTCTGGCGGTGGCTGCTGCGCCGCGACTGGCGGGCGGGCGCGATCCTGTGCGGGGTCGCCGCCGGCTACCTGCCCTGGTTCCTGTACCAGGAGCGGACCATCTTCTACTTCTACGCGGTCGTCTTCGTGCCCTTCCTGTGCCTCGCGGTGGCGATGCTGGTCGGCGCCCTGCTCGGCCCCAAGGGCTCCAGCGAGCTGCGCCGCACCGCCGGCGCGGCGGGCGCGGGCGTGCTGGTGCTGCTCATCGCCTGGAACTTCATCTACTTCTGGCCCCTCTACACCGGCCAGATGATGCCCATCGCCTCCTGGCGCGCCCGGATGTGGCTGGACACCTGGATCTAGCTGGGGGAAGGGGCCCGGCGCTGACCGGCGACGGCCGTCGCCGGGCCGGGGAGGTCGAGGAGCTGCGCTCCAGCGTGGCGTGCTCGTCTCCCACGAGACCGTCCGGGGCTGGTGCGCCGAGTTCGGGCAGGCCCACGCCAACGGACCGTGCCGCCGGCGGGCCCGGCCGGGACAAGTGGCACCTGGACGAGGTCTTCATCAAGATCAACGGAGAGCGGAAGTACCTGTGGCGGGCCGTCGACCGCAACCCGCGCGGAGCGACCTCACCGCTGCTTCATCAATGACGACAGAGGGTGTCGGGTTTACGGCCGACGATGGACGTATGCGCGAAACTCCGGAAGAACTCAACAAGCTCCAGTCCCTCCTCGACACCTCCCTCTCCGGCTCGACCGCACACCTCCGCTCGATCGTCGAGGGCCGCACCATCACGGCGGCGCAGCTCACCGGGGTCCTCACTGGCATGTGCACGCTTGCCCTCTCCACGGTGACCGCAAAGGGCGAACCGCGGATCAGCGGCGTCGACGGGCACTTCCTGCGCGGCCGGTGGCACTTCGGCACGGCGCGCAACGCCGCCAAGGCCCGTCATCTCGCGGCCCGTCCGGCCACCAGCGTCGCGCACATGCGCGGCGAGGACCTCGGCGTGTTCACCCACGGCACGGTGGAGGAGCTGAACCCCGAGGACGCCGAGACCACGGCCGACTGGCAGGAGCTCCTCACCTACTTGAAGGACTTCTACGGCGACGACGCCTTCGACTGGAACCACGAGGTCGTCTACTTCCGGCTGAACCCGCACTGGATGACCGTCTACGCCCCCGACCTCGACAAGCTCACCGGCACGTGACGCCGGGCCCGTCGACGAGGGCCTGCACCTGCCCGTACGGGTGCGGGGCCGGTCGACGGCGCGCCGTCGCGTACCGCCAGCGCCGTGGCGGCGGCCCTCGCCCAGTACCCGCCGGCACAGCAGCGACCCGAGGTTTGCCCTGCCCCCCCCAGCCCTCAACTCCGCTTCGCTGCGTTCGAGCAGGGGGCCGCTCGGCGTCTTGCCGGTCCAGGGGACCAGGAACGGCAAGGTCGCGAGTTGGCCCCGAACCCACGGAAGCAACTCCGCAGAGCACGACGACAGACCCTTGAGTTCCCACCGAGACCCTCAGCACTGACCGGCGACGGCCGTCCCACGACGCTCGTCGTCGGTCGTTGCCGGTCCTGGTCGGCCGCACCCTCGACGGCCCGGTCGTCGCGTGCGGCGTGCCTGCGACGGTGGCGGTGCGGCTAAGGGAAGCGGTTCGGGTCGTGCCAGGAGAGCGCGGGTGCGGCCCACCGGGTCGGTCGCCGGCTCAGGAACCCGCGGGCCCGTACGTCTCCAGCGTCACCAGCACGGCCGCCGCCAGGGCGGAGACGGCCACGACGAGGCCGACCCAGAACGTCGCGAAGCTGTCCGTGGCGGACGGACTTCCAGGGTTTTGCAGGTGGGCGACGTGGGATCGCTGCAACCGACGCCGGACCGGGAGCAGGGCGATCGGCAGGGATCCGATCACCACGCTGTAGACGAACAGGATGACCGGTGTCGGTTCCGAACCGAACAGGGCGCCCAGGACGATCCCGACGCAGGGGAGGGGAAGCGCCGTGAAGATGAACCGTCTGCCCTGCCTCCTAGCCTGCTCGACCCTGGCTCGGATCTCCTCCGGCGCATCCTCGGGCCTGGGGAGCAACACCAAGAGCGTGACGGCGAACAGCACGGTCGCCGCGGCCGCGGTCAGCCACCACACCCGGTCCGGAACTGAGAACAACACCGCTCGTCACCGTCCTTCCCTCGTTTTCGCACTGGTTGGCAACAGCATCCGTGTCCGTCGCGCACAGCACATTGTCTGTATCCGGCAACGTTTCGGTACGACTCGCTGCGCGCTCCCGCCGTGCCGCGCGGACCCGACACCGCCCCCCGCATCTCCCGGGCGCCCCGGTCACCCGGCGGGGCCACCCCGGACGGCCGACTAGGCTGGAAGGCCGGTTCACCCCGGTGACCGGGCCGGTCCATCCCGTGGCAGGAGCGAAATGGCAGTCAACCTCGTCAATGTCGAGTCCGTCGGCAAGGTGTACGGCACCCGTGCCCTGCTCGACGGGGTGTCGCTCGGCGTGAGCGAGGGCGACCGGATCGGCGTGGTGGGACGCAACGGGGACGGCAAGACCACCCTCATCCGGATGCTCGCCAAGCTGGAGGAGGCGGACACCGGCCGGGTCACCCACAGCGGCGGACTGCGGCTCGGCGTCCTCACCCAGCACGACGCGCTGGACCCGTCCGCCACCGTGCGGCACGAGGTGATCGGCGACCTCGCCGACCACCAGTGGGCCGGCAACGCCAAGATCCGCGACGTGCTCACCGGACTCTTCGGCGGGCTGGACCTGCCCGGCTTCCCGCAGGGCCTGGACACCGTGATCGGCCCGCTCTCCGGTGGCGAGCGCCGTCGGGTCGCGCTCGCCAAGCTCCTCATCGACGAGCCGGACCTGCTCGTCCTCGACGAGCCCACCAACCACCTCGACGTGGAGGGCATCGCCTGGCTCGCCGCCCATCTGCGGGCCCGCCGCTCGGCCCTGGTCTGCGTCACCCACGACCGCTGGTTCCTCGACCAGGTGTGCACCCGCATGTGGGACGTCCAGCGGGGCAAGGTGCACGAGTACGAGGGCGGCTACTCCGACTACGTCTTCGCCCGCGCCGAGCGGGAGCGCATCGCCGCCACCGAGGAGGTCAAGCGGCAGAACCTGGTCCGCAAGGAACTCGCCTGGCTGCGCCGGGGCGCCCCCGCCCGCACCTCCAAGCCCCGTTTCCGGGTGGAGGCCGCCAACGAGCTGATCAAGGACGTGCCGCCGCCCCGGGACACCTCCGAGCTGATGAAGTTCGCCAGCGCCCGCCTCGGCAAGACCGTGTTCGACCTGGAGGACGTGACCGTCCAGGCCGGGCCCAAGACCCTGCTCCAGCACCTCACCTGGCAACTCGGCCCGGGCGACCGGATCGGTCTGGTCGGCGTCAACGGCGCCGGGAAGACCTCGCTGCTGCGGGCCCTCGCCGAGGCCGCCCGCACCGGGGGCGAGGCCCAGCCGGCCGCCGGCCGGATCGCGGTGGGCAAGACGGTGCGCCTGGCCTACCTGTCGCAGGAGGTCTCCGAACTCGACCCGCAGCTGCGGGTGCTGGAGGCCGTGCAGCAGGTGCGCGAACGGGTCGACCTCGGCAAGGGCCGGGAGATGACCGCCGGACAGCTCTGCGAGACCTTCGGCTTCGGCAAGGAGAAGCAGTGGACGCCGGTCGGCGACCTCTCCGGCGGTGAGCGCCGCCGCCTCCAGGTGCTGCGGCTGCTGATGGACGAACCCAACGTGCTCTTCCTCGACGAGCCCACCAACGACCTCGACATCGAGACCCTCACCCAGCTCGAAGACCTCCTCGACGGCTGGCCCGGCTCGATGGTCGTGATCTCGCACGACCGGTTCTTCGTGGAGCGCACCACCGACCGGGTGTTCGCGCTGCTCGGCGACGCGACGATGCGGATGCTGCCGCGCGGCATCGACGAGTACCTGGAGCGCCGCGCCCGGATGGGCGAGGCCGCCAAGGCCGCGCAGCCCGCCCGGACCGGGGCGTCGGCGCCGGTCGCCGACCCCGCGGGCGGCGCTCCGGCGCGGTCCGCGGCGCAGGTCCGGGCGGCCCAGAAGGAACTCCAGCGGATCGAGCGGCAGATCGACCGGCTCTCCGGCAAGGAGACCGGGCTGCACGAGCGGATCGCCGAGCACGCCACCGACTTCGAGAAGGTCGCCGTGCTCGACGCCGAACTGCGCGCGCTGGTCGCCGAACGCGAGGACCTCGAAGCCCGATGGCTGGAACTGGCGGACGACGCCGAGTGACGGAGTAGGCGGGATCACGCCACCGGGGCGGCGGGCGGCTCCCGTCTCCCCGGGCGTTCCGGTCGGCCGGATGCAGGTGCTGCGAAGAGGGCGTGAAGGGCCGTAACAGCCGGATCACAAGGCAGTCCGCCCTTGGGCACAGCAGCCGTCCGGGCCCGGTGTGGCCGGGGGCGTGGTGATAGAAAGGGCCACTGAAAACCGCACGCGTACGCATGTTCCCGTATCGCGAGACGCGCAGCGAATCAGTGAAGGGGGAGCGCTGATGAGTCAGTCGCCCGAGGAACGCACACCGGCCGAAGGCTCCGGCATACCGAACGAATCCGGCCAGCCGCCCATGGCGCCGGCCCCGTTCGGGCCTCCTTCGACACCACCGCCCCCCGCCCCTTTCGGGGCCGCCGGGGCCGCGCCCGCGCCCGGTCCGTACCAGGCCCAGGGCCCGTACGGCCAGCCCGCGGGGTACGGCCCGCCGCCGACCGCCGGCCCCTACGGCCAGCCCGTGCCGCCGCCGGGACCGTACGCGCAGTCGGGTCCCTACGGGGCGCAGCCCGGACCCCCCACGGTGCCGACCCCGGGGTACGGACAACCGGGGCCGTACGGGCACCAGCACTACGGGGCGGGCGGGCACGGCCAGCCGCCCCACCCGCCGCAGGCGCCGGCCCCGGGCGGGCGGGGCCCGTTCCGGGGCCGGACCGGGATCGTCCTCGCGGCGGTCGCCGCGCTGGTCGTCGTGGTCGGCGGGACGGTCCTCGCGCTCGGCGCGGGTGACGAGGGGGACGACCCCGCACCGAAGGAGCCCACCCCGGTCGCCGGGGGGAGCACCGCCCCCGCGCCGAGCGCTTCGGCCTCCGTCGACCAGGGCGACGGCAAGGGCGCCGGCGGCTCCGGCGCGGCGGGCGACGGCGTGGACGTCGACGAACTCAACGAGGGCCGTGAGGACGGCGAGTCCCGGGTGCTGTGGTACCGGTCGGCCCCCAAGGTGCCCGGCTCCGGCGCCGAGGCCCCGGGCCTCTGGGTCACCGATGACCTCGTCGTCAAGGCGGCGTACAAGCAGGTCGTCGGGTACGACGCGACCGGCGGCGAGCCCCGGTGGACGGTGGAGCTGCCGCAGAAGGTGTGCGCGGTGGTCCCGCGGCCCACCGGGGACGGCAAGGTGGTCGTCGCCCACATGAGCGGGGTCAGCGACCGCGCCAAGTGCAACCAGCTCCAGCAGATCGACCTCGGGACCGGGGCCAAGGGCTGGACCCAGAAGGTCTCCGAGGGCGGCCTGTTCGACAGTTCCGTGAGCATCGCCCTGCACCTGGTGGGCGACACCCTGGTCGTCGGGCGCTCGATGTCCGGCATCGGGTACGACGTCGACACCGGCAAGCGCCGCTTCGAGGTCGGCAAGCACGGCACGGACTGCTTCCCGAACGGCTTCACCGGCGGAGCCCGGCTGCTGATGGTCGCCGGGTGCGGTGCCGGCGGCGACAACCAGCGCGACGAGGTGCGCCAGTTGGACCCGAAGACCGGCAAGGTGCTGTGGAGCAAGAAGTTCCCCAAGGGGTGGAAGGTCACCCGGGCGCTCTCCGTGGACCCGGTGGTGCTGTACCTGACCAACGAGGAGAAGAAGCAGTGGAACGTCACCGCCCTCCAGGACGGTTCGGCCGCGGTGCGTTCGCAGCTCTCGCTGAAGGAGCAGCCGGAGCTGGACTGCGGCTGGGCCGGCCTCACCCGTGAACTCCAGGGCTGCACGGGCGTGGTCGCCGACGCCGACACGCTGTACCTGGCGACCAAGGCGAAGAGCAGTGCCAACGAACTCCTCGCCGTCAGCCTCGACACCGGCAAGGAGAAGTGGCGCACCGGGGCCACCTACGGGCGCTCCCTGCAACCGCTGCGGATCGAGGACGGCCGGGTCCTCTCGTACGAGCGGCCCAGCCACGACCGCGCGGGGGCGGTCACCGCGATCGAGGTCACCGGGGGCGCTCCCCGGGTGCTCCTGAAGAACCCGGACGGTGCCGCGGCCCTGGAGCGGAGCTTCTTCCAGAAGGCCGTGGCGTACGAGGGCGGCCGCCTGTACCTCTCGACCACGATGTTGAGCAGTACGAAGAACGGTGCGGAGCAGAAGTTGATGATGGCCTTCGGACCGTGACCGCCCCACCCGTTCGGGTGAGTCGACCGGTCGCACGGCGCCACGTCGCACGGCGTGCCCACCCGATCGGGTGGGCACGGGGCGTCAACCCGCGTCCCGTCGACTCACCCCGCACCCTCCGCACCAGCCCGAGCCAGTCACGTTTTTCGAGCCAGTCGCGTACGACACGACACAGCAGTCGATCCCCGAGGTAGAGACGTCATGAGCCACCCGCCCCAGCCGACCGACCCACCCGGAGAGCAGCCCGGGGCCGAGTCGGGGGCCCCGCCACCCCCGGAGCCGGACGGCGCACCCGTGGGCTTCGGCAAGCCCCGGCCGCCGCAGGACGTACCGTCCGCCGGTGGTTTCGGTGCACCCCAGGACCCGTCCGCCGTGGGCTTCGGCGCCCCGCCGGGCCCGCCGCCGCAGCAGGACGGCTTCGGCGCCCCGCCGGCCGCGTACGGGCAGCCGCCGAGCGGCTTCGGCGCGCCTTCGGAGCCGCCGCCCGCCGGTGGTTTCGGTGCGCCGCAGGACCCGTCTGTCGGGGGCTTCGGCGCCCCGCAGCCCCCGCAGCAGGGCGGCTACGGGACCCCGCACCCCGGGTACGGCTACCCCACGGCACCCGCACCGGCGGTGCCCGGGCAGCCCGGGCAGCCCGGCCCCCCGCCGCCCCCGGCGGGCTACGGGTACCCGACCGCGCCGGGCCAGCCGGAGAGCGGCTACGGCTACCCGGGCGGCCCGGGGCCGTCGGGGTTCGGCCAGCCCGGTCAACCGGGCCAGCCCCTCCAGCAGCAGCCCTACGGCGCTCCGTACGGCGCGCCCACGGTGCTGGCGCCGGCTCCGGCGCCGGCTCCGCGCCGGTCGGGGCTGCGCAATCCGGTGACGCTGATCATCGGGGCGGCCGTCCTGGTGATCGCGTTGATCGTCGGCGGCGGCGTCCTGTACGCGGCGTCCGGCGACGACGACAAGAAGAACTCCGCCGGCAAGGGCGACGGGGGCGAGAAGCCGGCCGGCGGCGGGGAGAAGGGCGGCGGGGACGCCAAGGGCGGCGAACCGGTCCCCGCCGGTGGCGAGGCCAAGGAGAAGGCGCCCGCTAACCCCAAGTCCAAGCCGCTGTTCCAGGTGCCCTCGCCGGTGGTCAAGGGCGACAGCACCCTGGTGGTCGCCGGTTCCTGGCTCACCGACAAGGTGTACGCCAAGTCGGGGGTCGGCGAGGTCGTCGGCTACGACCCGGCCGGCGGTGACGAGCGGTGGACGGTGAAGCTGACCGGCCCGGTCTGCGCGGCCAGCCGGCACGTCACGGCCGACAACCGGACCGCGCTGATCGCCCAGCCGGCGATGCCCACCAAGGCGAAGCCGCACCACGGCTGCACCCAGGTGTCGGTGCTCGACCTGGACACCGGCAAGCTGCTGTGGACGAAGACCGCCAAGTCCGCCGACCGGACGGTCTCCTTCGACGAGGTCACCATCGGCGCCGGCACGGTCGCGGCGGGCGGTTCGGCGGGCGGCGCCGCGTGGACCGCTGCGGACGGCGCCCAGTTGTGGGCGCCCAAGCTGGGCGAGCCGTGCTACGACGCCGGGTACGCGGGCGGGGAGAACCTGGTCGCGGTGCGCCGTTGCGGCAGCTTCGACAGCCGCCGGCTGGAGATCCAGAAGCTGGACCCGAAGACCGGCAAGCCGCTGTCCACGTACAAGATGGCGACCGGTGTGGACTACGCGAGCGTCGTCTCCACCAAGCCGCTGGTGGTGGCCGCGGACATCGGTGACTCGGCCGGCGACGGCAGCTCGATCTCCGACTTCTTCGCCATCGACGAGGAGACCGGCAAGCTGCGTTCCAAGTTCACCGCCGAGGGCGACAAGTACGCCGCCCGCTGCGACGCGACCCGGGTGGAGCAGTGCAAGCTGCTGGCCGTGGGCAACGACCGGCTCTACCTGCCCACGGAGGAGCACGACGGCTCCAAGGAGTTCACGGACACCAACGAGGTCGTCGCCTTCGACCTGAAGACCGGCAAGCTGCTCGGCGCCCGGGCCGACGCCGGTGACGGGTACGTGATGACCCCCATCCGGATGGACGGCGGCAACGTGCTGGCCTACCAGCGGGGGCCGTACGACAAGGGCGGTCGGGTGGTCAGCCTGGACGGGACCTCGCTGGAGGAGACCCTGCTGATGGAGAACCCGGCGACGGAGTCCTCGCGGGAGCCGGAGCGGTCCTTCCTGCCGGAGTACGCGGAGTACCTCTTCGGCGACGGACGCTTCTACATGTCGGCGCTGTACGCCAGGAAGCCCTACAGCACGGACGAGGAGGCGTATCTGGCCGTGGCCTTCGGCACCCGCTGAGGTCCGCGGTCCGACGACCGCCGCCGTCCGAGCCCCCGTTCCCCGACACCTGTGCGAGGAACGGGGGCTCAGGCGCGTATTGGGGGCGCACAGAAGTGCGGACCGCGCACGGAAGGGGCGGCGCTTACGCGGGCGTACCGGGTATTTGGGGTGTTCCGCCCCGCGGGTCGGGCCCCGTCCCGCCGTTCGGAGGGGTTCATGGTGCGAAAACGTGTGCGAGGGCGTTCGGTCAGGTGCCGAGACGCCTTCGAAGGTATTACCGTCGGCTTCTCATCCGTAACGCCACCGGTTCGCCGAACAAGCGTGTAGCTTCCGGATGACGAGGGCAGGGGGTCCGGATCTGTGGGGGACCGGGCGGCACAAGTGGGGGGTGACACTGTGGGTGTGCGGCTCATGGTGGTCGATGATCACAGGCTGCTCGCCGAGGCGTTGGCCTCGGCGTTGAAGTTGCGCGGGCACCGGGTCCTGGCAGCCGCGGCGCCCGCCGCGGGCGCCGCCGAACTGGTGGTCTCGCGGGCGCCGGAGGTGTGCCTGCTGGGTACCGCGGCGCCGGCGGAGCCGGGCGCCTTCGACCCGGTGGTGCGCATCAAGCGGGACCGGCCGCAGGTCGCGGTGGTGGTGCTCGGCCCGGTGCCGTCACCGCGCGGCATCGCAGCCGCCTTCGCCGCCGGGGCCTCCGGCTACGTGCGGCACGACGAGCGCATCGAAGGCGTCGAGCGCGCCATCATGAAGGCCCGCGCGGGGGAGTCGGCGGTGGCGCCACAGCTGCTCCAGGGCGCGTTCAGCGAACTGCTGAACCCCGCGGCCCAGCCCGACGACGAGGGCCAGCGGCTGCTCCAGATGCTCACCCCGCGGGAGGTCGAGGTCCTGGTGCGGGTGGCCGACGGCGAGGACACCCGGTTGATAGCCGCCGGGATGGGCATCGCGCCCTCCACCGCGCGCACCCACGTGCAGCGGGTGCTGATGAAGCTCGGGGTCGGCTCCCGACTGGAGGCGGCGGCGCTCGCCGCGCGCACCGGACTGCTGGACCGGGTGGGCCCCTTCGGCCCGACCGCCGCGTCCACCCTCCCGGCCGGCTCCTCCGGGGGCTGAACCGGCCGCCGCGCTCCTGCCGCTCCGGGCCCGCGCTCCACGACTTCCGTCGTCGGGGCGCGGGCCCTCGCACGTCGCCCCCCGTTCGCGCACCCGTGCGGGGGCGGTGCGGCGGCGGGGGCGGCTCCGGAGCGGGTCCCGCCGCCGTGGCGGACCGGTCCGGCGGGCCCGGCCCGGCCCGGCGTGCGGGCGTGCGGGTGGGTGCCCGCCCGGTGAAGGTGCCTGGTCAGCCGGGGGTCGGGTGGTTCCCCGAGCGCCCCGGCCGCGTCCGCCGGAGAGGAGTGGCCGGTTCCCGGGGGAGGTCCGCCGCGACCGGTGAAGGCGGTGGCGCCTGTCCCTTCCTGTGGTCCGATTTCTGACTGTTGTTTGATTTTGATGGGTCGAACCCCCCTCGTCCCTTGACGTGCCGCAGAGGTCATGGTTTGTTGTGTTGAATTCTGTTGGATCACTCGGTGGTCGGTAGGGCCGTCGACGAGGAGCGCCGTGGTGAAGAAGACGTCGACCCGGCTGGCCGATGGCCGGGAACTCATCTACTACGACAACCGCGACGACACGGTCCGCACGGCCGCCGACCCCCGCCCGCTGGCAGCCGTCGCCACCACCTCCGAAGTCCGCCACGACCGGCTCCTCGACGACCACGTCGCCATCGCCTCGCACCGGCAGGACCGCACCTACCTGCCGCCCGCCGACGAATGCCCGCTCTGCCCCTCCGCCGCCGGCCGCCCCACCGAGATCCCCGACGCCTCCTACGACGTCGTCGTCTTCGAGAACCGCTTCCCCTCCCTGGCCGGGGCCGCCGGCCGCTGCGAGGTCGTCTGCTTCACCTCCGACCACCAGGCGTCCTTCGTCGACCTCACCGAGGAACAGGTCGCCCTGGTGCTCACCGCCTGGACCGACCGCACCGCCGAACTGGCCGGACTGGACGCGGTGGAGCAGGTGTTCTGCTTCGAGAACCGCGGCACCGAGATCGGCGTCACCCTCGCCCACCCGCACGGCCAGATCTACGCGTACCCCTTCACCACCCCCCGCACCGCGCGGATGCTGCGCACCACCGCCCGCCACCGCACCACCACCGGACGCAACCTGTTCGACGAGGTCCTCGCCGGGGAACTCGCCGACGGCAGTCGCGTCGTCCTGGAGACGGACGCCTGGGTCGCCTTCGTGCCCTACGCCGCGCACTGGCCCTACGAGGTGCACCTCTACCCCCGCCGACGCGTCCCGGACCTGCTCGCCCTCGACCCGGCGGCCCGCGCCGAGTTCCCCCGCGTCTACCTGGACCTGCTGCGCCGGTTCGACCGGCTCTTCGGCCCCGACGCGCCCCCCACCCCGTACGTCGCGGGCTGGCACCAGGCCCCCTTCACGGCCCCCGCCGAACGGGAGGAGTTCGCCCTCCACCTGGAGCTCTTCACCATCCGCCGCACCACCGGCAAGCTGAAGTTCCTCGCCGGTTCGGAATCGGGCATGAACGTGTTCATCAACGACGTCCCCCCGGAGGACGCGGCCCGCCGACTGCGAGAGGCAGCCTGATGCCCACCCCCGCCCCGTCCCCCGCACCCGGCCGTTACCTGGTCACCGGCGGCGCCGGCTACGTCGGCGGGGCCGTCACCGCCCTGCTGCTGGCCGCCGGCCACCGGGTGACCGTCCTCGACGATCTCTCCACCGGTTTCCGCGCCGGCGTACCCGCCGGCGCCGAGTTCATTGAGGGGCGCGTCCAGGACGCGGCCCGCTGGCTGGACGCCTCCTACGACGGCGTGCTGCACTTCGCGGCCTCCTCGCAGGTCGCCGAATCGGTCGCCCGCCCCGAGAAGTACTGGGCCAACAACGTCGGCGGCAGCGCGGCGCTCCTCGACGCGATGCGGAACGCGGGGGTGCGCCGGCTGGTGTTCTCCTCCACCGCCGCCACCTACGGCGAACCCGTGCGCACCCCGCTCACCGAGACCGACCCCACCGCGCCCACCAGCCCCTACGGCGCCACCAAACTCGCCGTCGACCACATGATCGCCGGCGAGGCCGCCGCCCACGGGCTCGCCGCGGTGTCCCTGCGCTACTTCAACGTCGCCGGCGCCCACCGGGCACCGGACGGCACCCTGCACGGGGAGCGGCACGACCCCGAGTCGCACCTCATTCCGCTGGTGCTGCGGGTCGCGGCCGGCGAAGGGGACGCCGTCCGGATCCACGGGGAGGACTACCCCACCCCGGACGGCACCTGCGTACGGGACTACCTCCACGTCACCGACCTCGCCGAGGCCCATCTGCTGGCCCTGGACGCCGTCGCCCCCGGCGAGCACCTGGTCTGCAACCTCGGCAACGGCACCGGCTTCTCGGTCCGCGAGGTCATCGAGACGGTCCGCGCCGTCACCGGCCGCCCGGTCCCCGAGGAGCCCGGCCCCCGCCGCCCGGGCGACCCGGCGGTGCTGGTCGCCTCCGCCGCCACCGCCCGCGAACGCCTCGGCTGGCGCCCCGCCCGGACGGACCTCGCGGACATCGTCGCCGACGCCTGGGCCTTCGCCCGCCGTACCGTGCACCCGTGACCCCGAACCGCCCCCGAGGACCCGCCATGACCCCCGCCCCCGCCGTCGACACCCTCACGCACGCCTTCGAGCGGCTGTACGGGAGGGCCCCCGCCGGGGTGTGGGCCGCGCCCGGACGGGTCAACCTCATCGGCGAGTACACGGACTTCAACGAGGGCTTCGTGATGCCCCTCGCCCTGCCGCACACCGTGGTCCTCGCCGCGGCCCCCCGCACCGACGGCGTGCTGCGGCTGCACTCGGCGAACGCCTCCGACCCCGCCGCCGTGGTGCACCTGCGGACCGCCGACCTCGCCCCCGGCGCCGGCGCCGGCTGGACCGCCTACCCCGCCGGAGTGCTGTGGGCGCTCGCCGACGCCGGCCACCCGGCCGTACTCGCCGGCGCCGACCTGCACCTGGAATCCACCGTCCCCACCGGCGCCGGGCTCTCCTCCTCCGCCGCGCTGGAGGTGGCCACCGCCGTGGCCCTGGACGAGATGTACGGACTGGGGCTCGACCGGCCCGCGCTCGCCCGCCTCGCCCAGCGCGCCGAGAACGCCTACGTGGGCGTGCCCTGCGGGATCATGGACCAGATGGCCTCGGCCTGCGGAGCCGCGGGCCACGTCCTCCACCTGGACTGCCGTGACCTGAGCGTGCGACCGATCCCCTTCGACCCGGCGGCGCACGGGCTGCGGCTGCTCGTCGTGGACACCCGGGTCCAACACGCCCTCGGCGACGGGGCGTACGCCGAACGGCGCGCGGGGTGCGAACGGGGCGCCCGGGAGTTGGGCGTCCCGCACCTGCGCGACGTCCCCCATGACGCGCTCCCCGATGCCCTCGCGCGCCTGGGCGACGAGCGACTGCGCCGCTACGTCCGGCACGTGGTCGAGGAGGACCACCGGGTCGGGCGGGTCGCCGACCTGCTCGCCGAGTCCACCCCCGAAGCGCTGCGCGCGGTCGGCCCCGTCCTCACCGCCGGCCACCGCTCGCTCCGCGACGACCTGCGGGTCTCCTGTCCGGAACTGGACCTCGTGGTGAGCACCGCGAACGCGGCCGGCGCGCTCGGGGCCCGGATGACCGGGGGCGGTTTCGGCGGCTCGGCGGTGGTCCTCACCGAGGCGGCCGAGGCGCCCCGAGTGGTCGAGGCGGTGCGCACGGCCTTCGCCCGCGCCGGGTTCGCGCCCCCCGTGACCTTCGACGCGACCCCCTCCGAAGGCGCCCGCAGACTGGCCTGACGCCGGCCCCGCCGCGGCCCCCTCCGGGCGCCCGTCCGCCCGCAGAACGGCGAATCCCCCCGTACTTTGTCGACTTCTGTCTCAATACGAAGCATCAGGACCACCCTGAACGGCGAGGTCAAACAGTTCTGCAAATCGGCTTCCGCTTCTGCCAGTCGGCCTTACCCTGAGGGGCAGCGTCGGTGGGGGCCGGCGCGTATCAGGGGGCGAAACAGTCGGGTAGGACGCCCGAGTGGGATTGCAGTCCAAGGCACGGCGGCGGCCGTGCGGCTGCGGCGGCCGGTGCCCGGACCGAACCGGGGCCGGGTTCCACATCGGTCGCCGCACCCGCGCAGGCCGTCCCCCGAAGGGGGTTTTTGTGGTTCGTATCCGCGTGCTGGTCGTCGACGACCATCGCATCTTCGCCGAGTCGCTCGCAGCGGCGCTCGCCGCCGAGCCGGACGTGGAGGTGGCGGCGGCGGGCAGCGGTCCGGCGGCCCTGCGCTGTCTGGACCGGGCGGTGGCCGACGGGCGCAGGTTCGACGTCCTGCTCGTCGACGCCGACCTCGGCGCCTCGGCGGTCGGTGTCCTGCCCGGGGCACGGCCTCCGGTGGCGGTCGCCGACGCCTCCGCGGAGGGCGGCGGGGCGCCGACCGACGGGATCTCGCTGGTGGCGGCGGTGCGCCAGGCGCAACCGGGCGTCCGCACGGTGGTGCTCGCCGAGAAGGACGATCCGCGGCGCGCGGCCCAGGCCCTCCAGGCGGGGGCCGGCGGTTGGGTCGCCAAGGACTGTTCGCTGTCACGGCTGTTGAACGTCATCCGGGGCGTGCTGCGCGACGAGACGCACCTCCCGCCGGCCCTCCTCACCGGGGTGCTGCGGGAGTTGACCGCGGCGCGCAAGCACCGCACCGAGAGCGAGCGGCTGGTGGAGTCCCTCACCCCGCGCGAGCGGGAGGTGCTGCGCTGCATGGTCGCGGGCCTGGGACGCAAGGCCGTCGCCGAGCGCCTCTTCCTGTCCCCGCACACCGTGCGCACCCACATGCAGAACGTCCTGGGCAAGCTGGGCGTGCACAGCACCCTGGCCGCGGTCGCCCTGGCGCGCCGCGCGGGGGTGGGCCCGGTGGACCTGGAGGCGGCCTCCTGAGCGCGGCCGGTCCGTCCTGACCCGCGCCGCCGGCCGCCGGTCAGGACAGCGCGGTCGGCGGGCGCGGCGGCGGCACCGCCCGCAGCACCTCCCACAGGGGACGGGACCCGGCGGCCCACGCCCCGAGGGCCTGACGGTCGACGACGTGGAGCCGCTGCTGCTCGGCGAAGGCCACCGCGGGTGCGGTCACCCGCCCGTTGGTGACGATGACCGCGACATCGGCCCCGTGGACCGGCCGGGCGGTGCCGTTCAGCACCTGGAGGTCCGGAGTGCCGACCGCGGACCCGGCGGCGCCCGCCCGCCGGTGCTTGCACTGGATCACCCAGAGCCGGCCGTAGGGGTCGGTGGCCTTCACGTCGGCGCCCAGGTCGCCGCCGCCTCCGACGCGGAGGGCGTCCCGGCAGCCGTCCCGCTGCATCAGGTCCCGGACCGCGTCCTCGAAGCGGGTGTGGTGCAGGGCGTCGAGCTGCTCCAGCGCGTAGCGCAGGGAGCGGCTGCGCTCCGCCTCCCCCCGGGCCCGGTCCCGCGCGCGCCGGTGCCGGACGACGAGGGCGAGCACCGTGACCGCGCCCAGCAGGACGAGGACCCAGGCGTGCGCCAACAGCCAGTCGACGACGGCCGCCACCAGGACGACGGCGAAGAACCCGACCGCGAGCAGGCCGACCAGAGAGTCGTCCGCGCGTTGCCGCCGTGCGGAACGGCGGGTGCGCCGGCGCACCGGCGGTCGCCGCTTCCGGGGGCTCATCGCCCGGCCCGGACGCTCGGTACGGCATGGCCGGGCGGTACCGCCCCGTCCCTGGTCGACACCCGTCCAGACCTCCCCCACGACCGGCCGTCACGGGGGATGCGACGCACCACCCCGGCCCGTCCTGTGTAGTGGTGTCGGGTCCGCACCGGCGGATGATTCCCGGCGAATGACGCGATGGTGACCGGACCTGACCGAATACGGCCGTTCGTCCCGGTCGTGGTGCGGGGCGGTCAGCCGGGGAGGTTGTCGAAGGGGGCGGTGAGCTGGCGCAGCAGTGCGGCCAACTCGGCGCGCTGGGCGTGCGACAGCTCGGCCAGGATGGCCCGCTCCTGGTCCAGCAGGCCGGCCAGGGCCTGATCGGCGCGGTCCCGGCCCTCCGGGGTGAGCCGTACCAGGACGCCGCGCCGGTCGGTGGGGTCGGGCAGCCGCTCGACGAGGCCCTTCTTGGTGAGCCGGTCGATCCGGTTGGTCATGGTGCCCGAGGTCACCAGGGTCTGCGTGAGCAGTTGGCCCGGGGAGAGTTGGTAGGGGGTGCCGGCTCGGCGCAGGGAGGTCAGCACGTCGAACTCCCAGGGTTCGAGCTGGTGTTCGGCGAAGGCGAGTCTGCGTGCGCGGTCGAGGTGCCGGGCCAGCCGGCTCACCCGGCTGAGCACCTCCAGGGGCTCGACGTCGAGGTCGGGGCGCTCCCGGCGCCACGCCGCGACGAGCCGATCGACCTCGTCCTCCATGGCGATCAGTGTAGTAGGTCTGTCGACATGAAGTCTCTTGATGTCAAGATAGGTGGGCGGTGGACGGCCCACCGCCCCGAGGAGGTCCACCGTGCCCACCACCACCCCCGTCTGGGACCCGCACCAGTACCTGCGCCACGCGGGCCACCGCGGCCGGGCGTTCGTCGACCTCCTGGCCCGCGTCCCCGAACTGCCCGGCGGCCCCGCGCCCCGCATCGCCGACCTCGGCTGCGGGGCCGGCAACGTCACCGCCCTGCTCGCCGAACGCTGGCCCACCGCCCGGATCACCGGCTACGACGCCTCCCCCGCCATGCTCGACCGGGCCCGGACCCTGGCCGGCCCCACCGCCGGCGGCGGTCACCTCGACTTCGCCCCCGCCGACGCGGGGGAGTGGGCCCCCGACCCCGCCGACCCGCCGGCCCTGCTCATCAGCAACGCCCTGCTGCACTGGGTCCCCGGGCACACCGAACGGTTCGCCGACTGGACCGCGGGGCTCGTCCCCGGCGGCACCTTCGCCTTCCAGGTGCCCGGCAACTTCGACGCCCCCAGCCACGTCCTGCTGCGCGAACTGGCCGACTCGCCCCGCTGGCGCGCCCGCCTCGACGGCGTGCTGCGGCACGAGGGCGCGGTCCACACCCCCGCCGCCTACCTGGACGTCCTCACCCGGCTGGGCTGCGCGGTGGACGCCTGGGAGACCACCTACGCCCAGGTGCTGACCGGAGAGGACCCGGTCCTCGACTGGGTCGCCGGCACCACCCTGCGCCCCGTCCTGACCGCCCTGGACGCCGACCCGACCGCCCTCGACGCCTTCCTGGACGAGTACCGGACGGCCCTGCGCCGCGCCTACCCGCCCGCCGGGTACGGAACGGTGTTCCCGTTCCGGCGGATCTTCGTGGTGGCCCGTACGGCGTGAGCTGCCGGACCGGCCGGGGGGACGCCGCCCCTCACGCCTTGCGGTGCCCCATCAACCGGGGCCGGGGCTCCAGGCCGTCCAGGCCGTGCCAGGCCAGGTTGACCAGGTGGGCGGCGACCTCGGCCTTCTTGGGACGGCGGACGTCCAGCCACCACTGGCCGGTCAGCGCGACCATCCCCACCAGCGCCTGCGCGTACAGCGGCGCCAGCTTCGGGTCGAAGCCCCGGCTCTTGAACTCGCGCCCCAGGATGTCCTCCACCTGCGTGGCGATGTCCGAGATCAACGAGGCGAAGGAACCCGTCGACTGGGCGACCGGCGAGTCCCGGACCAGGATGCGGAAGCCGTCCGTGTACTCCTCGATGTAGTCGAGCAGCGCGAAGGCGGCCTCCTCCAGCAGCTCCCGGGGGTGCCCGGCGGTCAGGGAGCCCGTCACCCCGTCCAGCAGCCGGCGCATCTCCCGGTCGACCACCACCGCGTACAGGCCCTCCTTGCCGCCGAAGTGCTCGTACACCACCGGCTTGGAGACGCCCGCCTTCGCGGCGATCTCCTCGACGGAGGTGCCCTCGAAGCCCTTCTCCGCGAAGAGGGTGCGACCGATCTCCAGTAGTTGCTGGCGGCGCTCCGCACCGGTCATCCGGGTGCGGCGGGGACGCCGCGGCTTCTCGCTGGAGGTGCTGGAGTCGGTCGCCACGCCGTCCATCATGCCGGTTCGGCGGACTCCCGGTGGCGTCGGGAGTCGATCCGGGACTGTGACGGCCACCGCACGTCGTACGCCCAGCCCGCCCGCTCGAACCAACGGATGATCCGGGCGGAGGAGTCGATCTGCCCGCGCAGCACCCCGTGCCGCGCCGAGGTGGGATCCGCGTGGTGCAGGTTGTGCCAGGACTCGCCGCAGGACAGGACCGCCAACCACCACACGTTGCCCGACCGGTCCCGGGAGCGGAACGGCCGCTTCCCGACCGCGTGGCAGATCGAGTTGATCGACCACGTCACGTGGTGCAGCACCCCCACCCGCACCAGCGAACCCCAGAAGAACGCGGTGAACGCCCCCCACCACGACAGGGTGACCAGCCCGCCGATCAGTGCGGGCAGCGCCAGCGACACCACCGTCCAGCCCACGAACTGCCGCGAGATCCGGCGCATCGCCGGGTCCTTCACCAGGTCCGGGGCGTACTTCTCCTGGGAGGTCCGCTCCCGGTCGAACATCCAGCCGATGTGGGCCCACCACAACCCCTTGAGGAGCGCCGGGACGGTGTCCCCGTAGCGCCAGGGCGAGTGCGGGTCGCCGTCCGCGTCCGAGAACTTGTGGTGCTTGCGGTGGTCGGCCACCCAGCGCACCAGCGGTCCCTCCACCGCGAGCGAGCCGGCGAGGGCCAGCGCGATCCGCAGCGGACGCTTCGCCTTGAAGGCGCCGTGCGTGAAGTAGCGGTGGAAGCCGACGGTGATGCCGTGGCAGCCGAGGAAGTAGAAGAAGACGAGCAGCCCCACGTCCAGCCAGCTCGCCCCCCACCCCCAGGCCAGCGGGACGGCGGCGGCCAGCGCCAGGAACGGCACGACGATGAAGAGGGCCAGGGCGATCTGCTCGACCGAGCCCTTCCGCTCGCCGCCGAGGGTCGCGGAGGGGACGGCCGGGGCGGGCCCCCGGGCCGCCGGTGCGGCGTCGTCGAGCACTTCGGAGCGGGTGGTCATGGGGCGTTCCCTTGGGGGGTCGGGGACGGGGGAGGGGGCGCGCGGGCACGGCGCGGACGGGATTCCCGCACGCCCGTAACCCACGGCGACGCAAGTATGGCAGTGCGTAGCCGTCGGACGAGAGGCCCGCGGACCGCGCGTCCGTTTGGACACCTATCCTTGGAGACGGCCGGACAGCGTCGTCCGCTCTGTGTTCGTCCCGGGCCGTGAGCGGTGTCCACCGCCCTCATCACCGACGACCCGGGTTCCCCTCCAGAAGCGCCTCAACACTGCAAGGAGCCGCACCTGTGAGCAGTGCCGACGACCGGACTCCCACCACCAGCCCCGAACTGCGGGCCGACATCCGCCGACTGGGTGACCTGCTCGGCGAGACCCTCGTCCGTCAGGAGGGTCCCGAGCTCCTCGAACTCGTCGAACGCGTCCGCCGCCTCACCCGTGAGGACGGGGAAGCCGCCGCCGAACTCCTCGGCGGCACCGAACTGGAGACCGCGGCGAAGCTGGTACGCGCCTTCTCCACCTACTTCCACCTCGCCAACGTCACCGAGCAGGTGCACCGCGGCCGGGAACTGCGGGCCCGGCGCGCCGCCGAGGGCGGACTCCTCGCCCGCACCGCCGACCGCCTCAAGGACGCCGACCCGGAGCACCTGCGGGCCACCGTCGCCAACCTCAACGTGCGCCCCGTCTTCACCGCGCACCCCACCGAGGCCGCCCGGCGCAGCGTCCTCAACAAGCTCCGCCGCATCGCCCGTCTGCTGGAGACGCCGGTCATCGAGGCCGACCGCCGCCGCCACGACGTCCGCCTCGCCGAGAACATCGACCTCGTGTGGCAGACCGACGAACTGCGCGTGGTCCGCCCCGAGCCCGCCGACGAGGCCCGCAACGCCATCTACTACCTCGACGAACTGCACGCCGGGGCGGTCGGCGACGTCCTGGAGGACCTCACCGCCGAACTCGACCGCGTCGGCTTCCGACTCCCCGACGACACCCGTCCGCTGACCTTCGGCACCTGGATCGGCGGCGACCGAGACGGCAACCCCAACGTCACCCCCCAGGTGACCTGGGACGTCCTGATCCTCCAGCACGAGCACGGCATCAACGACGCCCTCGCGCTCGTCGACGAACTGCGCGGCTTCCTCTCGAACTCCATCCGCTACACCGGAGCCACCGAGGAACTCCTCACCTCCCTCCAGGCCGACCTGGAGCACCTGCCCGAGATCAGCCCCCGCTACAAGCGGCTCAACGCCGAGGAGCCCTACCGGCTCAAGGCCACCTGCATCCGGCAGAAGCTGGAGAACACCAAGGCGCGCCTCGCCCAGGGCACCCCGCACCAGTCCGGCCGCGACTACCTGGGCACCGCGGAACTCCTGCGCGACCTCACCCTCGTCCAGACGTCCCTGCGCGAGCACCGCGGCGCGCTCATTGCGGACGGCCGGATGAACCGCACCATCCGCACCCTGTCCGCCTTCGGCCTGCAACTCGCCACCATGGACGTCCGCGAACACGCCGACGCCCACCACCACGCCCTCGGCCAGCTCTTCGACCGGCTCGGCGAGGAGTCCTGGCGCTACGCCGACATGCCCCGCGAGCACCGCACCAAGCTGCTCGCCAAGGAACTGCGCTCCCGCCGCCCCCTCGCGCCCACCCCGGCCCCGCTGGACGCCGCCGGCCGCAAGACCCTCGGCGTCTTCGACACCGTCGGCCGCGCGCTCGCCGTCTTCGGGCCCGAGGTCATCGAGTCGTACATCATCTCCATGTGCCAGGGTGCCGACGACGTGTTCGCCGCCACCGTCCTGGCCCGCGAGGCCGGACTGGTCGACCTGCACGCCGGCTGGGCCAAGATCGGCATCGTGCCGCTGCTGGAGACCACCGACGAACTGCGCGCCGCCGACGTCATCCTCGACGGCATGCTCGCCGACCCCTCCTACCGGCGACTGGTCGCCCTGCGCGGGGACGTCCAGGAGGTCATGCTCGGGTACTCCGACTCCTCCAAGTTCGGCGGCATCACCACCAGCCAGTGGGAGATCCACCGCGCCCAGCGCCGACTGCGCGACGTCGCCCACCGCCACGGGGTGCGGCTGCGCCTCTTCCACGGCCGCGGCGGCACCGTGGGCCGCGGCGGCGGCCCCTCGCACGACGCGATCCTCGCCCAGCCCTGGGGCACCCTGGAGGGCGAGATCAAGGTGACCGAGCAGGGCGAGGTCATCTCCGACAAGTACCTGGTCCCCTCCCTCGCCCGGGAGAACCTCGAACTGACCGTCGCGGCGACCCTCCAGGCGTCCGCCCTGCACACCGCGCCCCGGCAGTCCGTCGAGGCCCTCGCCCGCTGGGACGCGGCCATGGACGTCGTCTCCGACGCCGCCCACGCCGCCTACCGGACCCTGGTCGAGGACCCGGACCTGCCCGCGTACTTCTTCGCCTCCACCCCCGTCGACCAGCTCGCCGACCTGCACCTCGGCTCCCGGCCCGCCCGCCGGCCCGACTCCGGCGCCGGCCTCGACGGACTGCGGGCCATCCCGTGGGTCTTCGGCTGGACCCAGTCCCGGCAGATCGTCCCCGGCTGGTTCGGCGTCGGCTCCGGGCTGAAGGCGCTGCGCGAGGCCGGCCTCGACGCCGTCCTGGACGAGATGCACGAGCAGTGGCACTTCTTCCGCAACTTCCTGTCGAACGTCGAGATGACCCTCGCCAAGACGGACCTGCGGATCGCCCGCCACTACGTCGACACCCTCGTCCCCGAGGACCTCAAGCACGTCTTCGACGCGATCGTCGCCGAGCACGAGCTGACCGTCCGCGAGGTGCTGCGGGTCACCGGCGGGGAGCGCCTGCTCGACACCCACCCGGTGCTCCAGCAGACCTTCGCCATCCGCGACGCCTACCTGGACCCGATCTCCTACCTCCAGGTGTCGCTGCTGGCCCGCCAGCGGGCCGCCGCCGAACGCGGCGAGGCGCCCGACCCGCTGCTCGGCCGGGCCCTGCTGCTCACCGTCAACGGGGTCGCCGCCGGACTGCGCAACACCGGCTGACCCCGCCCTACACCGTGACGACGGCCGCCGTCAGCAAGGTCAACGCTGCGGCGGCCGTCGCCCACGCGGTCCGGGGCATCCGCACGCCCCCCGCCAGGATCACCGCCGCCAACAACAGCGCACCGCCCAGCGGCACCCAGGCCCGCAGCACGCCCGACACGCCGGCGCGCACCACCTCGTCGGTGTCCGGCTTCACCACCACCGCGATCCGATCACCGGGGTCCGCGCCCACCGACTCGTCGAGCACCACCCGCGCCCGGCTCAACGAACCCGGCGACGCCGGCGCGTAGGGGCCCACGCACTCCTCCGCGTCGCACCCCGCGACCGTCATCGTGCCCCGCTCGCGCCCCTTGGAGAGCATCACGTGCTGCGCGCTGCTCCAGGACGCCCACACTCCGGCGACGAGCAGCAGCAGCGCCACGGCGGCCATCACCGCCCGGCCGGCCCAGGACACCGCGATCCGGCCGGAGGGGGAGGGGCGGACCCGGCGGCCCGAGGGGGAACGCGTCGCAGCCATGGCCCGGATCCTTGGCCATCTCCTGACTCCAGGTCAACTGCCCGCCGCGACATGTCCCGAGATGTACATCCGGCTGTGACCACTCCCACCTTCCGGCGGGCGGCCGGTGCCCCGTCCGGCCCCCGGCGGACCGGCGGGGGCTCACCCGTTGTACGTGCCCTGCGCCCGCTCCAGCCCCTCCGCGAGCAGACACTCCACCGCGTCGGCCGCCCGGTCGACGAAGTAGTCGAGCTCCTTGCGCTCGGTCGACGAGAAGTCCTTCAGCACGAAGTCGGCGACCTGCATCCGCCCCGGCGGCCGACCGATCCCGAACCGCACCCGGTGGTACTCCGGCCCCATCGCCTTCGTCATCGACTTCAACCCGTTGTGCCCGTTGTCCCCGCCGCCCAGCTTGAGCCGCAGCACCCCGTAGTCGATGTCCAACTCGTCGTGGACCGCGACCACCTGCGCGGTCGGCACCTTGTAGAAGTCCCGCAGCGCCGTCACCGGCCCGCCCGACAGGTTCATGTACGACAGGGGCTTGGCGAGCACCACGCGCCGGCTCGCCGGCCCGGGCGGGCCGATGCGCCCCTCCACCACCTGCGCCTGTCCCTTGGTCGCCCGTTTGAACGTGCCCCGCATCCGCGCGGCCAACAGGTCCGCCACCATGAACCCCACGTTGTGCCGGTTCATCGCGTACCCCGGCCCCGGGTTGCCCAGCCCCACCACCAGCCAGGGCGCGTTGTCGCCGTCCGTCATCCGTCCTCCGCCTCTCCGGTACGCCCCTCACGGCCACAGCCGTCGCCCCGGCGGGGCGACGGCTGTGGAACACACACTGCAACGTCCCGCGCGGCGGGACGAAGGCTCACGCCTCGGCGGTCTCGCCCTCGGCGGACTCCGCCGGGGCCTCCTCGACCTGCGCGGCCAGGACCTGGATGACCACCGCGTCCTCGTCGACGGCCAGGGAGACGCCGGACGGCAGCACGACGTCCTTGGCGTGGATCGAGGCACCGGCCTCCAGGCCCGCCACGGACACGGTCACCGACTCGGGGATGTGCGTGGCCTCGGCCTCGACGGGCAGCGCGTTCAGCACGTGCTCCAGGAGGAAGTTGCCCGGGGCCAGCTCGCCCTCGGTCTGCACCGGGATCTCGACGGCGACCTTCTCGCCGCGCTTCACCAGCAGCAGGTCGACGTGGACCAGGAAGCCCTTGACCGCGTCGCGCTGCACGGACTTCGGGATCGCCAGCTCGTTGCGGCCCTCGATGTCCAGGGAGATCAGGACGTTCGGGGTGCGCAGGGCGAGCAGCAGCTCGTGGCCCGGCAGGGTCAGGTGGACCGGCTCGGTGCCGTGGCCGTACAGCACACCGGGAACCTGGTGCTCACGGCGGATGCGGCGGGCGGCGCCCTTGCCGAACTCGGTACGGGTCTGGGCGGCGAGCTTGACCTCGGACATCAGCACTCCTCGTAGGGTGATCGGAAACTACGGCCGTTACCCGGCCGTACGACTGGCCTGCTACGAAGAGCGCGTCGATAACGGACCGCCGCACATGAGAAGTGCGGCCTCCCTCGCCGAGCAACTCCACCAGCTTACTCGGCGGGCAGGCCGCACTCCAAAAGGATCACACCGGCGGTGAAGGCGACGACGGCTCCCGCGCCCACCGCCCCGCGGTCCTACTGCTCGTCGAAGAGGCTGGTGACCGAACCGTCCTCGAAGACCTCGCGCACCGCACGCGCGATCGTCGGCGCGATCGACAGCACGGTGATCTTGTCCAGCTCCAGCTCGTTCGGCGTCGGCAGGGTGTTCGTCAGCACGAACTCGCTCACCTTCGAGTTCTTCAGCCGGTCCGCCGCCGGACCCGACAGCACGCCGTGCGTGGCCGTGACGATGACGTCCTCGGCGCCGTGCGCGTACAGGGCGTCCGCCGCCGCGCAGATCGTGCCACCGGTGTCGATCATGTCGTCCACCAGGACGCAGACGCGACCCTTCACGTCACCCACGACCTCGTGCACGGTGACCTGGTTCGCCACGTCCTTGTCGCGCCGCTTGTGCACGATCGCCAGCGGTGCGCCCAGCCGGTCGCACCAGCGGTCGGCGACCCGCACCCGACCCGCGTCCGGGGACACCACCGTCAGCTTCGAGCGGTCCACCTTGGCGCCCACGTAGTCCGCCAGGACCGGCAGCGCGAACAGGTGGTCCACCGGGCCGTCGAAGAAGCCCTGGATCTGGTCGGTGTGCAGGTCCACCGCGAGGATGCGGTCGGCACCGGCGGTCTTCATCAGGTCCGCGACCAGCCGCGCCGAGATCGGCTCCCGACCGCGGTGCTTCTTGTCCTGCCGGGCGTACCCGTAGAAGGGCACGATCACCGTGATGCTCCGCGCCGACGCCCGCTTCAGCGCGTCGATCATGATGAGCTGCTCCATGATCCATTTGTTGATCGGAGCGGTGTGGCTCTGGATCAGGTAGCAGTCCGCGCCGCGCGCCGACTCCTGATAACGGACGTAGATCTCACCGTTGGCGAAATCGAATGCCTTCGTCGGCACAATGCCGACCCCCAACTGGTGGGCGACCTCCTCGGCCAACTCGGGGTGGGCGCGGCCGGAGAAGAGCATCATCTTCTTCTCGCCGGTCGTCTTGATCCCGGTCACAGCACAGTCTCCTCGACGTGTTCGCAGCTGCTGCGCCCGTCCGCGTCCCGCACCGACGAGCCAGCCGAATCAATGCCCCAATCCAGCGGAATGAGTGCACCTATCACGGTACGCGCTATCGGACGCACCCGAATCCGGTCAGCTTTCGCCCCCGGCCTCCCGGCCCGCCGACTCGGCCGCCTTCGCCGCCGCGCTCCCCGGACGCTTCCGGGCCACCCAGCCCTCGATATTCCGCTGCTGACCACGGGCCACGGCCAACGAACCCGCCGGTACGTCCTTCGTGATCACCGATCCCGCAGCGGTGTACGCCCCGTCCCCGATGGTGACGGGAGCCACAAGCATGTTGTCCGCACCCGTACGGCAGTGCGACCCCACCGTCGTGTGGTGCTTGTCCTGACCGTCGTAGTTCACGAACACGCTCGCCGCGCCGATGTTGGTGAAGTCGCCGATCGTCGCGTCCCCCACGTACGACAGGTGCGGCACCTTCGTGCCCTCGCCGACCGCCGCGTTCTTCATCTCCACGAACGAGCCCGCCTTCGCGGACCGGCCCAACCGGGTCCCCGGCCGCAGGTACGTGTACGGACCCACCGACGCCCCCGCGCCCACCTCGGCCCGCTCCGCCACCGCGTTGTCCACCCGCGCGCCCGCACCGACCACGGTGTCCCGCAGCCGGGTGTTCGGGCCCACCTCGGCGCCCTCGCCGACCCGCGTCGCGCCCAGCAACTGGGTGCCCGGCCACAGGACCACGTCCCGCTCGAAGGACACCGACACGTCCACCCAGGTCGAGCGCGGGTCCACCACGGTCACCCCGTCCAGCATCGCCCGCTCCAGCAGCCGCGCGTTCAGCACCTCCCGCGCCTCGGCCAGCTGCACCCGGTTGTTGATCCCGGCGATCTCCCGGTGGTCCGCGGCCACCGACGCGCCCACCCGGTGCCCCGCCTCCCGCAGGATGCCGAGCACGTCCGTCAGGTACTCCTCGCCCTGGCTGTTGTCCGTCCGCACCCGCCCCAGGGCCTCGGCCAGCAGCACCCCGTCGAAGGCGAACACGCCCGAGTTGATCTCCCGCACCGCCCGCTGCTCCGCGGAGGCGTCCTTGTGCTCCACGATCGCGGTCACCGCACCCGACGCCGGGTCCCGCACGATCCGCCCGTACCCCGTCGCGTCCGGCACCTCGGCCGTCAGCACGGTCACCGCGTTGCCGTCCGCCTCGTGCGTGCGCGCCAGCTCCCGCAGGGTCTCCCCGGTCAGCAGCGGGGTGTCACCGCACACCACGACCACGGTTCCGGCGAGGGGGCCGTCCAGCTCCGCCAGCCCGGTGCGGACCGCGTGCCCGGTGCCGTTCTGCTCCTGCTGCACGGCGGTGCGGGCCTGCGGGTCGACCTCGGCCAGGTGCGCGGCGACCCGCTCGCGGGCGTGCCCCACGACCACCACCAGCCGCTCCGGCTCCAGCTCCCGGGCGGCGGCGAGCACATGACCGACCAGGGAACGTCCGCAGATGTCGTGCAGGACCTTGGGTGTGGCCGATTTCATACGGGTGCCCTCACCCGCTGCGAGAACGACGACGGCGGCCGGGCGAGTGCTCACGGTGTGCCCTTCGACTTCGGTGCTTGGGTGCGGACAACCGCAGGATACCGGGGCGTAGGGGGCCGGAAATGAGTGCGGGCCCCTCCTGCGCGGTGGGGCCCCGATGCCAGTGGCTCCGCCGGCTGGATTCGAACCAGCACTACAAGGCTTCAAAGGCCTGCGGGCTACCGTTACCCCACGGCGGATCACTGCCCCAGACCTTACCCGAGTCGACCGTGGTCGCCGTCACGGTTCCCGGCCACGCACGGTTCGGTCCTTTTGCGGACACACGCCGCCGAACGGCCGCGGCACGCGCCTCTGGCGTCCCCGCGGTCGGGGCGTCCGCGGGAGCCCGCACCGCCCGGGCGCCGCGGGGGTCCGTCCCCCGAAACTCCTCGTGGCAGCCGTCCGTCCCGCCCGTACGCTGGGTCCATGACCACGACGGGGGAAGACCACCGGGCGGCCTTGACCGGGCCGTGGTGGTGGCCGCGGCGGCGCAGCGCCGTGCTGGACGTGACGCTGGCCGCGCTGTCGAGCATCGAGTGCGCCAAGCAGGGCGCCGACTTCGCCGGCGGCGTCGGCCTGCCCTCCGGGGCGGGGCTGGTGTTCGGCATGCTGGTCGGGGCCGTGCTGCTGGTGCGGCGCCGGTGGCCGGTGGCGGTGGTGCTGGTGGCGATCGCGGTCACCCCGGCGGAGATGGGTTTCCTGCTGGGCGTGGTGGGCCTGTACTCGCTCGCCGCTTCCGAGGCCCCGCGCCGGATCATCGCGGGCCTGGCCGGGATGTCCTTGCTCGGCGCGCTGATCGTGTCCTACGTGCGCACCGAGCAGGAGGCGGCGGCGGGGGCGCTGCCCGCGGAGGGCTGGTTCGTCCTGTTCATCGCCCTGACGATGTCGCTGGGGCTGACCGCGCCCCCGGTGTTGCTCGGCCTCTACATCGGTGCGCGACGACGGCTGATGGAGAGCCTGCGGGAGCGGGCCGACTCGCTGGAGCGGGAGTTGCAGCTGCTGGCGGAGCGCGCGGAGGAGCGCGCCGAGTGGGCGCGGAGCGAGGAGCGGACCCGGATCGCCCGGGAGATGCACGACGTGGTGGCGCACCGGGTGTCGTTGATGGTGGTGCACGCGGCGGCCCTCCAGGCGGTGGCGCGCAAGGACCCGGAGAAGGCGGTGCGCAACGCGGCACTGGTGGGGGACATGGGGCGGCAGGCGCTGAGCGAGTTGCGGGAGATGCTGGGCGTGCTGCGCACCGGCGAGGGCACGGTGTCGACGGCGCAGGGCGCCGGGTCGGTGCCCCTGGCCGCAGTGGGGGCCGCCGCCGCGGCGGCGGCGTCCCGGGCGGCCGGGGACGGCGGGGTGCCGGTGGGGGACGGGCCGTGCCTGGCGGATCTGGACGAGTTGGTGGGGCAGTCGCGGGTGGCGGGGATGGCGGTGGTGCTGTCGGTGGAGGGGGAGCTGCGCGCGTACGCGGCGGCGGTGGAGCAGACGGCGTTCCGGGTGGTGCAGGAGGCGTTGACGAACGTCCACAAGCACGCGGCGGGGGCCCGGACGCACGTGAGGTTGGCGCACCGGACGTCGGAGATCGCGATGCAGGTGGAGAACGAGGCCCCGCCGGTGGACGGGGAGGGCGCGGCGGCGCGGTTGCCCAGCGGGGGCAACGGTCTGGTGGGGATGCGGGAGCGGGTGAGCGCCCTGGGGGGCGTGTTCGTGTCGGGGCCCACGGACAGCGGGGGGTTCCGGGTGTCGGCGGTGATCCCCCGCGGGGTCTGACGGACTCGGTGCCGCTCGGCCCGCCGGGCTACGGGGCCGTGCTGAGGCGGGCCGGCCGTGCTCCGGTGACGAGGGTGGTGAGGGCGGCGTCCATGTCGGGGCCGAGGTACCAGTCGCCGGTGTGGTCGAGTCCGTACACACGGCCCTCCGCGTCGATGGCGAGCAGCGCCTGGTGGTCACCGGGGGCGGGCGAGCCGGCGATGACCTCCTCGCCCAGCGGGCTGACCTCGGTGCCCAGGGCGCGACCGAGGTCGGCGAGGGTGCGGGCCAGGTGCAGCCCGTGCAGGGGGTCGAGCCGGACCGCGGTGGGGGCGACCGGGCGGCCGGCGCCGGGCGGGACGGGCCCGGGGGCGAGGTGCAGCCCGCCGAACTCGGCCCACGCCTCGACGGCGGCGGGGAAGACGGCGTGCTCGTGGCCGGCGGGCGAGGTGTGGGCGCGCAGGGTGTCGGCCCAGTACTCGGCCTGCTTTATGTCCCAGCGACCGGGTTCCCAACCGGCGGCGCGCAGGGCGGCCTCGACGGGGACGGGGAAGCGGGTGGTGGAGGTGCGGTCGGGCTGCATCGGCTCTCGTTGGGTGGGGGCGGGTGCGGGGCTGGTCAGCGGGGGCCGATGACGCGTACGCCGAAGTGGCTGGCGAGGGCGGCGCAGGCGCGGCAGGGGTGGGCGAAGGTGCCGTGCAGGGGGTCGTCGTCCTCGCGGATGCGCCGGGTGGTGAGCTTGGCGTGTTTGAGGGCCTTGCGGGCTTCGCCGTTGGTCATGGGTTTGCGCCGGGCCCGTTTGGAGCGCTCGGTGTCGGCGGCGGTGAGGTGACGGGAGATGAGGATGGTCTCGGCGCAGCGTCCGGTGTAGCGGTCGCGGCGGTCGCCGGCGAGTGCGTCGAGGAACTCCTGGACCAGGGGGTGCAGGATGGGCGGCCGGTCGCCGCGGGCGGCCGTGCCGGTGAGCGTCGTGCCGTGGACGGAGAGCGCCGCGGCGACGGTCGGGAGGATGCCGTCCCTCCGGTGGGCGAGGACCGGCGGGTCCACGGTGCGCTCGGCGCTCCATCCCACCCGGGGGTCCCCCAAGGTGCCGGACGGCGTGCGGGACGCGGCACGCGCGGGCGTGGGCGCCGGTACGGTCGCCGTCGCGCCGGCCGACGGGGTCGGTCGGATCGGCCGTGCTTGTGGTGTTCTCATCGGACCTGCTTCCCTCCCCGCGGGAGGGCGCCTGGCTGGTGTGGCCGCCCCGCGTGCGGTGTATCAGCCTGCCAAATCCGAGCGCCGCTGTGGAAGCTGCGGCGTTGCGGGGCAGGCCGTCGCGCGTGTCGCTCGTCGTACGGTCACGTCGGCGTGACAGCAGGTCACCGAAGTCGTGGGCCGATGACCGGCATGGCGGTTCGGATTAGGCTGTCGCCGACTGAGTTCCGTCCGCATCGATGACGTACATGATCACGCATCGATCCAACCCAGCGCCGCAGGGGGGCTACCGCCATGACGACAGGTCGGCTCGGGCAGCAGGCCGCGCCGCCGAACGCGGTGTACGCCGGGCAGGTCGTGCACTTCCCGGACCCGGTCCGGGCGGCCCGGCACCCGCGGGGCGTGCGGGTGGACGAGCGGGGGCATCCGGACTTCTCGCCGTACGCGCGGGTCGCCGTGGAGGTCGCGGAGCCGCCGGCCGGCTTCGGGGTCGACGAACTGCGGTTGACGGACTACGTGTCGGCGAACGCGGTGTGCGCGGCGGAGCGGCACCCGTTGTGGGAATCGGTGCCCTCGGTGGCGACCCCGCACGGCTGGACCTGGCACCACGTGGCGGGCACCCGGCGGTTGGAACTGGTGCCGGTCGAGGTGAAGGCGCTGCTGCGGCACCACGGCGGCCTGGCCACCGCGCCGGTGGACCAGGAGAAGCGGGGGACGCGGCCCTTGCAGGAGACGCGCCCCGCGCACGTCGGTCTGCCGCGCGGTGCGGTGGCGGTGTCGGAGGCCCAGGTGCAGTCGGTGGAGGAGGAACTCGGCTACCGGCTGCCGGGGGCGTACCGCACGTTCCTGAAGGCGGCCGGCGGCTGCGCCCCGGTGGGGGTGGCGCTCGACGCCGAACTCGGCCTGTTGGTGGACCAACCCTTCTTCACGGTGCGGGACGAGGCGGCGGTCAACGACCTCGTCTACATGAACAAGTGCCTGCGCGACCACCTGACCAAGGACTACCTGGGCATCGGCTTCGTGCAGGGCGGACTGTTGGCGGTACGGGTGCGCGGCCGGGCCCCGGGTTCGGTGTGGTTCTGCGCGTACGACGACGTGCGGGACCGGGACGGTTGGTCGGTGCAGGAACGGGTGGAGCAGTTGTTGATGCCGTGCGGCGAGGACTTCGACGGGTTCCTGTCGCGGTTGGCCGGCAGTCCGCCGGAGTTGGAGACGGTGGCGAACCTGATGGTCGACGGCGGGTTCGCGCGCTCGGTGCCGGTGGGCGGCACCGGGTCGGACACGCGGGCCGCGGGGGAGTGAGCAGCCGATGGTGACGTTCGCGCAGGCGCAGGAGCGCGGCGAGGAGTGGGTCAACGGCGAGGTCCCGGCGTACCAGCACCGGGAGGTGCGGGTGCGGGAGTTCGGGCTCGGCTTCGTGGTGTGGGCGGAGGACCGTCCGGAGGGCCCGCGGTCGGACGGCGGTGCGCAGCGGCTCGTCATCGCCCGGGACAGCGGGGAGGCCACGCTGTGGCCGTCGCTCCCGGTGGGCGAGGTGATCCGCCGGTACGAGGAGGAGTACGGGCCGGTCGCGGGCGCCGTCGAGCAGGGCGCGGGCGCCGGTCCCGCCGCGCCGGAGCGGATCGACCTGCACCAGACCTCGTTCCTGCTGAGTCCGCCCGAGTGGTTGCAGGAGGCCGCGGACCAGGCCGGGATTCCGGATCAGCGGCGCGAGGCGGGTGGTTCCGGTGGGCCCGGCGGGTCCACGGGGGCCGGGACGTCGACCTCGGCCGGCGCCTCGGCGCCGGGTGCTGAGGCTTCGGGCCCCGCAACGGGTGGCGCGCCGGCGGCTCCGGCCGCGCCGGAGCCGCCCCTGGCGCAGACGGTGGCCGGGCCGCCCGGTCTGGCGCGGACCCTGGCCGGGCCCGCCGGTGCTGCGCCCCGCCCGGGGGCGCCCGGTGCCGGTGCGCCGTCCGGCCCGCAGCCCCGACCGGACTTCGAGGACACGCCGTGGGCCGGGACGGACACCTCGGGCGGTGGTGACGAGGCGGGCTCGGTACCGCTGCCCGAGACGGTGATCGCCGCGCCCGCGGTCGAGGAGAGCGCGGTTCCGTCCGTGCCGGCGGACGCCCCCACGGCGCTGATGCAGGGCGGCAGCCAACTGCCGCCCACCGCGGTGGCGGCGGCGCTGCGTCCCACGCCTCCCGCACCGGAGGCGTCGTCCGGCCCCGCGCCGGGCGCGCCCCCGAGCGTGCCGACCCCACCGCCGGGCGTCCCCGCGGCACCGCCCCCCGGAGGGCCCGCCACCCCGCCCCCCGGAGCGCCCCGCGTGCCCGGGGCGCCCGGGCCGTCCGCGGCGGGTTCCCCGCCGTCGAGGGGCGCGCAGGACATCGCCGACGCGGCGACCAGCAAGGCGCAGCGCCCGCCCCGTGGCCCGGGGCGGGGCGGTGCCTCGGTGCCGCCGCCCCCTCCGCCGCCGCCCGGCGTGCCCGGTGTGCCGGGCGCGCGACCGGGGGCGCCCGCGGGGCCCGGTGCGCCGGCCGGAGGCTACGTCCCCACGCAGTTGACGCCCTCGCTCGGCGGGGCTCCGGGGGCTCCCGGCACTCCGCGGGGCGGAACGGACCCGGCAGCGACCGTGTTGGCCGGACCGTCCGGGCCGGGGGCGCCGCCCCCGCCGCCCGGGCCGCCCGGTGCCCCGGGCGGCGGGGTGCACCACGCGGCGACCATGTTCGCCGGCTCCGGTGGCCCGGCCGGCCCCGTGCCGGGCGTGCCGCCGACCCCGCCCCCGGGCGTTTTGGGTGCGCCGGCGGCGCCGCAGGGCGGGGGCCCCGGTGCACCGCCGCCCCCCCCGCCCGGTCCGGTGGGCCCGCCGGGTGCGCCGGCGCCCGCGTACGGGTATCCGCCCGCTCCGCCGGGGCAGCCGATGGTCGGCCCGGGCTACCAGGCCGTGCTGCGCTACCGGGCCGCGGACGGTTCGGAGCAGCAGCTGATCCGGCGTTCGGCGCCGGGCACCCCGCACCCCGAGTGGCAGATCCTGCACGAGTTGCGGGCCATGAACGTGCCCCCGCAGCAGGTGCTGGAGCTGCACACGGAGCTGGAGTCCTGCGAACTGCCGGGCGCGTACTGCGCCCGGATGATCCGGGAGAGCTGGCCGCAGGCGCGCGTCACGAGCATCGCCCCGTACGGCACGGACCACGCCTCGCGCCAGCAGGGCATGCGCCAGTTGTTGGAGCACCAGGGCGAGTTGCACCAGGTCGCGGACGGTCCGGCGCGGCCCGCGCCGGTGCGTGCGCCGTTGCCGCCGGTGCAGCCGGCGCCCCCGGCACCGCCGGAGGCCGTCGCCCAGGAGTTGGCGGCGGCGTTCGGGCCCGGGGTCTTCCGGTTCGACCAGCACGCGGTGTCGCGCCAGGGGGTGCCCGAGGCGGTCGCGGTCACGTTGATGTGGGCGGGCCTGCCGGTCGAGGTGGGACCGTTCTTCTGGGCACAGGCCAGGCCGGGGCATCCGGTGCCGACGCTGGCCGAGTACGCCCAGGAGCGGGGTGTCCGGCCCGCCCCGGACGCCTCCTCCTACCTGGTGGTGGGCAGCGACTTCGGCAAGGCGCTGTGCGTCCAGTACGGGACGGCGCACATCGTCGCGGTGCCGGTGGAGGCCGGTCCGGGCGGTGCGCCGGTGCCGCCGCAGTTCGTCAACTCCGGGCTGCCGGAGTTCGTGCGGTGCCTGGCTCTGCTGGGGCGGATGTGGCGACTGCGCTACGGCCTCACCCCGGAGCAGGCGGGGCGCTGGACGGTGGACTTCCAGGCCCAGCTCGCCGCGCTCGACCCGGCGGCGCTCGCCTCGCCGGAGGGCTGGTGGTCCGTGGTGCTGGAGCAGATGTGGGACGGCCTGTTGTAGGCCGTCGACGGTTCGTTCCGTGCGGGAGGCGCCCGACCCGTTGGGGGGTCGGGCGCCTCCCGCGTTGGGGGGTGCCCGTCGACGGCCACCTGCGCTGCGGGACGTGGTGGTGTGCGAGGCGTCCGGGGCTCATGGGGCACGGGAGCGACGGGGCGTGCGCGGGGGTGCGGGGTGCGGGCGGGAGTTCGGGTGCGTCCGGGACACGGGGGCGTGGTGGGCGGGTATGGGAAGTGACAACCCCGATTCCGCCTTTCGGTGCCTTTGGGCGCATCCTGGGGTGAGCGGACGGCGGAGCGCCGGGGCCGCCCGGGTCCCGTGCGGGGCCGGGGGCCGGCTCCGTGCGGGGTTCCGGTCGCGTCGAGGAGAGGACTCACAGGTGAGCAGTGCAGCATCGGCGTCGCCCCACGGTTTCGGAGTGCAGCGGGGGCGCGGCTACCGCCGGGACCAGGTCGACCGCCGGATCGCGGAGTTGTCGCACCTGCGGGACGGGGCGTGGGAGCGGGCCGCCCGACTGACCGTCCTCGCCAAGGAGATGGAGGCGGAGGCCGTCCGGCTGCGGGAGCAGGTCGCGGGGTTGGCCCCGCAGACCTACGAGTCCCTGGGGGAGCGCGCGGCCGGTCTCCTCGTCTCCGCCGAGGCCGAGGCCGCCTCGGTGGCGGGCGCGGCCCGGGACGAGACGGCCCGGTTGCTCGCCGAGGCGGAGGAGGCCGGCCGGTTGCTGGGTGCGGCGGCGGCCGAGCGCGCGCGGTCGGTGCGCGAGGACGCCGGTGCCCGGGCGCGGAAACGGATCGCCACCGCGACCGCCCAGGCGGCGGACGCCCTGGCGGCGGCCGAGGAGGACGCCGCCGACCTCCGCGGCCAGGGGGCCGCGGTCCTGGCCGACGCCCGGGAACGGACGGCGGCGCTCCGCGCCGAGCAGGAACGGGACCTCGCGGAACGGGGCCGGGCCGCCGAGACCGCGGAGGCCGAGCAGGCGGCCGGGGCGGAGGCGGCGCGCGCCGAGCTCCTGGCGCGGGCGGAGGAGGGCCTCGCGGCGGCGGAGCGCGTCCGGGCCCGCGCGGTCCAGGCCGCGGGGCGGGCGCAGGGCGAAGCGGAGGCCGAGGCGGCGCGGTTGCTGGCGCGGGCGGAGGCGCACGAGGAGCGGACCGCCCGTGAGACGGAGCGGGTGCTGCGCGAGCACGGGCGGGAGTGGGACGAGGTGCGCGCCCACATCGCGCACGTCCGCAGCAGTCTGGCCGCGCTGACCGGGTCGGTGCCGGAGGAGGAGTAGGACGCCGGCGCCGCGGGCGGTCGCGGCCGTCGGGCGGAGCGGAACGGCGCCGCCCGGTCCGTGCGGCGCTTGACCTTCGCACCGTGGCAGGGCGGAGGCTGCGCGGGAACGGGCCGACGGGTGCGCCGGCACCCTGAGGCGCGCCCCTCGCGGGCCGGCGCGTCCCCTAGGGGTACCTCGGTAGGAGGGGGCGGTCGGGTGTCGTACCACCGGAGGAGGTGCGGGGGCTGACCGATCCTTAGATTGGTCTTACACGGCGGGGAACGGCCGGCCCACCAGGGGTCGGCGACGGCCTCCCGCCGTGGATCCGGCACGTGCCTGCGGTTTCTCCGGGGGGTCGCGGGGGCGTGCGGATCCACGAGCAGGGGCACCGAGCGGGGGCGCGGTGCGGGCGGGCCGTCGAGCCGTTCGCCCGTGGCCCTGCTGCGGGCCACAGGTCGGGTACTGAGGTTAACCCCAGGAAAAGACTGCGCTCTGCACCAGGGCGCGGCACCCCGGCCGCGTCCGAGACTGGTCGTACGACGGGTTGACCGCCCTTCCGCCTCCACCCGGGACAACGGGTTCCCTCCTTCCTTGGGGGCCCCGTTCCCTTCGCTGACCGACATAGGAGACATACGGTGACAACGGCTGTGAGCACGCCCCAGCGCGGGGGTACGGGAGGGCGTACGGCCGTGGCGGCTCGGGCGCGGCAGGTCGTGAAGGCGTACGGCTCGGGGGAGACCCGGGTGGTCGCGCTGGACCACGTCGACGTGGACATCGCGCGCGGCCAGTTCACCGCGATCATGGGGCCCTCGGGCTCCGGGAAGTCCACGCTGATGCACTGCCTCGCCGGCCTCGATACCGTGACCGGCGGCCAGATATACCTGGACGAGACCGAGATCACCGGGCTCAAGGACAAGAAGCTGACGCAACTGCGCCGGGACCGGATCGGCTTCATCTTCCAGGCGTTCAACCTGCTGCCCACGCTGAACGCCCTGGAGAACATCACGCTGCCGATGGACATCGCGGGCCGCAAGCCGGACCGCGCCTGGTTGAACCGGGTGGTGGAGACGGTGGGCCTCGCGGGTCGGCTCAAGCACCGTCCGACCCAGCTGTCGGGCGGTCAGCAGCAGCGGGTGGCGGTGGCCCGGGCCCTCGCCGCCCAGCCGGAGATCATCTTCGGCGACGAGCCGACGGGCAACCTCGACTCCCGCGCCGGCGCCGAGGTCCTCGGCTTCCTGCGCCGCTCGGTGGACGAGCTGGGGCAGACGATCGTGATGGTCACCCACGATCCGGTGGCCGCCTCCTACGCCGACCGCGTGCTGTACCTGGCCGACGGCCGGATCGTCGACGAGATGCTCCAGCCGACCGCCGAGGCCGTGCTCGACCGGATGAAGGACTTCGACGCCCGGGGGCGCACCTCATGACGGTCGTGAAGACCTCCCTGCGCAACTTCCTGGCGCACAAGGGGAGAATGACGCTCTCCGCGGTGGCGGTCCTGCTGTCCGTCGCGTTCGTCTGCGGCACCCTGGTGTTCACCGACACCATGAACACCACGTTCGACAAGCTGTTCGCCACGACCTCGGCCGATGTCACGGTCAGCGCCAAGTCCGCCGCGGACGCCGGTGAGAGCACCCCCACCGGCCGTCCCGAGACGGTTCCCGGCTCGGCCGTGCAGCAGGCGGCCAAGGCCCGGGACGTCGTGTCGGCGGAGGGAGCCGTGTCCTCCACCGGCGTCACCGTCGTCAACGCCGACGACGAGAACGTCGGAGCCACCAGCGGTGCCCCCACCTTCGCGGGCAACTGGACGCGCAACGACCTGCGCGCCATGGAGATCAGCTCCGGCCACGCCCCGCGCGGTCCCACCGAAGTGATGGTCGACGCCGACACCGCCGAGAAGCACGACCTGAAGCTCGGCGACGAACTGCGCACCATCACCGCCTCCGGTGACTTCACGACGAAGATCTCCGGCATCGCCGCCTTCAAGGTCACCAACCCGGGCGCGGCCATCGTCTACTTCGACACCGCGACCGCCCAGCAGCGACTGCTCGGGGCCACCGACGTGTTCACCCAGATCCACGTGACCGCGGCGGAGGGCGTCAGCGACGCCACCGTCAAGCGGAACGTCGCCGAGGCGCTCGGCGCGGGTGCCTACAAGCTCCAGACGCAGCAGGAGGCCGCCGACGCCGGACGCGAGGAGGTGGGCTCCTTCCTCGACGTCATGAAGTACGCCATGCTCGGCTTCGCCGGGATCGCCCTGCTCGTCGGCGTCTTCCTGATCGTCAACACCTTCTCCATGCTGGTCGCCCAGCGCACCCGGGAGATCGGGCTGATGCGGGCCATCGGCTCCTCGCGCCAGCAGGTCAACCGGTCGGTGCTGATCGAGGCGCTGCTCCTCGGCGTCGTGGGTTCGGTGCTCGGCATCGGCGCCGGCATCGGCCTCGCCGTGGGACTGATGGAGCTGATGGGTTCCCTCGGCATGGAGCTCTCCACCGAGGACCTCACGGTCACCGTCGTGACCCCGGTCGTCGGCCTGGTCCTCGGGATCGTGGTCACCGTCCTCGCCGCCTACCTCCCGGCCCGCCGGGCCGGCAAGGTCTCCCCGATGGCGGCCCTGCGCGACGTGGGCACCCCCGGTGACGGCACGTCCGGGCGGATCCGCGGCGTCGTCGGTCTCGTCCTCACCGGCACCGGAGCCGCCGCGCTCTACCTGGCCGCGGACGCCGAGGAGGCCGGCGACGGCTCGCTCTTCCTCGGCCTCGGCGTCTTCCTCACCCTGGTCGGCTTCGTGGTGATCGGCCCGCTGCTCGCCAGCGCCGTGGTCCGCGCGCTGAGCCTCCTCGTCCTGCGGGTGTTCGGCCCGGTCGGGCGGATGGCCGAGCGGAACGCGCTGCGCAACCCCCGGCGCACCGGGGCCACGGGAGCGGCCCTGATGATCGGTCTCGCCCTGGTGGCGTGCCTGTCGGTGGTCGGTTCCTCGCTGGTGGCCTCGGCGACGGACGAACTCGACAAGTCCGTGGGCGCGGACTTCATCGTCCAGTCCGACAGCGGCCAGGGCATCGTGGCGCAGGCCGAGCGGGCGATGAAGGCCAACGCGGACCTCGACCACGTCACCCGGTACAAGCTGGTGGACGCCGAACTCACCACCCCGGACGGGAAGACCCACGACACGGAGCTGTCCGCCGCGGACCCGACCTATCCGCAGGACCTGCGCCGCGAGGTCACCGCCGGCGACCTCGACGCCGCCTACGGCGAGGACGCGATGTCGGTGTCCCGGGGCTTCGCCGCGGAACAGGGGCTGAAGGTCGGCGACACCCTGCCGGTGGCGTTCAAGGGAGGCGAGAAGGCCGAGCTGAGGATCGCCGCCATCACCGCGGACGACACCAGCATCGACATGAACGCGCAGTACCTCAACATCACCACCGTCGAGAAGTACCTGCCGGCCGACCGGATGCCGCAGAGCGTGATGGTCTTCGGCAAGGCCGGGGACGACCGCGCGGACGCGGCGTACGCCTCCCTCAAGGGCGACCTCAAGGAGTTCCCGCAGTACACGGTCCGCAACCAGGCCGACTACAAGGAGCAGCTCCAGGACCAGGTCGGGCAGTTGCTGAACATCGTGTACGGGCTGCTGGCCCTCGCGATCATCGTGGCCGTGCTGGGCGTGGTGAACACCCTGGCGCTGTCGGTGGTGGAGCGGACCCGGGAGATCGGGCTGATGCGGGCGATCGGGATGTCCCGCCGCCAGCTGCGGCGGATGATCCGGCTGGAGTCGGTGGTCATCGCCCTCTTCGGCGCCCTGCTCGGCCTGGGGCTGGGCATGGCCTGGGGCACCACCGCCCAGAAGCTGCTGGCGCTGGAGGGGCTCAAGGTCCTGGAGATCCCCTGGCCGACGATCGTCACGGTGTTCATCGGCTCGGCCTTCGTCGGACTGTTCGCCGCGCTGGTCCCCGCGTTCCGTGCGGGCCGGATGAACGTCCTTCGTGCCATAGCCACCGACTGAGCGGGCCCCGCGGCGGCCGGGGACGGGGAAGCGCCCCGTCCCCGGCGCCCGGGCCAGCGACCGCGCCCCCGGCGTCCGACGGCGTACGCTGGGAGACCCCCGGTTCCCCGAACCGGGGCGTTCGTGTTGTCGAAGCACCGGGACGGAAACCCCCTTCATGAGCCTGCACGCTCTGCTGGACGCCGTGGCCGAGGACCCGGCCCTGATCGAAGCGGTACAGGCGGCCCGCGAAGCCCGCCGCCCCCACGTCGACCTGGTGGGCCCGCCGGCGGCCCGCCCCTTCGCGGTGGCGGCCCTGGCCCGGAGCGCGGACCGCCCGGTCCTCGCGGTGACGGCCACCGGGCGCGAGGCGGAGGACCTGGCGGCCGCCCTGCGCTCCCTGCTGCCGGCGGACGGCATCGTCGAGTACCCGTCCTGGGAGACGCTGCCCCACGAACGGCTCTCGCCCCGCTCGGACACCATGGGCCGCCGGCTCGCGGTCCTGCGCCGGCTCGCCCACCCCAGCCCCGACGACCCGGAGGCGGGGCCGGTCTCGGTCGTCGTCGCCCCGATCCGGTCGGTGCTCCAGCCGCAGGTCAAGGGGCTCGGCGACCTGGAACCGGTGGCCCTGCGCACCGGGCAGCAGGCGGAGCTCGGGGCGACGGTCGAAGCCCTGGCCGCGGCTGCCTACACCCGGGTCGAACTGGTCGAGAAGCGCGGCGAGTTCGCCGTGCGCGGCGGCATCCTGGACGTCTTCCCGCCCACCGAGGAGCACCCCCTGCGGGTGGAGTTCTGGGGCGACGACATCGAGGAGATCCGGTACTTCAAGGTCGCCGACCAGCGCTCCCTGGAGATCGCCGAGCACGGTCTGTGGGCGTCGCCCTGCCGTGAGCTGCTGCTGACGGAGCAGGTGCGGGGTCGGGCCGCGGCCCTCGCCGAGGCCCACCCCGAGCTGGGCGAACTCCTCGGCAAGATCGCCGAGGGGATCGCGGTGGAGGGCATGGAGTCCCTGGCCCCGGTCCTGGTCGACGACATGGAACTCCTGTTGGACGTGCTGCCGGCGGGCAGCATGGCGGTGGTGTGCGACCCGGAGCGGGTGCGGACCCGCGCGGCGGACCTGGTGGCGACCTCGCAGGAGTTCCTCCAGGCGTCCTGGGCGGCGAGCGCGGGCGGCGGCGAGGCGCCGATCGACGTCGGCGCGGCCTCCCTGCGGTCCATCTCCGAGGTGCGGGAACGCGCCCGCGAGCTGGGCGTGATGTGGTGGTCGGTGTCCCCGTTCGCGGCGGACGAGACGGCGTCCCTGGCCGAGGCGGACACCCTGAAGCTGGGGATGCACGCCCCGGAGACCTACCGCGGCGACACCGCCCGGGCGCTGGCCGACACCAAGGGCTGGCTGGCCGAGGGCTGGCGCACGGTGTACGTCACCGAGGCGCACGGTCCGGCGGCCCGCACGGTGGAGGTGCTCGGCGGCGAGGGCATCCCGGCCCGGCTCTCCTCCCTCGACCGGACCCCGGACGGCGGGACCGGGGCACTGGTGCCGTCCGTGGTGCACGTGGCGCGCGGCTCGATCGAGTACGGCTTCGTCGACCCGCACCTCAAGCTGGCCGTCCTCACCGAGACGGATCTGTCGGGGCAGCGTTCGGCGGGCAAGGACGGGCAGCGGATGCCGGCCCGGCGCCGCAAGTCCATCGACCCGCTGACCCTGGAGGCCGGCGACTACATCGTCCACGAGCAGCACGGGGTGGGCCGCTACATCGAGATGGTGCAGCGCACCGTGCAGGGCGCCACCCGCGAGTACCTGGTGGTGGAGTACGCGCCCGCCAAGCGGGGCCAGCCCGGCGACCGGCTGTACATCCCGACCGACCAACTGGAGCAGATCACCAAGTACGTCGGCGGTGAGGCGCCCACCCTGCACCGGCTCGGCGGCGCCGACTGGACGAAGACGAAGGCCCGCGCCAAGAAGGCGGTCAAGGAGATCGCCGCGGACCTGATCAAGCTGTACAGCGCGCGGATGGCGGCCCCGGGGCACGGCTTCGGCCCGGACACCCCCTGGCAGCGGGAGCTGGAGGACGCGTTCCCGTACGCGGAGACCCCGGACCAGCTGACCACCATCGCCGAGGTCAAGGAGGACATGGAGAAGACGGTCCCGATGGACCGGCTGATCTGCGGCGACGTGGGGTACGGCAAGACGGAGATCGCGGTGCGCGCCGCGTTCAAGGCCGTGCAGGACGGCAAGCAGGTGGCGGTGCTGGTGCCGACCACGCTGTTGGTGCAGCAGCACTTCGGGACCTTCAGCGAGCGGTACGGGCAGTTCCCGGTGAACGTCCGTGCGCTCAGCCGCTTCCAGACCGACACGGAGTCCAAGGCGACGCTGGAGGGGTTGCGCGACGGTTCGGTGGACGTGGTGATCGGCACCCACCGGCTGTTCGCCTCGGAGACCCGGTTCAAGGACCTGGGCCTGGTCATCGTCGACGAGGAGCAGCGGTTCGGCGTCGAGCACAAGGAGCAGCTGAAGAAGCTGCGGGCCAACGTCGACGTGCTGACGATGTCCGCGACGCCGATCCCGCGCACCCTGGAGATGGCGGTGACCGGCATCCGGGAGATGTCGACGATCACCACTCCGCCGGAGGAGCGGCACCCGGTGCTGACCTTCGTCGGCCCGTACGAGGAGCGGCAGATCGGCGCGGCGATCCGGCGCGAGCTGCTGCGCGAGGGCCAGGTCTTCTACATCCACAACCGGGTGGAGTCCATCGACCGGGCGGCGGCCCGGCTGCGGGCGATCGTGCCGGAGGCGCGGATCGCGACCGCGCACGGCCAGATGTCGGAGCAGACGCTGGAGCAGGTGGTCGTCGACTTCTGGGAGAAGAAGTACGACGTGCTGGTGTCCACGACGATCGTGGAGTCCGGGATCGACATCTCCAACGCGAACACCCTGATCGTGGAGCGCGGCGACAACTTCGGACTGTCGCAGCTGCACCAGCTGCGCGGCCGGGTGGGCCGGGGCCGCGAGCGCGGCTACGCCTACTTCCTGTACCCGCCGGAGAAGCCGCTCACCGAGACCGCGCACGAGCGGCTGGCGACGATCGCGCAGCACACCGAGATGGGCGCGGGCATGTACGTGGCGATGAAGGACCTGGAGATCCGCGGCGCGGGCAACCTCCTGGGCGGCGAGCAGTCCGGCCACATCGCGGGCGTCGGCTTCGACCTGTACGTGCGGATGGTCGGCGAGGCGGTGGCGGACTACCGGGCGTCGCTGGAGGGCGGGGTGGAGGAGGAGCCGCCGCTGGAGGTCAAGATCGAGCTTCCGGTGGACGCGCACGTCCCGCACGACTACGCCCCCGGGGAGCGGCTGCGGCTCCAGGCGTACCGGTCGATCGCCTCGGCGAACACGGAGGCCGATGTCGCGGCCGTCCGGGAGGAGCTGACCGACCGCTACGGCAAGCTGCCGGAGCCGGTGGAGAACCTGCTGTTGGTGGCCGGGTTGCGGATGCTGGCCCGGGCCTGCGGGGTCGGCGAGGTCGTGCTCCAGGGCACCAACATCCGGTTCGCGTCGGTGGAGTTGCGGGAGTCCCAGGAGCTGCGGCTGAAGCGGCTGTACCCGGGCTCGGTCATCAAGGCGGCGAGCGGTCAGCTGCTGGTGCCCCGCCCCAAGACGGCGAAGGTCGGCGGCAAGCCGTTGACGGGCCGCGAGCTGTTGGCGTGGACGGGCGAGTTCCTGGCGTCGATCCTGGGGTCCTGACGGGAGCGCCCGGCCGGGGAAGCCGCGCGGGCCGTCACCGGACGACCGGTGGCGGCCCGCGCGGCTTCCCCGTTCCCGCCCCCTCACGGCCGAGGGGCGGTGCGCGCACCGGCGGGGGAGGCTTCCCAGGTCGGTTCGTCGCCGCTCACGGCAGGGCGGCGGATCAGAAGTTCCCGTTCCCGATCAGTTCGCCGTCGGCGTCGTAGACGGTGACCAGGCCGCCGCCGTCCTCGGTCTTCTTCCACTCGGCGAAGGCGGAGGCCAGCAGCTTGGCGGGGCCGCTGCCGCTGCCCATGATGCCGCCGGTGTAGTCGGTGTAGACGTCGGCGGTGCTGAGGATGTCGTTGATGTCGTCGGCGCCCTGGACCTTGGTGACGTGGGAGACGGCGTCCTTCTCCTTGGGCGTGCCGTTCTTGTTCACGAACGCCTTGAAGCGGTCGGCCTGCGAGCCCTTCGCCGCGGCCTCGCCCTTCTCCTTGGCCTCCCCGCCGCCCGCCGAGTCCTTCTCCCCGGTGCTCGCCGCGGCGGAGCTGTCCTTCTTGGCGCCCGTGCCCTCCTCCTCGGGGGTGCACCCCACCGCTCCGACCGCGGCGATGCCGACGATGAGGCCGATGGCGAGCGTCTTCCTGATGCCCATGAAGGGTCCCCTCCCACATGTGAAGGCCCCCGAACCGAGGTGCCATTCGTTCAGTGGGTCAATAACAACAGATGCTGTGAACCGAGTCAACACGTGCTCTCGCGAACTGAAAGTTCACGGCGTGAATGGATGGGTTGTATGTGGCTAGGTATGCTCGGTGTCACATGGAGCACGGGGATGAGGGAGGTCGGCGGGTGCCCGACAACGCCACGGAGGTCACCGCCGCCGGGATCGCGCGACTCGCGGGGGTGGGCCGGGCCGCCGTCAGCAACTGGCGCCGCCGCCACTCCGACTTCCCCCGACCGGTGGGCGGCACCGAGACCAGCCCCTCCTTCGCCCTGGCCCACGTCGAGGAGTGGCTGCGCCGGCAGGGCAAGCTCGCCGAGGTGCCGCCCCGGGAACGGGTCTGGCAGCAGCTCGCCGGGCATCCCGCCGGTCCCGTCACCGCACTCGTCCACGCGGGCTGTGCCCTGCTGCTGGTGCGCGACCGCCCCACCGACTGGCTGGAAATCGCCGCCGCCTCCGACCGCCGGATGCCGGAACTCCTCCCCGAGGCCCTGGCGAAGGTCATCGTCAGCCGCTTCGGAACCCACACCCCCGACACCTCCGGGCGGCCGGGCTCCGGTTCACAGCCCGCGGCCTCCGCCGCCGCCGTCACCCCGCCCACCGCCGAAGACCTCGCCCCCTCCGTACCGCTGCTGCGGGGGGTCGCCGACCTCGCCGCCGAACACGGCGCCCGCCAGACCTTCGAGTTCCTGCTCGGTCGTCACCTCGACGCCAACCCGCGGCAGTACACGCTCACCCCCACCGGACCCGCCGAACTCATGGCGGAACTCGCCGGCGAGGTCCGCACCGTCCTCGACCCCGCCTGCGGCACCGGCGCCCTGCTGCGCGCCGCCCGCACCCCCGGAGGCCGCCACGCCCGGTACGCCCAGGAGGCCGTCCCCGACCTCGCGGCGCTCACCGCCCTGCGGCTCGCGCTGCACGACGGGGCCGACGTGCACGCCCGGGCCGGCGACACCCTGCGCGCCGACGCCTTCCCCGGCCTGCGGGTCGACGCCGTCCTGTGCCACCCGCCGTTCAACGAACGCAACTGGGGACACGACGAACTCGCCTACGACCCGCGCTGGGAGTACGGCTTCCCGGCCCGGACCGAGTCCGAACTGGCCTGGGTGCAGCACTCCGTCGCCCATCTGCGCGACGGCGGCACCGCCGTGCTGCTGATGCCGCCGGCCGCCGCCTCCCGCCGCTCCGGCCGCCGCATCCGCGCCGACCTGCTCCGCCGCGGGGCACTGCGGGCCGTCATCGCCCTGCCCGCCGGCTCGGCCCCGCCCTACAACATCCCCCTCCACCTGTGGGTGCTGCGCCGCCCCGTCGCCGGGCAGCCCCCCGCCCACCCCGACGTACTGCTCGTCGACGCCGCCGGGGACACCCCCGACGGCCGCCCCCGGCCCGGCTGGTCGACCGTGCGGGACGCCGTCCTCGACGCCTGGCGCCCCTACGACCGCACCGGCACCGCCGAGGACCGGCCGGGGCTCAGCCGCTCCGTCCCCGTCGTCGAACTCCTCGACGACGACGTCGACCTGACCCCCGCCCGCCACCTGCCGCCGCCGGCCGCGGGCGGCGGGGCCGCCGAACTCGCCGCCGTCCACCGCCGCCTCGGCGACACCCTGAAGCTCACCGCCGAGCTCACCCCGCCCCCGCCGCCGTCCGAGGCGGACCCCGAGGTCCGCTGGCCGCTGACCACGATCGGCGAACTCGCCCGCGCCGGCGCGGTGGTGCTGCGCACCGCGACCGTCCACGCCCCGCCGACCACCACCGGCACGACCCCGTCGGACCGGGACCCCGGCGCCGGTCGCACCCCCGTCCTCACCGACCACGACGTGCTCGCCGGCGCCGCCCCCTCCGCCGAACTGCCCGCGGGCGAACTCCCCGAGGACGCCGTGCTCACCGAAGCCGGCGACGTGGTGGTGCCCGTCCTCGGCGGCGGCGCGGTCGCCCGGGTCGTCGCCGAGGACGCCACCGGCGCCGCCCTCGGCCGCAACCTGACCCTGCTGCGCCCCGACCCGACCGCCCTCGACCCCTGGTTCCTCGCCGGCTTCCTGCGCGGCACCGCCAACAACCGCCAGGCCAGCAGCTACGCCTCCACGGCCACCCGGCTCGACGTGCGCCGGATGCAGGTGCCCCGCATCCCGCTGGACCAGCAGCGCCGCTACGGCGACCGGTTCCGGGCACTGGCCGCCTTCGAGGACGCGCTGCGCCTGGCCGGGGCGCTCGGCGAACGCCTGGTGCGCGGCATGCACGACGGCCTCACCGACGGAACGGTCCCCCCGGACGCCCTGCCCGGCGGGGACGGCGCCCCGGCCGGCCGGCGGAGCTGAAACCGGACCGGCGTCCGGGGGCGCAGCCCCCCGGGCGTCCGGTCGAACCCCCGTGAACCGTAACGTTTCGCCACGGGACGGAGTTCGGGTTCCCGACATCGGCGGATCCGCCGCCGGATACGGCCTATACGCTCGGACCCGCACCGCATCCGCAGGACCCCACGGCGCCGCCCGGCGGCCCGGCCCGAACAGGAGAGCCATGTACGGCACCCCACCGCAGCAGCCCCCGCGGCCGGCGAACGGGTCGCTCATCGCGCTCCGGGTGCTGTTCGTGACGGTGGCCGTGGGCAGTTGCGGCCTGCTCGGCTGGACGGCCCTGCTGAGGGTCGCCGTCGTCACCCGCGCCCGGCGCGACTGGCAGTACTTCTCCCTCGCGCTCGCGGTCCTCCTCGTGGGGTTCGCCATGGTCGCCGCGGACCGGACGGAGAACCTCGACACCTGGCACGGCAACGTCGGCATGGCCGTCCTGCTGCTGTCGGGCCTCGCCTGCGCCGGCTACTTCCTGTACGCCGACATCCGCCACTTCCGCACGGTCCCCGGCCCGTGGCCCGCCGCCCACCCGCCCCGCCCCGTGCCGCCCGCGGCCCCGACGGCCGGCTACGGCTACCCCCCGACCGCGCACCCCGGACCCCCGGTTGCCCCGCACTCCGGACACCCTGTCGCCCCGCACTCCGTCACCCACCCGGCCGCCCCCGCACCCCCGTACCCGGGCCCCGGCCCGGTGCCCGCGCCCCCGGCGCACTCCCCGAGCCCGCCGCCGGTGCCACCCCCCGCGCCCGGCCGCATCGACCAGGTCCGCGCCGAACTCGACGAGCTCAGCGACTACCTGCGCCGCCAGGAACCCGACCACGGCGACCCCCGGGGCCGCGGAGGGGACGCCTGGTGACCGGACGCGTCGTCGCCGACCGCTACGCGCTCTCCACCCTCATCGGCCAGGGCGGCATGGGCCAGGTCTGGACCGCCTACGACCAGCGCCTCGACCGCCGGGTCGCGGTCAAGCTGCTCCGCCCCGACCGGGTCACCGGCCCCGGCAGCGCCGAGACCGAGGAACTGCGCCGCCGCTTCGTGCGCGAGTGCCGCATCACCGCCCAGGTCGACCACCCGGGGCTGGTCACCGTGCACGACGCCGGCAGCGAGGACGGCGACCTCTACCTCGTGATGCAGTACGTCGACGGCGCCGACCTCTCCGACCACCTCGCCGAACACGACCCCTACCCCTGGCCCTGGGCGGTCGCCGTCGCCGCCCAACTGTGCGCGGTGCTCTCCGCCGTGCACGCCGTGCCGATAGTCCACCGCGACCTCAAGCCCCGCAACGTGATGGTCCGCCAGGACGGCACCGTCACCGTGCTCGACCTCGGCGTCGCCTCCGTCATGGACTCCGACACCACCCGCCTCACCCACACCGGTTCCCCCATCGGCAGCCCCGCCTACATGGCGCCCGAACAGGCCATGGGCGGCGCCGTCGGCCCCTACACCGACCTGTACGCGCTCGGGGTGCTGCTGCACGAACTCCTCAGCGGTGACGTGCCCTTCGCCGGCTCCACCGCGCTCGGCGTGCTCCACCGCCACCTCTACGAACCGCCGCTCCCGGTCCGCCGACGCCGCCCCGAGGTCCCCGAGGCCCTGGAGTCCCTGGTGCTCCGCCTGCTCTCCAAGGACCCCCAGCACCGCCCGGCCAGCGCCCAGGAGGTGTACGAGCACCTGCTGCCGCTGCTCCCGCAGCGCGGCGCCCCGACCGGCGCGCCCCTCGACCCCACCCGCCCCTTCCTGCGCCCGCACGCCCCCTGGCCCGACCGCGCGGTCACCCCCGCGCCCCGCCCCGCGGCCCCGCCGGTCGCCGCACCGACCGCGGGCACCACCGGCCCCGGCCGCCCCGACGTGGCGGTGGCCGTCGACGAGGTCAAGCGCCTGCTCGGCGAGGGCCGGATCACCCAGGCCGTCGACATCCTCGGCGCGATCCTGCCCGCCGCCGCCGCCCAGCACGGCGAACGGTCCCCCGTGGTGCGCACCCTGCGCAAGCAGTACGCGGCCACCCTCATGGACGACGGCCAGTACCGGCGCGCCCTGCCCGAACTGCACCGCCTCGCCGAGGACCGGGCCGCCGAGGCCGGCCCCGCCGACCCCCAGGCCCTGCGCTTCCGCTACGACGCCGCGCACTGCCTGGAGCAACTCGGCGAACCCGCCGCCGCGCTCGCCGAGTACCGCGCCCTGCTGCCGCACTTCGAGCACCACGACAACCCGTACGCCCAGAACCCCTACACCGCCGCCGACCCCGACCTGCCGTTCGAGATCCGCCGCCGCATCGGGCACCTGCTGCTCGCCCTCGGCGACCGGACCGCCGCCCACGACACCCTGGTGCGGCTGCTGCACGACGCCACCGGACGGCACGGACCCGGCCACCCGATCCCGGTGGAGGTCCAGCGCACCCTCCAGTGGTTGGGCCAGGTCAGGGGCTGACCGGCCGCCGCCGCCCGCGCGGCGCGCACCGGGTGACACGCGTACCCCGGCCGTCGGCGGCTCGTTGGTGCATCGGGGCCGGCCGCCACTTCGGCGGAATCAGGTCTGCCGAACCAGTGGCCGAACCACCGGCCACTGCCTACCATCGATCACCGCTGGACTTTGTGCACCGAAGCACAATCTCGCCGCCGGGAGGCTCCTTTGCACCGCCGCCGTCGCACCGCAGTCACCCTCTCCGCCGCCGCCCTGCTCGCGGCGACCCCCCTGCTCACCGCCTGCGGCAACGACGCACGGCCGGGCGCGGCGGCCGTCGTCGGCGAGCAGCGGATCACCGTCGAACAGCTGGAGGGCCGGGTCAACGCGGTGCGCGCCGCCCAGCGCACGGCGATCGAGGACGACGCCCAGTACGCGCAGGTCCTCGCGGGCTCCGGCGAACTGACCCGTTCCACGCTGCACACCATGGTGCTGGACCGGGTGCTGGCCAGGGCCGCGCACGACGCCGGGGTCGGCGTGACCCGCAAGGACGTCCAGCAGTTGCGCAAGGGGCTGGCCCTCCAGGCCGGCGGCGAGAAGGGGCTCCAGGCCGCCTGGCTCCAGCAGTACAACGTGCCGCCGAGCCAACTCGACGCCAGCCTGCGCACGGAGGTCAGCGCGCAGAAGCTCTCCGAGGCCCTGGGCGCGGACATGAACACCCCGGCCGGCCAGCGGACCTTCTGGAAGGCGCTCGGGAACGCCTCCGAGGCGCTCGGCGTCCGCCTCAACCCCCGCTACGGCACCTGGAGCGTCGCCGAGAACGGCCGGGTCGGCCGGGTGGACGCGCCCACTCCGTGGGTGCGCGCGGTGAGCGAGCCGGACCCCGGGGCCACCGTCCTCTGACCCGCCCGCCCCGCACCGGCGGGGCACCGCGCGGTGGGCTAGGTTCGTCGGGTGAGGGAGAACGACACCGACGCCGATCAGCGCGGACCCGGCGGCGCGCCGGGCCGCGTCGTCCTGGTCACCACCAGCCACCGGGTGGCGCCCGGACTGCTGTCCTGGCCCGCCTGGCAGGTACTGCGCACCGCCGACCGCGTGCTCTGCGCGGACCCCGACCACCCCCAGCTCCCCTATCTACGGGAGGCGGGGGTGACGGTGGAGGCCGTCGAGCCCGACGCCCGGGACCTGGTCGACGCGGCGGCCGGCCGCACGGTGGCCGTCCTCGCCCGGGACGAGGGGGAGCCCCGGCTCACCGACGGACTGGCCCGCCTCGCCGGCTCCGGCCGCACCGTCATGCCGGAGCTGGAGTTGCTGCCCGCCTCCTACGACCTCCCCGGCGCCCGGCTGCTGGACGTCGTGCAGGTCATGGACCGCATCCGGCTGGACTGCCCCTGGTCGTCCCTGCGCACCCACCGCGGCCTGGCCCGGCACGCCGTCGAGGAGGCGTACGAACTCGTCGAGGCCATCGAGACCGACGACCGGGACGAGCTGCGCGAGGAACTCGGCGACGTCCTGCTCCAGGTGGTCTTCCACGCCCGCATCGCCCAGGACGACGCGGAACGGCCGTTCTCCATCGACGACGTGGCCGCCGGGCTCGTCACCAAACTGGTCCACCGCCATCCGCACCTCTTCGGCGACGCCACCGCGACCACCCCCGAGGAGGTCCAGGCGCTCTGGCTGAGCACCAAGGCCGAGGAGAAGCACCGGCGCACCTCGGTCACCGACGGCGTTCCGCTGGCCCAGCCCGCCCTGGCCCTCGTCGGCAAGCTCGCCGCCCGGGTCGGCTCCGCGGGCCTGGAGGTCCCCGTGCCCACCGGTGAGGGCCTCGGCTACGCGCTGCTGGCGCTGGCCGTCCGCGCCCAGGACGAGGGCGTCGACCCGGAGACCGCGCTGCGGGCCGCGGCCCGCAGCTACCGGGACGCGATCCGCGCCGCCGAGGGTGTCTGAGGTGTCCGGGACGTCCGGGGGCGCGCCGACCGGGCCCGCCCTGTTCAGCTGGGAGTTCGCGACCGATCCGTACCCGGCGTACGCCTGGCTGCGGGAGCACGCCCCGGTGCACCGCACCCGACTGCCGAGCGGGGTGGAGGCGTGGTTGGTCACCCGCTACGCCGACGCCCGCCGCGCCCTCGCGGACGGTCGGCTCAGCAAGAACCCGGAGCACCACGACGAGCCGGCGCACGCCAGGGGTCGGACCGGCATCCCCGGCGAGCGCAAGGCCGAGTTGATGACCCACCTGCTCAACATCGACCCGCCCGACCACACCCGGTTGCGGCGCCTGGTCTCCAAGGCGTTCACCCCGCGCCGGGTGGCCGCGTTCGCACCCCGGGTACAGCAGTTGACGGACCGCTTCATCGACGACTTCGCCGCCCGCGGCGAGGCCGACCTCATCCACGAGTTCGCCTTCCCGCTGCCCATCTACGCCATTTGCGATCTGCTGGGGGTGCCCGCCGAGGACCAGGACGACTTCCGCGACTGGGCCGGGATGATGATCCGGCACGGCGGGGGCCCGCGGGGCGGGGTCGCGCGCAGCGTGAAGAAGATGCGCGGCTACCTGGTGGACCTGATCCACCGCAAGCGGGCCGACCCGGGCGAGGACCTGATCTCGGGGCTGATCCGGGCGTCCGACCACGGCGAGCACCTCACCGAGGGCGAGGCCGCGGCGATGGCGTTCATCCTCCTGTTCGCGGGGTTCGAAACGACCGTCAACCTGATCGGCAACGGCACGTTCGCCCTGCTCACCCACCCCGAACAGCGCGCGCTGCTGCAAGGGTCGCTGAACGACGGGACCGCCGGGAGCACCGGGCTGTTGACCACTGCGGTGGAGGAACTGCTGCGCTACGACGGCCCCGTGGAGATGGCCACCTGGCGGTTCGCCACCGAGCCGCTGCGCCTGGGCGGGCAGGACGTCGAGCGGGGGGACCCGGTGCTGGTGGTGCTGGCCGCGGCCGATCGCGACCCGGCCCGCTTCGACCGCCCCGACCACCTCGACCTGACCCGCCGCGACAATCCGCACCTGGGCTACGGCCACGGCATCCACTACTGCCTGGGCGCTCCGTTGGCCCGTCTGGAGGGGCAGACCGCGCTGGCCACCCTGCTACGCCGGTTGCCGGACCTCGAACTGGCCGCGGCTCCGGAGGAACTGCGCTGGCGCGGGGGTCTGATCATGCGCGGGCTACGGACGTTGCCGGTCCGGTTCACCCCGCGCTGAGGCGGCATTCCGCCCGACGGGGTGCACTCCGGTGGGTATCCGTAGGTGTTCCGCACCGGGTGCATACCGGTCGGGAACGGCGTCAACCGCCTCGCCGACGTGTCAACCCGCTTGTTGGCCAGGGGAGTTGTCGCCCGGTGGCCGATGGGTCGGGCCGTCCCCCAGATAGGGGAGGGGAGCGAGTTCCGTGACGAGTGGTGTTGATGTGACATCACATCCGTGATGTTCGCGTGATCTGCGCTGCATTAACTTGTGACAAGCGTTCGACTCCGGTTACGTTCACGACGACTTCGGCGGCCTCCAACCGCCGCGGGTCGGTCCCCGTTGTCGCACGAAAGGCCACCGCATGCTCTCCGGGAACGGTCGTCATCGACGCCCCCGTCAGGCCCCCGCTCTGGTCGTCGCGGCAGGGGTCACCAGCTCCGCGATCGCCCTGCCGCTGCTGGGCGCCACGGGTGCGAGCGCGGCGGAGGCCGCGACCTGGGACCGGCTGGCGGAGTGCGAGAGCGGCGGTGCCTGGAGCGCCAACGACGGCAACGGTTTCTACGGTGGGCTCCAGATCGGCCAGGAGGCCTGGGAGAAGCACGGCGGCCTCTCCTACGCGGTCAGCCCCGACCAGGCCAGCCGCTCCCAGCAGATCGCGGTCGGCGAGCGCATCCTCGCCGCGCAGGGACCCGCCGCATGGCCGGGTTGCAGTGCGGCCGTGGGGCTCGACAAGGGCGGCCCGGCGGCCGAAGTGGACCCGGGCGGTCCGGTGCAGCCCGGCAAGAAGAGCGGCAGCGTCTCCGACGGGGTGTCGGCCGGAGTGACCTCGGGTAAGACGGACGCCTCCCTCTCCACCGCCGACCGGCCGAAGCCGGAGAACGAGTCCGGTGCGTCCAAGGCGCCCACCACCGACCCCTCGGAGGTGCCGAGCTCCTCGGGCACCACCCCCTCGTCGCCGGCCTCGCCCTCCGACTCCCCGTCGTCCTCGCCGGACGAGGGCTCCTCCGAGACCCCCGGCTCCTCGCCGTCGACCGATCCGACCGCTCCGTCCTCGCCCGGTACGGAGAGTCCCGGTCAGACCCCGGGCGAGGGCACCGGAACCGAGTCCGGCGAGCCGGGTGCGACGCCCTCGACCGAACCGTCCGGCACCACCGGCGCCACCGAAGCGGGCGCGGCGGAGGCCGAGGTCGACGCCGGCACCGGCCGTCACCGGGGCGAGGCGGCGACCGAGGAGGCCACCGCCTCCCGGAGCGAGGAGAGCATCGGCAAGCACGCTTCCCGCAGCACGGAACGGGAGGCGCTGGACGCCTCGTACACCGTCAAGTCCGGTGACAACCTGTCGGCCATCGCCGACTCCCAGGGCGTCGAAGGGGGTTGGGCCGCGCTCTACGACGGCAACAAGGGCACCGTGGGGGGCGACCCGCACCACATCGTGCCCGGTCAGAGCCTCGACCTGGCGCCCGAAAAGCCCGAGAAGAAGCAGTAGTTCGACACCTAATGTCCTAATTTGGCGCGTGGGGTGGAAGTGAGACATGGGTCTCATCGGACGTCCATGGCTTTGAGTTTCACCCCCGCCCATGCATACGGTCAGTGCCGTTCGCCGATGCGGACACCGATCGCCGTCACGCCGAATCCTGCCGACGGTGGCTCGGGACCAGTCGTCGCGTGAAGCGCCGTTGGCAGGAGCGGGGGAACCAAGGTAAGCGCCGAACGGGCCGGCCTCGGGAGTCGAAACGGGACTCCCGACGGGCCACCGGACGGCTAGGGGTGGAGCCGCGCGTCAGGCGCGGCCGGGCACTCACTCGGCCCGAACCCGACAGCTCACCTCGTAGGCGTCGGTGAGGGGATGACTCATGCTGTTCTCCGGCAAGGGCAAGCACCGCAAGCCCGGCAAGGCCACCCGAATCGTCACCGTCGCGGGTGTGACCGGTGCGGCCGTGGCCGCCCCGCTGATGACGGCGACCAGCGCGTCGGCCGCCACCGCCGCCGAGTGGGACCGCGTCGCCCAGTGCGAGTCGGGCGGCAACTGGTCCATCAACACCGGCAACGGTTACTACGGCGGCCTCCAGTTCTCCGCCTCCACCTGGGCCGCCTTCGGCGGCACCAAGTACGCGCCCACCGCCAACCTGGCCTCCAAGGCGCAGCAGATCGAGATAGCCGAGAAGGTCCTCGCGGGTCAGGGCAAGGGCGCCTGGCCGAGCTGCGGCGTCGGCCTGTCCAACGCCCCCTACGGCGGCGGCGCCGCCGTGCCCCAGCAGCAGGCCGCCCCCAAGCCCCAGCCGCAGCAGACCGCGCCGCAGCAGCAGGCCGCACCCAAGCAGCAGACCGAGCAGCGCGCCGCCCGCACCCAGGACCGCGCCCCGGCGGCCCAGCCCGCGCAGCCGGCCCCGCAGGCGAAGCCCGCCGCTCCGGCCAAGACGGTCCAGACCCCCACCGGCAAGAAGGTGCAGAAGGGCGACGGCGAGTACAAGGTCGTCCGGGGCGACAGCCTGAGCGCCATCGCCGCGGCCGAGGGCGTCAAGGGCGGCTGGCAGCGGCTGTTCGAGCTGAACGACGACATCATCGACGACGCCGACTTCATCTACCCGGGTCAGCAGCTCCACCTCTCCTGACCCCGCGCCGGGGACCCGCTCCCGCCGCCGCGCCGCCCCATCGGTGCGTGCGCCGGGGGCCGGGCACGCCCCGGCCGTTCGGACCACCCCAGGCTCCGGCCCGCCCCGGCCGCGAGCCGCACCCCCCGGTCGAGCCGCGCCCCGGCCCGACCGGGACCCGTCCCCTCGGGTCAGTCCGCCCCGGTGCACGATCCCCGCGCCGGGGCGGAGGTGTGTCCGGGAGCCCCCGGAAATCCGACACGCCCGGGGCTCAAGTGAAGCCCCGGGCACCCATTTGTTTGCGGACGGAACAATTTGGTTTCCGTTTGTCCACAGGGCGGGCGGCCGAGTGGCCGACCTCCCCGGGGCCGTTAGGCTCAGGGGCGGCGGGACCACCGGCCCCGCATACTCGCGTCACATCCCAGAAGGAGATGCTCGTGCCGTCCATCGACGTCGTCGTAGCCCGGGAAATCCTGGACTCCCGAGGCAATCCCACGGTCGAGGTCGAGGTCGGCCTCGACGACGGCAGCACCGGCCGTGCCGCCGTTCCGTCCGGCGCCTCCACGGGCGCCTTCGAGGCCCTCGAACTGCGGGACGGCGACGCCAACCGCTACGGCGGCAAGGGCGTCGAGAAGGCCGTCCTCGCGGTCATCGAGCAGATCGGTCCGGAGCTCGTCGGCTACGACGCCACCGAGCAGCGCCTGATCGACCAGGCGATGTTCGACCTGGACGCCACCCCGGACAAGTCCTCGCTCGGCGCCAACGCCATCCTCGGCGTCTCCCTCGCCGTCGCGCACGCCGCCTCCGAGGCCAGCGACCTGCCGCTGTTCCGCTACCTGGGCGGCCCCAACGCGCACCTGCTGCCGGTGCCGATGATGAACATCCTGAACGGCGGCTCGCACGCCGACTCCAACGTGGACATCCAGGAGTTCATGATCGCGCCGATCGGCGCCGAGTCCTTCTCCGAGGCCCTGCGCTGGGGCACCGAGGTCTACCACACCCTGAAGAAGGTGCTGAAGGCCAAGGGCCTGAACACCGGCCTCGGCGACGAGGGCGGCTTCGCCCCCAACCTCGGCTCCAACCGCGAGGCCCTCGACCTGATCCTCGAAGCGATCAAGGAGGCCGGTTACACCCCCGGCCAGCAGGTCGCCCTCGCCCTCGACGTGGCCGCCTCCGAGTTCTACAAGGACGGCGTGTACGTCTTCGAGGGCAAGGAGCGCACCGCCGCCGAGATGACCGACTACTACGCGGAGCTCGTCGACGCGTACCCGCTGGTCTCGATCGAGGACCCGCTGTTCGAGGACGACTGGGCCGGCTGGAACGAGATCACCAGCCGCCTCGGCGACAAGGTCCAGCTCGTCGGCGACGACCTGTTCGTCACCAACCCCGAGCGCCTGGCCCGCGGCATCGAGGAGAACTCCGCGAACGCCCTGCTCGTCAAGGTCAACCAGATCGGTTCGCTCACCGAGACCCTGGACGCCGTGGAGCTCGCCCAGCGCAGCGGCTTCAAGTGCATGATGAGCCACCGCTCCGGCGAGACCGAGGACGTCACCATCGCCGACCTCGCCGTCGCCACCAACTGCGGCCAGATCAAGACCGGTGCCCCGGCCCGCTCCGAGCGCGTCGCCAAGTACAACCAGCTGCTGCGCATCGAGGAGATCCTCGACGACGCCGCCGTGTACGCCGGTCGCAGCGCCTTCCCCCGCTTCAAGGGCTGATCGGCACGAGCCGCGCGGCCACCCCCGTCCGGGCCCCCGACCGGGCACCGGCGAGGGTGGCTGCGAACGTCCCCGCACCCGGTCCCGTACCGTGTGCGGGGACGTACGCACATCACGGGAGTGACGGGGAGGCCGAGAGATGGCCGTCAAGGACCGGGACCGGTTCTCGACCGCGACCAGGCTGCGGGTGCTCGGCGAGCAGACCGCCGCCCGGGTCTACCGCTCCCAGACCCGCCGTCAGGCGCGCCGCTCCCGCCTCACCGGCCGGGCCGCCCTGCTGACGCTGGTGGTGTGCACCCTGGCCGTCGCCCTCGCCCTCCCGCTGCGCCAGTACGTCTCCCAGCGCGCCGAGATCGCCGACCAGCTCCAGGACCGCGAGGACGCCCGCGCCCGCGTCGAACAGCTCCGGGACGCCAAGGCCCGCTGGCAGGACGACGCCTACGCCGAGCAGCGGATCAGGGAGCGGCTGCACTACGTGCTGCCCGGTGAGATCGGCTACACCATCGTGGACCCGCGGTCCGCGCAGGACCCGCGCGCCGACCGCGGCTCGCCCGACCGCGCCTGGTACGCCACCCTGTGGGGCGGCCTCGACCGGGCGGACCGGCCGGAGGGCGCGGGCGGAGCGAGGCGGGAGTCCCCGGCCCCGTCCCCCTGACCCGTCCGCGCGCACCCCTCGACGGCCCGGGAACCCCCGGGCCGTGCCCGAAACCGAAAGACACAGCCCCAGGCATGGAAACCGCTCCGCCGACCACCCCGCGCACCGAGCCGACCGAAGCCGACGTCTCGGCCTTCCGGGAGCAGCTCGGACGCCCCCCGCGGGGCCTGCGCGCCATCGCGCACCGCTGCCCCTGCGGCCTGCCGGACGTCGTGGAGACGGCTCCGAGGCTGCCGGACGGGACCCCCTTCCCGACGCTCTACTACCTGACGTGCCCGCGCGCCAACTCGGCGATCGGCACGCTGGAGGCCAGCGGTCTGATGAAGGAGATGACCGAACGCCTGGGCACCGACCCCGAACTGGCCGCCGGCTACCGGGCCGCGCACGAGGACTACCTCCGGCGTCGCGACGAGATCGAGGAGTTGACCGGCTTCCCCAGTGCCGGGGGCATGCCCGACCGCGTGAAGTGCCTGCACGTCCTGGTGGCCCACTCGCTGGTGTCCGGGCCCGGGGTGAACCCCCTCGGCGACGAGGCGCTGGCCCTGCTGCCCGAGTGGTGGCGCAAGGGCCCGTGCGTGACGCCCCCGCACCAGGACCTGTTGACCCTCGGCGCCAACGGCGGCGGCTTCGGCGGTCCGGCGGGCGAGGGGGACGCCCGATGACCCGGGTCGCCGCGATCGACTGCGGCACCAACTCCATCCGGCTGCTGGTGGCGGACGTGGACCCGGCGACGGGCACCCTCACCGACCTCGACCGCCGGATGACCATCGTCCGCCTCGGCCAGGACGTGGACCGCACCGGCCGGCTCGCCCCCGAGGCCCTGGAGCGCACCTTCGCCGCCTGCCGCGCGTACGCGGCCGTCATCGAGGAGCACGGCGCCCGGCACCTGCGCTTCGTCGCGACCTCGGCCAGCCGGGACGCCGAGAACCGCGAGGAGTTCGTGCGCGGGGTGCGCCGGATCCTCGGCGTGGACCCGGAGGTCATCACCGGGGACCAGGAGGCGGAGTTCTCCTTCGTCGGCGCCACCGGCGGTCTGACCGGCCGCAGCGACCTGCCGGGGCCGTACCTGGTGGTGGACATCGGCGGCGGCTCCACGGAGTTCGTCGTCGGCGAGGACCGGGTGCGCGCCGCCCGCTCGGTGGACGTCGGCTGCGTCCGCATGACCGAACGCCACCTCGTCCACGGGGGCACCGTCGCCGATCCGCCGACCCCGGCACAGGTGGCCGCGATCCGCGCGGACGTCGAGGCGGCACTCGACCTCGCGGAGCGGTCCGTGCCGCTGCGCGAGGCCCGCACCCTGGTCGGCCTCGCCGGTTCGGTGACCACGGTCGCCGGCATCGCCCTGGACCTGCCGGAGTACGACTCCACCGCGATCCACCACGCCCGCGTCCCCTACGCCCGGGTCCGCGAGATCACCGAGCGCCTGCTCACCGCCACCCACGCCGAGCGCGCGGCCATCCCGGTGCTGCACCCGGGCCGCGTGGACGTCATCGGACCGGGCGCCCTGGTGCTGCTGGCGATCATGGAACGCGTCGGCGCGGACGAGGTCGTCGTCAGCGAGCACGACATCCTCGACGGCATCGCCTGGTCCTTGGCCTGATCGCCTACGGGTTGCGGTGGACGTCCCGCCGGTCGCCCACCTTGACGACGAGGACGACGAGTTCACCATCGTTGATCTGGTAGGCGATGCGGTGGCTTCCGACCCGGAGCCGGTAGCGGCCCGACGGGCCGGTGAGCTTCTTGACGTCGGCGTCCTCGCGGTACGGGTCGTCGCACAGCGCGGTCGACGTGGTCAGGACGGGCGCGGCGTCGATCCGCCCGTCGCGGTTCCCGGTGGGTGGCGGGACGCCGCGGACCCGCCCGCCCGACGGCGGGGCGCGGACGACTTCGAGGCGGCAGCGGCGAGCGGCTCCCACGAGGCGAACCCGAAGGGGCTCCCCCCGCCGCATTCCCGGGGAATTTCCCTCAGGTCCCTTGCCCGTTCGCTCTGTTGACACGTTTATGTGCATCCGGTCCACATGGGCGTTTCCCGCCGAGCGGACGGTGCCTGCGGGTCCGGCCCCCGGCATATCTGGAATGGCCGACTCCGGGCTTGCCGAATTCCCTTTCCCGTGAAGATCGAATCGCCATCTTGAGGCGATTCGTATGACGGGTACTATTGCTCCGCACTCGTTCGGCGGCGAAAGGCGAATCCCGGCCAGGACTTCGCGGGCCGGCCGCCCGCGGCGGGCGGCCAGGACGTCGCGGTCCGCTCCCGGGGCGATGACGCCGGTCCTGACCGGGACGGCGGGCCGGTTCCGGACCAGGAGGCGAACACTGAAGAGCGTCGCGGAGACCGTCGGATGACACAGCACCAGGAAGCCCCTGCCCGCCCGACCGCGCTCCCCGGAGAACAGCGGCGCCGCAGGGTCCGCGCACCCGGCTTCCTCCACGCGCCCCGCGCGCTGTGGCTGTTGGCCGCGGTGGCGTTCCTGGCCTACGCCACCCTCTCGATCCGCCGCTTCGTCCAGGTCGAGAACGGCTCCTGGGACCTCGGGATATTCGTCCAGGTCGTCCGGTCGTACGCGGCCCTGGAAGCCCCGGTGTCCGACATCAAGGGCGTCGGGTTCAACATTCTCGGGGACCACTTCAGCCCGATCCTGGTGCTGCTGGCGCCGCTGTACAAAGTCTTTCCCAGCGCGATCACCCTGCTGACCGTGCAGGCCGCGCTGTTCGCGCTCTCCGTGGTGCCGATCACCCGCGCCGCGATCCGCGCCACCGACCGGACGAAGGGAATGATGCTGGGCTGCGCCTACGCCCTGTCCTGGGGCGTCCAGAGCGCGGTCTACTTCGACTTCCACGAAATATGCTTCGCCGTCCCGCTGCTGGCGTTCGCGGGGGAGCAACTCCTGCTGCGCCGGTGGTGGGCGGCCGCCCGGTGGCTGTTGCCGCTGCTCCTGGTCAAGGAGGACCTCGGGCTGACGGTGGCCGTGGCCGGCCTGTACGTGCTGGCCGAAGGGGGGCGCCGGGCGGGGGCGGTGCTGCTCGCCTCGGGGCTCGCGGGGTGCGCCGTCATCGTGCTGGTCCTGATACCGGCGATGAACAACGGCGGGAAGTACGAGTACTGGCGCAAGATGGACGAGGGCTCCTCGCTGGGCCCGGGGAACCTGGCCGGCCTCTTCCTCGACGGCACCGAAGCCAAACTGACCACCCTGCTCCTGCTGTTCGGCATCACCGCCTTCGTGGCCTTCCGCTCCCGCCTGGTGCTCCTCGTCGTGCCCACCCTGGGCTGGCGGTTCCTCTCCGGGGAACCCCACTACTGGAGCACCGACTGGCACTACGACGCGGTCCTCATGCCCCTGCTCTTCGTCGCCCTCCTGGACGGGGTCGCCCGACTGCGACAGTCCCCGCGCCCCTGGCTCAGGGGCTACGCGGCGGGCACCGTGCCGGCCGTCCTCGCGGTGGCCCTCACCCTGTGCGGCCGGTTCCCGATCGCCCAGCTCGCCTCCCCGGACACCTACCGCGCCTCGGACCGTGCCGCATCGGCGGCCCAGGTGGTCGCCCGGGTGCCCGCCGGGGCGACCGTGGAGACCAGCGGCGGCATCCTGTCGCACCTGGTGGACCACGCCCGGGTGCTGTGGGTGGGCAACGCCGAACCCCTGCTGCCCGAGTACGTCGTCGTCGACCTGGGGGGATGGAACCCGGCGTCGGACGGCGACTACGTCGGCTACGCGGAACGGGCGCACCCGGGGGCCTCGTACACCACGGTCTTCCGGGACCGCCACTACGTGGTGCTCCGGGAGCAGGACGCCCGCCGGCACTGAACGCCCCGCGTTCCCGCCTCCGCCCCCGCCTCCGGAAGAGGGCTTCCGTGCCGCTCGGAAGGGCTCCGAACCCGCCGTTCCGGGCCGTTCGGGACACCCTCCGGGAGAAACTTCGTGAAGTTCTTCACAAGGAAAAAGTGCCAGGCGAGGGCCCTGAAGCCCCCCGAGACCCCCCGCTACGGGTCCAAGGTCCCGAGTCGGGTGACTGTGGGGTGTTCCAGGCGTGTTACGCGCGCCGGGCGCGCGGGGGTGAAGAGGACCGGGTCGAGGGTCTGCGGTGCAGCTCAGACGGTGTTGACAGGGGTGTCCCAACGTATCGGGAACGGTGCGGGTTCCCCCGGGCCCGCATGACCTCCATCACGTGGGTCGCGCACTATAGCAGAGGGTCCAACGAACCTTGTGAAGGGGCGCACGAAGTACCCCTCCCCGCCGGGTGGATACTCGATGGCATGAGCACCACGGAGCGTCCCAGGATCCTCGTAGTAGGCGGTGGGTACGTCGGTCTGTACGCGGCGCGCCGCATTCTCAAGAAGATGCGGTACGGCGAGGCGACGGTCACGGTCGTCGACCCGCGGTCGTACATGACGTACCAGCCCTTCCTCCCCGAAACCGCCGCCGGCAACATCTCCCCGCGGCACGTCGTCGTTCCGCTGCGACGCGTGCTCCCCAAGGCGGAGGTCCTCACCGGCCGGGTCACCACCATCGACCAGGACCGCAAGGTCGCGACCGTCGCGCCCCTCGTCGGCGACGCGTACGAGCTGCCCTTCGACTACCTGGTGATCGCGCTCGGCGCCGTCTCCCGCACCTTCCCGATCCCCGGCCTCGCCGAGCAGGGCATCGGCATGAAGGGCGTCGAGGAGGCCATCGGCCTGCGCAACCACGTTCTGGAGCAGCTCGACAAGGCCGACTCCACGACCGACGAGGAGATCCGCCGCAAGGCGCTCACCTTCGTCTTCGTCGGCGGTGGCTTCGCGGGTGCCGAGACCATCGGCGAGGTCGAGGACATGGCCCGCGACGCGGCCAAGTACTACGGCAGCGTCTCCCGCGAGGACATGCGCTTCGTGCTGGTCGACGCGGCCGACAAGATCCTGCCCGAGGTGGGCCCCAAGCTCGGCAAGTACGGCAAGGACCACCTGGAGGGCCGGGGGGTCGAGGTCTACCTCAACACCTCCATGGAGTCCTGCGTCGACGGCCACGTGGTGCTGAAGAACGGCCTGGAGGTCGACGCCGGCACCCTCGTGTGGACCGCCGGCGTCAAGCCCAACCCGGCGCTGGCCCGCTTCGGCCTGCCGCTGGGCCCGCGCGGCCACGTCGACACCCAGACCACCCTCCAGGTGCAGGGCAGCGACTACATCTGGGCCGCCGGCGACAACGCCCAGGTGCCGGACCTCGTCGGCCGCAAGGCCGGCAACCCCAACGCCTGGTGCCCGCCCAACGCCCAGCACGCGCTGCGCCAGGCCAAGGTCCTCGGCGACAACGTCATCTCCGGCATGCGGGGCTTCCCGCAGCAGGAGTACAGCCACGCCAACAAGGGCGCGGTCGCGGGCCTCGGCCTGCACAAGGGCGTCGCGATGATCGTCATGGGCAAGTTCAAGATCAAGCTCCGTGGCCGTCTCGCCTGGTACATGCACCGTGGCTACCACGGCATGGCCATGCCGACCTGGAACCGCAAGATCCGGGTCTTCGCGGACTGGACCCTCGCGATGTTCCTCAAGCGCGAGGTCGTGTCGCTCGGTGCGATCGAGACCCCCCGCGAGGAGTTCTACGAGGCCGCCAAGCCGACCCCGCCGCCCGCGGCGAAGCAGGAGGAGCCGGCCCAGGTCAGCGCCTGATCCGAGCCCGAGCACGTCCCGAGGGGCCGTCCGCCATCCGTGGTGCGGACGGCCCCTCGGCCCGTCCGGGCCCCGCCGGGCGGGGGGCGCCCGGTGCTCCGGACCGTTCCGCCACCCGGAGGGCAGTGACGGAAAACCGACGGGGGAACCGGCGGCCGGGACGGTCCGACCCGGCCACCGGTGTTTACGTGGTGAGCGACCGTCAGCAGCCCGCCACGGAGGGACCCCGCGATGCCGTCCGCCGCCCACCGAATCCGCCGCCTCGCCGAGCGCCACCTCGACGCCCCCCTCCCGTTCCGCATCCGGGCCTGGGACGGAACGGAGTCCGATCCGTCCCCCACGACGCCCGACCGGAGCCCCGCCCCGCCGCCCCCCACCCTGGTGATCCGCCGGCGCCGGGCCCTGCGCCGGCTGCTGTGGAAGCCGGGGGAACTCGGGCTGGCGCGCGGCTGGGTCGCCGGGGAGATCGAGGTCGAGGGCGACCTGTACGCGGTGCTGGAGGCGCTGGCCGGGCTGCTGCACGGGCCGGAGGGGCGGGCCCCGGGCCCGCTCGCCCTGCTGCGCGATCCCGCGGTGCGCGCGGCGGCCCGCGAACTGGCCGCCCTGGCCGGCCCGCTGCCGCCGCCGCGCCCGCCCCGCGAGGAGCGCCACCGCACCCGCCGGCCGCACCTGCACACCCGCCACAGCGACCGACGGGCCGTCAGCCACCACTACGACGTGGGCAACGACTTCTACGGGCTGGTCCTCGGCCCGTCCATGGTCTATTCGTGCGCCTACTGGGACGACCCCGCCCGTGCCGCGGGGGACCTGGAGGACGCCCAACAGGCCAAACTGGAGCTGGTCGCCCGCAAACTGGGGCTGCGCCCCGGGGTGCGGCTGCTGGACGTGGGGTGCGGCTGGGGCTCCATGGCGTTGCACGCGGCGCGGGAGCACGGGGCCGCGGTGGTCGGGGTGACCCTGTCGCGGGAGCAGGCCGCCCACGCCCGGGAGCGGGTCGCCCGGGCGGGACTCTCCGACCTGGTGGAGATCCGCCTCCAGGACTACCGCGACGTCCACGACGGGCCCTACGACGCCGTCTCCTCGATCGGGATGGCGGAACACGTCGGTGCGGACCGCTACCTGGAGTACGCGCGTGACCTCCACGACCTGCTGCGGCCCGGCGGGCGGCTGCTCAACCACCAGATCTCCCGCCGTCCGCGGGGCGACGAGTCCGCCTACCGGCTGGACGAGTTCATCGACGCGTACGTCTTCCCGGACGGCGAGCTGGCACCGGTCGGCACCACGGTGGGCGTCCTGGAACGGGCCGGGTTCGAGGTCCGCGACCTGGAGTCGATCCGTGAGCACTACGCCCTGACCCTGCGCCACTGGGTGGGCAACCTGGAGGCCGGCTGGGCGCACGCGGCCGCGCTCACCTCCCCGGGACGGGCCCGGGTGTGGCGGCTCTACATGGCCGCGTCCGCGCTCTCCTTCGAGCGCAACCGGATCGGCGTCAACCAGATCCTCGCCGTCCGCACCACCGGCTCCGGCGCGTCGGGGCTGCCGCTGCGCACCCGCAGTTGGACGGCCGACCCGCTGATGGCCGCCCCGCCGGCCGTCCCGCACGCCCCCGGCGCACGGGAGGAGCCGGCACCGGACGACCCGCTGCCCCTGCCGCGCTGAACCCCGCCGGACCGCGACGCGCGGAGCGCCCGGGCACCGGAGCGCCCCGGCACCGGAGGCGATCCGGTGCCGGGGCGGGAGGAGCCGCACCGGGAGGGGGGTCCCCGGCGGCTACTCCGTCTTGATGGCCGTCAGCATGTTCAGCTTGGCGGCGCTGCGCGCCGGCCAGAGTGCGGCCAGGGCACCGACCAGGCCGGCCAGCAGCAGGAAGAGCCCGACGCGGCCGAAGGGGATCACCAGCTCGTAGCCGGGGATGCTGTCGCGGATCGTCTCGCCGACGGCCCAGCCGAGGAAGGAGCCGAGCGCGATGCCGACGACGGCGCCGTACATCGAGATCACGATGGCCTCCAGGCGGATCATCCGCTTGACGCGGGGCCGGTCCAGGCCGATCGCCCGCAGCATGCCGATCTCCTGCTGCCGTTCGAACACCGACATGGCCAGGGTGTTGACGACGCCGAGCACCGCGATGATCAGGGCCATCGCCAGCAGCCCGTACATGATGTTGAGCATCACGTTGATGACGCCGCCGAACGCGTCGCGGATCTCCTGCTCGTCCTGCACGGCCACGGCCGGGTTGTCCCCGAGGGCGTCGATCAGCGCCTGCTTGTTGGCCTCGGTGGCGCCGCCCTCCATCTTCACCCAGATCTCGCGGATCTCCGGCCGCTCCTCGTAGGGGGCGAACACCTCGCGCGGGACGAGGTAGGGGGAGACGAACTCGTTGTCCTCGTAGACGGCCCCGATGGTCAGCTTCCGGACGTCCTTCTTGCCCTTGCCCTCGAAGGTGGCGGAGACGGTGTCCCCGGCCTTCCAGCCCTGCTCGTCGGCGGTCTTCTCGGCGACGGCGATCCGGCCCTCGGCGAGGGTGTCCAGGGAGCCGTTCACGACGGGCAGGTCGAACACCTCGGCCACCCCGGCCGGGTCGATCCCGGAGGCCGCTCGGTGCTCGCCGTCGATGTCCAGGTGCGCGGCCTGCTGCGCGGAGAACGCGGTCAGGCCCTCGGCCTTGGCCACCGCCGCCACCGCCGACTCGTCCAGGGAGTGCCCGCTGGCCATGGTGACCGCGTAGTCGCCCCGCAGGTTGTCGGTGGTGGTGCGGTCGATGGCCTGCCCGAGGGTGGCGCCGAGCACGGTCAGGCCGGTGACCAGGGTCAGGCCGATGGCGAGCGCGGAGGCGGTGGCCCCGGTGCGGCGCGGGTTGCGGACGGCGTTCTGCGCGGCGAGCTTGCCGGAGACCCCGAAGGCCTTCATCAGGAAGGGCCGGAAGACGGCGATGACGGGGCGGGCCAGTTGCGGGATGAGCACGATGACGCCGATGAGGGCCAGGAAGGCGCCCGCGCCGATCATCATCCGGCCGCTCGAACCGCCCGAGGAGGCGCCGCCCACGATGGCCAGCGCGCCGGCGCCGGTGAGGACCGAGCCGATGACGTTCCGCACCAGCAGGGACTTGGCGGTGGCGGCCGCGTGGACGCTGCTCATGGCGGCGACCGGCGGGATCTTCGCGGCGCGGCGGGCGGGGAGCCAGGCGGCGAGGACGGTGACGGCGATGCCGACGCCGAGGGCGGCGAGGACTGCGGTGGGGGAGACGACCAGGGGGCCGGCGGGGATCTTGACGCCCCAGGAGTCCATGGCGGAGCGCAGGCCGGTGGCGAGGCCGAGGCCGACGCCGAAGCCGATGGCGGAGGCCAGGGTGCCAACGAAGAGGGCCTCCAGGATGATGGACCGCTTGACCTGGCGGCGGGAGGCGCCGACGGCCCGCATCAGGGCCAGTTCCCGGGTGCGCTGGGCGACCAGCATGGTGAAGGTGTTGGCGATCAGGAAGATGCCGACGAAGAGCGCGATGCCGGCGAAGGCCAGTAGCATCGCGTTCATGCCGGCCATGCCGGACTCGATCTCCTTGGCCTCCTCGTCGGCCCACGCCTGCGCGGTCTTGGCCTGGGAGTCCTTGGGCAGCAGCGGCTCGACGCCCGCGAGGACGCGCTCGGCGGGGACGCCGGGCTCGGCGGCGACGGTCAGGTTCTGGAACCGTCCGGCCTGAAGGTACTGCCGCTGGGCCACCTCGGTGTCGAACAGCACCAGGCTGCCGCCCGCGTTCACGGCGCCGTCCTCGGTGGTGAAGATCCCGGTGAGGACGAACTCCTTGACGGGCCCGGTCGAAGCGACCCGCACGGTGTCGCCGACCCGGTACTTCCCCGCGTCGGCGGTGGTCTTGTCGAGGGCGATCTGGGCGGCCTCGACCGGGCCGGTGCCCTGGACGAAGTCGTAGGCGGCGTCCTTGCCGTCCTTGTCGGGGGCGAAGTTGCCGCCCTTGTTGGACCAGCCGCTGCCGATCAGTTCGCCGTCCTGGTCGGCGACCCCGGCGAAGCCGGAGACCCGGCCGGTGACCGCGGCGACCCCGTCCAGGCCCTCGATCTTCTTGAGCGTGGCGGCGGGGATGCCCGCCTCCGTGCTGTCTCCGTAGGGGCCCTCGACGGCGACGGCGATGTTGTCGTAGCTCTTGGCGGATTGGTTGCGGAAGGCGTTGCCGAGGGTGTCGGTGAAGACCAGGGTGCCGGAGACGAAGGCGACGCCGAGCATGACTGCGAGTACGGTCATCAGCAGCCTGGCCTTGTGCGCGAGGACGTTGCGCAAGGCGGTACGGAGCATGGGTGTGGTGTCCTGGGGTGAGGGCCGGGTGGCGGCGATGCGGCGGTGCGGCAGGGGGTGGCGGCCGGGCTGCGGTGCGGGTGGTGGGGTGGCCGGTGGTGTCAGCTGGTGCGGCCCTTGGCGTCGAAGGCCTTCATGCGGTCGAGGACGGCGTCGGCGGTGGGGGTGTGGAGTTCGTCGACGATGCGTCCGTCGGCGAGGAAGATGACGCGGTCGGCGTAGGAGGCGGCGACGGGGTCGTGGGTGACCATGACGACGGTCTGGCCGAGTTCGCGCACCGAGTTGCGGAGGAAGCCGAGGACTTCGGCGCCGGAGCGGGAGTCGAGGTTGCCGGTGGGTTCGTCGCCGAAGATGATCTCGGGGCGGGAGGCGAGGGCGCGGGCGACGGCGACGCGTTGTTGTTGGCCGCCGGAGAGCTGGGTGGGGCGGTGGCCGAGTCGGGCCCGGAGCCCGATCATGTCGATCACGGTGTCCAGCCACTGTCGGTCGGGCTTGCGGCCGGCGATGTCCATGGGGAGGGTGATGTTCTCCAGGGCGGTCAGTGTCGGCAGCAGGTTGAACGCCTGGAAGATGAAACCGATCTTGTCGCGGCGGAGCTGGGTGAGCTGCTTGTCCTTGAGGCTGCCCAACTCGGTCTCACCGATCTTGACGGAGCCGCCGGTGAAGGTGTCGAGGCCCGCGACGCAGTGCATCAGCGTCGACTTCCCGGAGCCCGAGGGGCCCATGATCGCGGTGAACCGGGCCTGGTGGAAATCGACGCTGACCCGGTCCAACGCGACCACCTCGGTCTCGTCCTGGCCGTAAACCTTGCTGAGCTCGGTGGCACGCGCGGCCACGCCCGTGGCCCGGTCGGCGATGGAGTAGGTGGTCACGGGAGGAGGCTCCTGTCGGGGTCGGTGCGGTACGTCATTCATCTTGTCCGTTGATCCGCGCCGTGGAGTCAGCCGTTGTTCCCGTTCCGGTGACAGTCCTCAGACGGACCGGGCCCGTCGCCGTCATACCTGGGGAGGACCCCCGCATCCGCCCGGGGTCTGCCCGGGGGTGTCAGTGCCGCCGTGCACAGTGGGGCGCGGCCGGACCCCGCCGGGCCGGCCGCCGGGCGCCGTCGTCGACGGCGCCGGACCGAGCCGACGAGAGGACGGGCCACCGTGCCGGTCGACAACCAGAAGATCCACGAGCTCGCCGATTCCGGGCTCCTGGCGGGCATGTACGCCGACGACTACTTCCCCGACCACCTGGTCGACCGGGGCAAGGCGATCCTGCTGCGGCTCTGCGAGCGCATCGAGGCTGCACCGGTGGTGGACCTCACGGCGCTGTACGCCCTCACCGCGGTCGCGACCCGGGAGTTCAACGACCTGGAGTCCGCCTTCGACGCGGCGGGCAGCGAGTTCGAGACCGTGGCCCGCGAGGAGATCGGCGAGTCGTTCTTCCTCGTGGCCGAGGCCTACGGATTCGCGGACGCGGACCCCGAGCGGTTGATCGAGGAACGCAACTGGTGACGCCCCCGCCGGATGTCCGAGACGGGTGGTCCGGCTGTGTGTGGTGGTCTGGTGGAGGGTGCCAGAGGGACTCGTGTGGGTGATGTGAGGATCGCCGAGCTGACGACCCGTCGCATCCTGGTGGCCGAAACCCACGCGAACGACCGAACGACCCCCTACACGGACGGTGAAATCCCGTCATTCCACCGACACGGCCGTGACCCGTCGATGACCACGATCTCCGGGTGCGAAGAGGAGGGCCCTGGTGTCTGATGCTCCCTCAGACCTCAATAAAATCAGACAACATCGGGCTGTGACTCGGCTGTTCGGACTACCCGTCCGGATAGGCTCGGACCCCTGGTCACGGCGCCACGGCCCGGGCCCGGATGGTGGAATGCAGACACGGCGAGCTTAAACCTCGCTGCCCCGCGCGGGGCGTACCGGTTCAAGTCCGGTTCCGGGCACTGATCTTCACAATCGCGACGGCCGGCGAGGCGGCCGACCCGCGGCCGGCGGACCCTCGGGCCGGCGCCGGGTCGACGCGGTGGCACTCCCGCGGAGGCGGAGGCAGGGCTCGGCCCGAGCGACCCCGTCGGCGTCGAGACGCGGAGCCCCTCCGAGGGGCCGCGAAGGGCTCCGTGGGTCCGGGGGCGACGAGGCCGCCGCTCGACGTCCCTCCGAGCCCGACGCCCGCACCACCCCGGACGGCCGGCGGCGGGACCATGGCCGAGGCTCCGCCGCCCTCCGGAAACCCCGGCGACAGGGCCGGACTTCGGATGGGGTCGCAGGTCCGCACCCGACGCCGCGGGGAATTCCGCGGTGCATCCCGTCGGGGGGACGGAGCGCCCCGACCGCGAACCGGAGTTGATCGGGAAGGAATCCCGGGGTCCGTGCTCCTGGCGGGCACGCCCGATCGCCTCCGTGTACGGGAACGGGAAGCCTCGCCGCGTCGTTCTCCGGTAGGGGGCGGGCCCGTCGCCGAATTCCGGGATCCGTACGGGTTGGGGAAACAGGCCTGATTTCGAGGCAAAGACAAACCTATCCCGCCTGTTCCCGTCCATGGAATTTCCTGTTCCGGTGTAGCCGTTCGATGCGAACAAGGGGAACGATCGGGCATCTTTCGGTGCTTCGGGCGTCCGAAGGTTGGAGCACGGAACTCCGTTTCCGATGGTCAAATCACCCCGATGCCGTGGTTCTCGGGCGCCGTGGCGGGTGCTTCTACCACCAGCCGTGCGCACTATTCATGGGATGTAACTCTTGGCGCGCACACGTCTGTTGAGGAAACGGAGACCGTCACTGCCGTTGTTCCCGTCGATCACCTCGGATACGTTTCCCAGCGACAACGGCGATCACGAAAGAGGGAAATCATGTTCAAGCGAAAGACCCTGGTTTCTGCCTTAGCCTCCGCTGCCATGGCCGGCGCCGGAGTGCTCGCCGTGTCCGCACCGGCGCAGGCCGCCATTCCGGGCACCGAGCAACTCCGGAACGTCTCCACGGGCTTCTGTCTGGACAGCAATGCCGCGCGGAACGTCTACACCCTCGGCTGCAACGGCGGCGCCTACCAGAACTGGTCGGTCTACTCCTCCGGCGCCGGCTACGTCCTGAAGAACCAGGCCACCGGTTACTGTCTGGACAGCAATGCGGCGCGGAACGTCTACACGCACTCCTGTAATTCCGGCAACTACCAGCGCTGGACCATCTACACCAGTGGTGCCGGTTGGGTGCTGAAGAACGTCTCCACGGGCTTCTGTCTGGACAGCAACGCCGCGCGGGACGTCTACACGCACTCCTGCAACTCCGGCAACTACCAGCGCTGGACCTGATCCTCCCGCGGTGCGACGGACCCGTGAGGTCCCGCCCCGGACGGAAGCCGCCCCGATGACGGAGGCGCCCGCCGCGCGAGCAGGTGGCGCACCGCCGCCGCACGGCGGGACTCCGCCGCCCGCCGAGGAGGCCGGCGGCCGTCCCCCGCGCTGACGGGCGGATCTCCGAGCAGCGGCCCGACGGCCGTGGCACGAGCACGCAGGGCGGCACCTCCGGTCCCTTCGGAGGTGCCGCCTTCCCGCTGGTACGGCCCCGGCCACGTCGGAGCGGACCGAGAAGCGTTCACCACCACCAGGGCGTTACGAGAGGGCGACGATGTTCAAGCGAAAGAGCCTGGTTTCCGTCCTGTGCTCCGCCACGATGGCCGGGGCCGGACTCCTCGCCGTGCCGGGCCCGGCGCAGGCCGCCGTCCCGGGCACCGAGCAATTCATGAACGTCGCCACGGGCCGCTGCCTGGAGAGCGACGCGACGGACCGGGTCTACACGCGCGTCTGCGACGCCGGCGCCCAGCAGAGGTGGACGGTCTCCGGCTCCACCTCCGGCTACTACCTGAAGAACCAGGTCACGGGCCGCTGTCTGGACAGCGACACCCTCGGCGAGGTCGTCACCTACAGCTGCACCACCGCGGCGCGCGGGCGGTGGATCGTCTCCTCGTCCTCCGCCTACGTCCTCAGGTACGCGCTCTCGGGCCACTGCCTGGAGGGCGATGCGACCGGCCAGGTCCACACCCGCACCTGCGACGCCGGCACCCACCAGCGCTGGGCCTGAGCCTCCCGCGGTCCGCGTCTGGCGCCGTGGCCACGGGACACCGGTCGGCCCGGCCCCCGGCACACACCCGGCCTCCCTGCGTTCGGCCGGCGCGTGCGGGTGGATGCCCAGGGGCCTGACCCCCGCCGGCGAGGGCTACCGGTACGGGCCGACCCGCGGGCGCCGGCCGGCCCGGCACCGTGCATTCCCGATTCTTCGAATCCGCAGTGCCCGGTCGAGCGGGTATGCGAACCGACGGGGAAGCGCGCCGGGATGCCGTCGCACGCGCATTCCGCACCCGATTGCCGTGGGTCCGTGGTGACGACACGCTTCCGAACGGGGTAATCGGGTGGCGGTGTCGGGGCCGGTCCGGCGAGAGTGGGGCTCCGGGCCGCCGTGCCCGCGGGGCGGGTGGCCAGCGGCGTCGGATGTGACGCACGCGACCCGTGTTGCTCCAGGCGGATGCGTGGGGACCGGTGAGAACGCCGTGCCCGCCGGGTAAGCGGGTAGGACAGACGAAACAGGTGAGCGTGCGGGAACAGACGGCTACCACCGGACGTTCTTCCGTAACGGAAGGGGAAAGATCCTCCCTAGGCACTAGGGGAGATCCTTTGCCCGCACATTACTCTTGAGCCAAGGCCGCGCAGGGCGGCCATGGAGGAGTGAAATGAGGAGCAGTAACCCGGTCTTCTCGCGTCGGGGGTTCAGCCGCGACAACGGCTACGCGGGGTTCAACGCCGCGCCGCAGGCCGGGGGACCCGCCGTCCAGACCCAGGGCAACCCGTACGCGCAGGGCACCGCCGCGCCCACCAACCCGTACGCCGCCAACCCCTACGCGCAGCCGGACGGCCTCCAGGGCGCCGGCCCGCAGGCCCCGGTCTCCACCGGTCGCATGACGATGGACGACGTCATCGTGCGCACGGCGACCACGCTGGGCATCCTGGTCGTCACGGCCGCGCTCGCCTGGGCGCTGCTGCCGGTGGACGACGCGAACATCGGTCGCGCGATCGGCGTCGCCGTCGTCGCCGGTCTCGCCGCGATGGTGCTGGGCCTCGTCCAGTCCTTCAAGCGCAAGGCGTCGCCCGCGCTGATCGTGTCCTACGCCGCCCTGGAAGGCGTCTTCCTCGGCGTCATCTCCAGCATCGTCGACAACCGCATCGCGAGCGGCGCGGCCATGCAGGCCGTGATCGGCACCATGGCGGTCTTCGCCGCGGTGCTGGTCGCCTACAAGGCGGGCTGGATCCGCGTCAACCGTCGCTTCTACGGCTTCGTGATGGCCGCGGCGCTCGGCTTCGTCCTGCTGATGGCCGTGAACATGCTGTTCGCGGTGTTCGGCGGCGGTGACGGCCTCGGCTTCCGCAGCGGCACGCTCGGCATCGTCTTCGGCATCGTCGGTGTCCTGCTCGGCGCCTGCTTCCTGGCCCTCGACTTCAAGCAGGTCGAGGACGGCATCGCCTACGGCGCCCCGCGCGAGGAGGCGTGGCTCGCCGCCTTCGGCATGACGATGACCCTGGTCTGGATCTACCTGGAGTTCCTGCGTCTGATCGCCATCCTCCAGAGCAGCGACTGACCCGGGGCGGGCCCGGCGCCCGCCCCGCCCGGTCGACGGACGGCCCCGCGAACCACTGGTTCGCGGGGCCGTCCGCGTGCGTCGGCCCCCGGGAGCCCGGCGTGCGGGCATCGCATAGGGTCGGGCCGTGCTTGATACGACGCCGCTGACCGCCGCCGTGGACCGCTTCGCCGACCACCTGCGGGCCGCCCCGCAGAGCCGCCTCCAGCGCGGCGCCGCCGCCGTGGCGCTCGACCTCGCCCGGGAGCTCTCCCGGCGCGCCCAGCGCATCGAGGCCCCCGGCACCGAGCCCCGCGAGATGCCCGACGCGGGGATGTTCGCGGTCGCCGACCAGGTGACGGTGGCCGCCCGCGACCTGGCGGTGGTGCTGGGGGACTCCGAGCAGCTCACCGAGGCGGTCGCCCTGGTGCAGGAGGCACAGGCCCGCGCCGGCGTGTGAACGCAGAGCGCGGGGGCGGGCACGCCCTGGGGCGTGCGCGCCCCCGCGTTCTGTGGTGCGGGAGGGTCAGAGCGAGGCGATGACCCGGTCGGCGAGGACGTACACCGTCTCCTCGCCGCAGGTGAAGGTCAGCGCGTAGGCGCCCGATATCCCGGAGCCCCCCAGCAGGACCGGTGCGTCACCGGCGTGCAGTGCCGCGGCGAGCCGTTCGGCGGTCTCGCGGTGGCCGGGGCTCATGCACAGCGTGGTGCCGTCCTCGAAGACGTAGACGTCCAGGGTGCCGAGCGGGCCGGGGCGGACGTCGGCGAGGGCGGCCCGGGTCGCCGCCAACTCCTCCAGGCACAGCACGGTGCGCTCGTGGTCGCCGATCGGGGTGAACGACGGGGGCTGGGTGGCCTGGACGGGCACGAAGTCGGGGTGCGAGGGGTGGCGTCGGCGGGCGGCGGCCAGCTCGGGGGAGTCGCCGGGGTGGCCGGGGCGGGCCTCCTGGCCGTCGACGGGACGACCGGGCCCGATGAGCGTGGTGGTCTCGGGCGTCCCCTCCGCGGGGTCGGCGCCCGGCCCGTCCACGAGTCCTTCGGCGCCCTCCGGGCCCTCCGGCGCGGTCGCGGGGTGCGGTTCGGGGGAGTCCAGGCGGCCCACGAAGTCGGTCGGTCGGGGCAGGTACAGGTCATCGGCGGTCAGACCGAGCAGGGACGGCGCGTCGGCGATGTCCCGCGCCTCCTGGGCGGCCCAGAAGGCGCGCGCCTCGGCGAGTTCGCGTTCCCGTTCCTCCGCGAGGGCGGCGGCGACCGCCGTGCGTATCTCCTCGGTGTCGGCGGAACGGGCCGTGGGCACCAGGGCGCGGGCATCGGCCGTGGCGCGCGCCACGAGTTCCGTGCGCAGCTCGGAGAGCTGGCGGCGCAGCCCGAGCACGACGCACAGGGCGGCGGTTCCCACGGCGGTGGCGGCGACCGTGGTGACCAGCAAAGCGGTGGACATGGCGCTCACGTAGTACTCCCGGTGTCAGTCGACCCCCGACTTCCCATCTCAGCTTGCGGTGCGGACCCACCCTCTGTCAGTGCATTACGTCACGAATCGGGCAGATCGCTGGATTTATGAACAATCCAAGATGGGAGTGCAGTCCCGGGCAACCGTGTGAGCTGCGCAAACGTTCTCCCCGTAGGGGACGCGTCTTGATGTCCTGGGGGAGACGGGGTCACGATGCGCGACGCACGCCCGAGAGCGCACAACCGTAACCAACGCCGGCCCGGCCCCTCAAGGGGGCACGGGTAACGGGAGGGGCGCCGGGCCGGGGGGTGCGCCTGCTCAGGAGAGCCGTTCCAGCACCATCGCCATGCCCTGGCCGCCGCCCACGCACATGGTCTCCAGACCGAACTGCTTGTCGTGGAACCGCAGGCTGTTGATCAGGGTGCCGGTGATCCGGGCCCCGGTCATCCCGAACGGGTGGCCCACCGCGATGGCGCCGCCGTTCACGTTCAACCGGTCGAGGTCCACGCCCAGCGCGCGGTAGGAGGGGATCACCTGCGCGGCGAACGCCTCGTTGATCTCCACCAGGTCGATGTCCCCGATGGTGAGCCCCGCGCGGGCGAGCGCCTGCTGCGAGGCCTCGACCGGCCCGAGGCCCATGATCTCGGGGGAGAGCGCGGACAGTCCCGTGGAGACGATCCGGGCGAGCGGGGTGAGCCCGAGGTCGCGGGCCTTGGTGTCGCTCATGATCACCAGCGCGGCGGCGCCGTCGTTCAGCGGACAGCAGTTGCCGGCGGTGACCAGCCCGTCGGGCCGGAACACCGGCTTCAGGCCCGCCACGCCCTCCAGGGTGACCCCGGCGCGCGGCCCGTCGTCCGCGGTGACGACCGTGCCGTCCGGGGTGGTGACGGGGGTGATCTCGCGTTCCCAGAAGCCCCGGGCGATGGCCTGCTCGGCGAGGTTCTGGGAGCGCACCCCGAACTCGTCCATCTCCGTGCGGGTGATGCCCTCCCGGCGGGCCAGGTTCTCCGCGGTCTGCCCCATCGCGATGTAGGCGTCCGGGAGGAGCCCGTCCTCGCGCGGATCGTGCCAGCCGGCGCCGGTGGACGCGGCGACGGCGGCGGTGCGGGCCTCCGCCTCGGCGAAGAGCGGGTTGTGCGTGTCGGGCAGGCTGTCGGAGTTCCCCTTGGCGAAGCGGGACACCATCTCCACGCCCGCCGAGACGAACACCTCGCCCTCGCCCGCCTTGATCGCGTGCAGGGCCATCCGGCTGGTCTGGAGCGAGGAGGAGCAGTAACGGGTGACGGTGCACCCCGGCAGGTGGTCCAGGCCCAACTGCACCGCCACGATCCGCCCCAGGTTGTTGCCCTGCTCGCCGCCGGGCAGCCCGCAGCCCAACATCAGGTCGTCGATCTCGCGCGGGTCCAGCCCGGGGACCCGGGCGAGCGCGGCGGCGACCACCGTGGCGGTCAGGTCGTCGGCACGCAGGTCCTTCAGCGAACCCTTGAACGCGCGCCCGATGGGGGAGCGGGCGGTGGCGACGATCACGGCTTCGGGCATCGGGTTCTCCTTGCCGGGGGGACCGGGCCGGACGGGTCGGGCGCCGGGCGGGGCGCTTGCGGTCCGGCGCGATCGGGCGGTACGGACGGGTTCCTGCGGTCGCGCGGGGTGACGCGCACGTAAGTTACCGCTACGTAGCTCCTCGGTCACGAGGGTCGGAGTGTGACCCGGACCGCATTTCCAAGCGCTTGCTCAGCGTACTCCGGCCGGCCCGGGGACGGGCCGGACGAGGTGACGGAGGCCGCGGCCCGCCTGGTTCCGGCCGCCGGGGCGGGGCGTCCCGGCCATGTCCTCGCCGATCGGCGGGTGTCCTCCGCCCGACGATCGGACGGGCGCACCCCGCCGGACTGCGGATCGAAAGGGTGAGGAAACGGACGGTCACCTCAGATGTTGCTGAAATGCCGGTGCGTCCCCGCGCCCCGCCCTGGCACTGTCTGCCGCAGCGGGCGCAGCACCCGACCGGCGGCCAGGGGGGCCCGACCGGCGGCCGGCGCCCGACCAGGAAAGCGGGGACCCATGAGAACGATCACGCGCGGTGCGCTGGTGCTCACGATGGTGTCGGCGGGCACCGTCGTCGCGGCCCATCCCAGCGCCGCGGCCTGTGCTCCGGAGAAGCCCAGGTTCACCCTGTCGAACGCCAAGAACAGCTACCGCCCGACCAACGTGATGAGCGACTTCATCCAGGGCCCGGGGCGGATCAACTACGCCAAGACCAAGACGGCCACCGCCGGCTGGTCCGGCTCCGCCGGGCTCAGCGGCGACATCGAGGTGCTCGTCGTCAAGATCTCCGCCAAGTACGAGGGCACCTACACCAAGTCCTGGAGCGACTCGGACACCTGGACGTACAGCCTGGACATCGCTCGGGGCAAGACCCAGCGCATCCGGATGTACCACGCCTCCAAGAAGGTCAACGTGACCAAGAAGGTCTTCAACAACGGCCAGTGCCGCTGGCGGACCGCGTACGCCAACAAGACCGTGGACGTGCCCAAGCGGCAGAACGTCAACGTCTGGAAGCGCGAGAACCTCTGATCCCGCGCTCCGCCGCCCGGGCCGCACGGCCCGGGCGGCGGAGCCGCATCAGGGGGCGGCGGGGCTCGGACGGTCCTGGTCCACCTCCGGCCCGGGGCTGTGGATGCGCCGCCGGCGCCGCCGCTTCAGCAGTGCCCACGGGCCCCGCGGACCGGTCTGCGGGGCCGCGGTGACCTCCGTGCCGCCCTCCTCCGCGGCCCGCACCGCCGCCCGCGCCACCGGCAGGAACCCCTCGTCCCGGAAGGCGTCCGGCCGCTCCTCCTCCGGCCACAGCCCGAGCGCCGCGCACACCGTGGGCAGGACGGCCATCGACGCGGTCCCGTAGCCCTCCGCGGAGGGGTGGAAGTTGTCCGGGCCGAACAACTCCCGGGGGTTGGCCGCGAACTCCGGACCGAGCAGGTCGCCGAGGGACACGGTCCGCCCGCCCTGCTCCACCACCCCGATGGTCTGGGCGGCGGCCAACTGCCGCGAGGTGCGCCGGGCGAGCCAGCGCAACGGCTGGTACACCGGTTCGATCGTGCCCAGGTCGGGACAGGTGCCCACCACCACCTCCGCCCCCGCGGTGCGCAGCCGGCGCACCGCGGTCGACAACCAGCGCACCGAACGGGTGGGCGGGATGCGATGCGTCACGTCATTGGCGCCGATCATGATCACGCAGACGTCCGGCATCCGCTCCGGCGCCGCCAGCACCAGCCCCACCTGGCGCTCCAGGTCGTCGGAGCGGGCACCGGGCTGGGCGACGGTCCGCAACTCCACCGGCCGGTCCGCGACCGCGGCCAACCCCGAGGCCAACAGGGCACCAGGGGCCTCCCTGGCCCGGTGCACCCCCACCCCCGCGGCCGTGGAGTCGCCCAACATCACCAGTCGCAAGGGTTCCCCGCCGCCGGCCAGCCCCGCCCCGTAGCGGCCGTCCGCCCGCGGCGGCGCCGGGCTGCCCCCGCCGTGGTTGCCCACCTGCCGCTTCGCCAACTGCACCTCGGCCAACACCACCCCGACCGTCGCGACCCCCAGCAGCCCGATCCCGCCGCCGCCGTACGCCGCGCCCGCGGCGATCCGCCGTGCCACCCTCGCCCTCGACATGCGCCGCAGCCACCTCCTCGGAGCCGTACACCCAGTCCTTGCCCCGCCGGGACGGTGCGCCAATCGCGAGCGACGGGTGAACGGTCGGGGCCGAACGGCGGTGCCCGTCCGGCCGCCCGCGCCGGGGTGTGCACCGGCGCGCACCGGCCCCCGGACCACCGTGCCCCCGGCCCGCCGCGCGGGGCCGGGCCGTAGGGTGAGGACGAACCCTCACCCTTCAGCACAGCCCGGAGACAACGGTGCACTTCCACGACTCGATGGTCAGCCTCGTCGGCAACACCCCGCTGGTACGGCTCAACAACGTCACCGACGGCATCCGGGCGACGGTCCTGGCCAAGGTCGAGTACTTCAACCCGGGCGGCTCCGTGAAGGACCGCATCGCCCTGCGCATGATCGAGGCCGCCGAGGAGAGCGGCGCGCTGCTCCCCGGCGGCACCATCGTCGAGCCCACCAGCGGCAACACCGGCGTCGGCCTGGCGATCGTGGCCCAGCAGAAGGGCTACAAGTGCATCTTCGTCTGCCCGGACAAGGTGTCCACCGACAAGATCAACGTGCTGCGCGCCTACGGCGCCGAGGTCGTCGTCTGCCCCACCGCCGTGGACCCCGAGCACCCGGACTCGTACTACAACGTCTCCGACCGCCTGGTCCGCGAAACCCCCGGTGCCTGGAAGCCCGACCAGTACAGCAACCCGCAGAACCCGCTCTCGCACTACCACTCCACGGGCCCCGAACTGTGGGAGCAGACCGAGGGGAAGATCACCCACTTCGTGGCCGGCGTCGGCACCGGCGGCACCATCTCCGGCACCGGCCGCTACCTCAAGGACGCCAGCGAGGGCCGGGTCCAGGTGATCGGCGCCGACCCGGAGGGCTCGGTGTACTCGGGCGGCTCCGGCCGGCCCTACCTAGTCGAGGGCGTCGGCGAGGACTTCTGGCCCGACGCCTACGACCGCACCGTGGCCGACGAGATCGTGCCCGTGTCCGACAAGGACTCCTTCCAGATGACCCGCCGACTCGCCAAGGAGGAGGGCCTCCTGGTCGGCGGCTCCTGCGGGATGGCGGTCGTCGCCGCGCTCCGGGTCGCCGAACGCCTCGGCCCGGACGACGTGGTCGTCGTCCTCCTCCCGGACAGCGGACGCGGCTACCTCTCCAAGATCTTCAACGACGAGTGGATGGCCGACTACGGCTTCCTGGAGGACACCGGCAGCGCCGCCCGGGTCGCCGACGTGCTGCGCGACAAGGAGGGCGACCTCCCCTCCCTGGTGCACATGCACCCCGACGAGACGGTCGGCCAGGCCATCGAGGTGCTCCGCGAGTACGGCGTCTCCCAGATGCCCATCGTGAAGCCGGGCGCCGGCCACCCCGACGTGATGGCCGCGGAGGTCGTCGGCTCGGTCGTCGAACGCGAGCTGCTGGACGCCCTCTTCACCCAGCGGGCCTCCCTCGCCGACCCCTTGGAGAAGCACATGTCCGCCCCGCTGCCGCAGGTCGGCTCCGGGGAACCGGTCGCCGACCTGATGTCGGTCCTGGGCGTGGCGGACGCCGCGATCGTCCTGGTCGAGGGGAAGCCCACGGGTGTGGTGAGCCGTCAGGACCTGCTCGCCTTCCTGGCGAAGGCCGCGGGGTAGTCGACGGGTCGGAGGGGCGTCGTCCGCCCGGATCGCGTGCGGACCGGGGAGCTCGACTGTCAGCGGCCCCGCGTACGGTTCGCGGATGGACGATCAGCCGAACTCCCTTGCCCTGATCCATGACTTCGCCACCTGGGAACCCGTGCTGCGGCTCCTGCTGGCCGACCGGCCCCGGGACCACGGCACGTGGCCGGTGCGGGTGGCGGGGCGCATCGGCCGGGGCGGCTGGAGCCTGGCCCTGAACCGTCCGACGCCGCCGCCCGGGCGGGCGGTGCAGGCGGAGGACCGGCGGGAGGAGACGGAGGCGGTGGACCGGGTGCGCAACGCGCTCGCGGGCACCGCAGTCGACAGCCTGGCGTTCACCGCGGAGGTGGAGCAGTCCGGGAGGACCGCGCTCCACCTGGCGGCGCCCAGCCCGGCGGTGGAGCCCGGCATCGGCCCGCACCCGGGGGCGCTCGTCCTGGTCGACGGCTCCGTTCCGGAGCCCTGGCGCAGGCTCCCGGACCCGGCGCCCGAGGCGGTGCCCGCCCCCTCGGCGGACCTGGAGCTGCTGGAACGGACGCTGCGCGAACGCCTGCCGGACGCCGTCGGCGCCACCGAGGAGGAGATCGCCGCCACCGAGGCGCGCCTCGGCCTCGCGCTGCCCGACGAGCTCAAGGCGCTCTACCGGGTGACCCGGGTGCCGTGGGACGACCCGGACCGCTACGAGGAAGCGGACCGCATCGGCGATGCGGTCGGCTGTGACCTCTCCGACCTCGGCGACCTGTACGTGGCCGACCCGGCGTCCCGGCACTGCCGTTGGGGTTCCGGTGCCACGGAGGCGGTCGTCACCCCGCCCGATGCCGCGGTGCAGGGCCTCGTGGGCTCACCGGGCTGGATCGCCTTCGGCGACAACGGCGGCGGTGACCAGCTGGCCGTCGACCTCACCCCGGGCCCGCGCGGACACACCGGGCAGGTCATCCTGCTCTCCCACGAGCGGGACACCGGCGCCGAACTCCTCGCCGACTCCCTCACCGACCTGGTGCTCGGCCGGCCCCCCGCGGAACCCGACGACCCGCGGGTGCGGCGGCAGTCGCCCGTGGTGGCCAGGGTCAACCGGTCCAGCCTGGAGAGCGTCCGGGCCGCCGCCCACCCCGCCCTGGAAGTCCTCTCCATCGGCGTGTGGGAGGGCGCACCGCTCAGCCTCGCCCCCGTCGTCGGACTGCCCCGACTGCGCACCCTCACCGCCTACCCGGGCACCCTGGCCGACCCCCTGGAGATCAAGGAGCTGACGGGGCTGGAGTTCCTGGCGCTCGGCCCGCAGGAGTGGCGGGTCCTCCTGGACGCCGGGGCCGTACCGCCGAGCCTGTCGGCGGCGGCCGTCGTGGTCCACGGCGACCAGGACCCCCTGCCGATCGTGGCCCTCGCCAACGAGGTCCTGGCCCTCCGGGGCCGACCCCCGATCGTCCGGACCGTCCTCGAAGGCGACCTCGGCCCGCTGGCGTAGCCGGCGTTCCGGGCGCCGGGCCGGGGCCGGGCTGGCCCCGGCCCGCGGAGGCCGGCGGTGGCGTGCGGGGCGGAGCGGGTCCACCGGTCCGGCGGGGGCCTTCGGGCGAGCCGTGGGGTGCCCACGAACTCGATCGACCGCCCGAAGACCCCGGCCGTCATCCACCGGCAGGCGCCACCTGGCCGGCGGGGGTCAGGAAGGTCCTAGAGGATGCGGATTCCGTCGATCCGCACCCCGCCCGGGTGGTTCGGGAAGCTGTAGGTGGTCCACTTCCCGATCGCGGCGTTGGGCTGCCACCTTCCGTCGCCGTGCCACTGGACGACGTTGTTGCCGGTCTTCAGCCACTTCATCCAGTCGACCGGGCTGTTCTGCCACGACCACTGTTCCGACCCGCCGTTGGCCCAGCAGCTGTTCCGATCGCTACCGAAGGGCGCGACGTGCCCGTAGACCTTCGCGAAGTCCTCCCTCGTACCGCAGTCGACGCGGTTGATCGCGGCGGCCTGCGGGACGGAGACTGCGGTGAGTGAGACCGCCGCGACGGTGGCGGTCAGGGCGGACAGTGCCACCCGCTTGACGGATCGGTTCATGGAGTCTTCTCCTTCGTTGTTCTGGGTGTGTTGGCGCGCCGGGCGGCGGTGCGGTCCGGCCGCACCACCCCCCGGCGTCGAGGGGTGAGTGGCCGTGGATCAGGCCGTGGGAGGTGCGGACAGGATGGCTTCGGCCCGGTCGAGCCGCTCCCGGACCTGCCGCTGGTAGCCGGTCAGGACATCGGTGTGGGTGGACACGAGCTGCCGTTGGTAGCCGGTGAGGACGGCGAAGTAGACGCCTGCGAGGTGCGAGGACCGCGTGCAGGATTCGGCGGCCGTGGCGACGGCGATCTCCCTCGGCGTCGCCTTCTCGGCGTTCAGGAAGCCCTCGGCCAGCTTCTCGGGATCGTCGGCCGGGTGGCCGGCCTCACCCATGCAGGCGGCCCAGCGTTCGCGTGCCGCCGTGACCCGGCTGTCCGCGGCCGTCTGTTGGAAGGACCGGCCGAACAGGTCCTGGGCGAGCTTCCAGCCCCGGGTGCCGGCGAGGGACGGGATCTCCTTGCCCGCCTTCTTCCAGCAGGCGTTGTAGTCCTTGAGCTCCCGGCCGGCCGGGGCCTTGGCCGCCGGAACCGGCACCGCGACGTGGAACCCGAGGCGCTCGGCGGTCGCCCTGCCGATGTAGCCCCAGGCACCGGCCGGCCGGACGGCCTCTCTCTCCGCCTTCGTCCTGGTGGTGCTCCGGGGCGTCCGCGGGCTCGGATAGCCCCGGTGCCCCAGGCCCGTCATGCAGCGGGCGACCAGCGCCTCGTTCGTCCGGTACAGCAGGTGGTCGTCCCGCTCGGAGGTGCCGTAGGCGGACAGCGGAAGCTCGATGAGCCCGTCGTACCCGGTGACGGGCGACGGGGGTGCGGAGGCGATGGCCGGCGGAGTCGTCGTCGTGTCCGCGCCCCCGCCGCCCGCAGAGCACCCGGTGGCCACCAGGGCGATGCCCACCACCATGACACATGTCGTGGACACCGCAGATGAGATGGAGGTGCGTCGGCGCGGGCCCTGACGGCTCTCACCGGCCGCGTTGCATTCCCGGTGCGCGTCGCGACCTAACGGTGGTGGGTGCTCGGCGGACATGTCCCTCCCGGCTCGCAACGATTCGGTGTGTCGGTGCCAAGCCTCGTTCGCCCGTACTGCTCACCACCAGATCAGGCCGTGCTCACGAACTGCTCACCGACGCAACCCGGGGCGCTGTCAAGGCAGTTAGTCTGTGGAGGCGAAGGACTACCGAGGGCACGAGAGGCTCCTGGTGAGCACCGCCGGGGCCGTGAGAGGGCGGACAGGTCCCATGCTGGTCAACGCTTCTGGTTCCCCCGCGCGCCTGGCCGACCGCCTGCGCGCCGCCCGCTCGCACGGCTTCGTCGGGCGGGAGAGGGAGGTGGCGTTGTTCAGGAAGTCGCTGAACACGGTCGCGGGTGACCCCGACTCCGCCTCGGTGCTCTTCCTGCACGGTCAGGGCGGCATCGGCAAGTCGACCCTGTTGGAACGCTTCGGGGACGAGGCCACCGAGGCGGGTCGGCCCGTGGTCCACGTCAAGGTGCGCGGCATGCTCCCTTCCCGCAGAGTCCTGGAGGACGCGGCCACCGAGGCGTTGACCCGGCGGCACGGAGTGCTCCTCGTGGACGACTTCGAGCGCTGCCAGGGGCTGGAGGAGTGGTTCCACCAGAAGTTCCTGCCGCAGCTGCCCTTGGGGGTCCTGGTCGTGGTCGCCGGCCGCCAGCCGCCCGGAGTGTGCTGGCGCACCGACCCGGGATGGCGGAAGTCCCTGCGGATCGTCCGCCTCGACGACCTGCCTCCGAGCGACGCGGTCGAACTGCTGCGTGCGGAGGGCGTGCCGGCCGAACTGCACGCCCCGGTGCTCTCGTTCGCCGGCGGCAACCCCGTGGCCCTGAAACTCTCCGCGGAAGTCGCCAAGCGGGACACCGGCCGCCGCGCCATGGTGTGGCGGCCGGACCGGGACGTGATCGCCGCCCTGATCCGGCACCTCGTCGACGACGTGCCGTCGCCGGAACACCGCCAGGCCCTGGAGGTGTGCGCCCACGCACTCGCCACCACCGAGGAACTGCTCGCCCACGCGTTACCCGATGCGGACGCCGGAGAGCTGTTCGACTGGCTGCGTCGGCAGCCGTACATCGACCCCTGTCCGCTCGGTGTCTTCCCGCATGACGTGGTGCGGGAGATCCTCGACGCCGATCTGCGGTGGCGGGATCCCGGCGGCTACGTCGAGTTGCACGGCAGAGTGCGTTCCCATGTGGTCGCCCGGGCTCGCACCGCCACGGGCGCCGACCTCGTGCCGGCCGTGCTCGCCTTCACCCATCTGCAACGGTCCAACGGCTTCGTCTCCCGCTTCCTGACCTGGCGGATCAACGGTGACGTGTACGAGGACTCCCTGCGCGCGGAGGACCACGAGCTGCTCGTGGAGCTGACCCGCGGGGCGGAGGGGGAGGAGTCGGCGGCGATCGTCGGGTTCTGGCTGGCCGAACGGCCCGAGGCGTTCCGGGTGCTGCGGAGTTCCCGCACGGATCGCCCGGCCGCGTTCAGCGCCTGGCTCGAACTCGACGAACCGGACCCACGGCAGCTGAGCGCCGACCCGGTCGTCGCCGCGTGCTGGGAGCACTGTCGCACCACCCTGCCGCTCCGGGAGGGCGAGCACCTGGTGGTGGCCCGCTTCCTCGTTCGCCGGGACGGCGTCCGCGGCCCCTCCCCCGCCATGGACATCATGCTGCACCGGGTGATCGGCGAGCTCTTCCACCTCAAGCAGGTGGGCTGGTCGTACATCGCCCTCTCCGACGGAGATGCGTGGCGGCCGTTCTTCTCCTACCTCGACCAACCGGCCATCGACCCGGCGCCCTCCGTAGACGGCCGGCCCCACACCCTGTTCGCGCACGACTGGCGGGCCGTCTCCGTCGAACAGTGGCTCCGCCCCAGCGGGCGGCGGCTCGACCAGGTGAACCCCGACCCGCGTTCCGGTCAGCGGCCCGGCCCGTCCGCCGAAGAACTGGTGGTGCTCGCCCGTGAGGAGTTCGACGCGGCGGTACGCGACGCGCTCAGGAACGTGCACCAGGCCGACGTGCTGTCCGCGAACGCCCTGGCCCGTACCCGGCTCATGGCACACGCCCCCGGCGCGGACGCCGCCGCACGCATCCGGGGGGTGCTCGGGTCCGCCGTGGAGTCCCTGGCCGCAGGATCGGACGCACCACAGTCCCACCAGGTCCTCCGGGCGACCTATCTCGACGCCCGGCGCAGTCAGGAGGCGGCGGCGGCCCGGTTGGGCATGCCGTACGGCACCTACCGCCGTCGGCTCCAGAAGGCGCTCGCCGAGGTGAGCGAGCGCCTCTGGGCGCGCGAACTCCACGGCCCCGGCCACCTCTGACCGGCGAAGGGCCGGCTCCGTCGCCCGAGCAGGAGGCCACGGACCGCGGCCGGGCGCTCCCCGTCCTCGCGGCCCGGCGCCGCGGTACCGCCCCGGCTTCCCGCCGGTGGTGGGACGGAGGTTGGCGGGTGGGCGTGCGCGAGCCCCGGTCGGGGACCGGGGCTCCGCGGTGGCCATGCTGTTCCCCGGGAGCGGACCCGGTAGTCGTGGGCCTCGGGCCACCGGATCAGAGAGGCGGAATGGCGAAATCGCAGGGGCCGCGCAGTTCGTGATCGGTAGGGTCACCATGACCTTCGGGGCGCCGGGTACGGTCCCGCGCCCCGGCGATGGGGAAGGCATGCCGATGCAGGATGTTCCTTGGGCCATGCAGTTAGTGACCGACCGGCTGCCGGTGTCGCCGCCGTCGTACGCGAGCGTCGAGCTGGACCCGCTGACGCAGCTCGCCCGCTACACCGACGCAGCCGGGCAGGTTGTGGAGATGGGGAAACACGGGACGAGCAAGACGAAGGGGACGGCGTCGATGTCCGGGGGGGGTCCGGGGGCGGCGACGGTCAGGCCCGAAGCCACAGGTTCAGGACGACGTGACGACCGACTTCGAATCGGACTGATCCGGTGGGTCAGGCGGTACTGGTGGTGACATCCCTGGAGGACGTCACCGCGGACCTCGTCATCGAGGAGCTGAACGCCCTGGGCGCCCGGGTCGTGCGGGTCGACCCGGCGGACATCGGTCCCGAGCTGACGTTCGGGGCCGCCCTGGGGCCCCGCGGGTGGGCGGGTTCGTTGACGACGCCGAGTCGCACGGTGGCGCTGGAAGAGATCGGGGCCGTGTATTACCGGCGGCCGGGCCCCTGGCGGATGCCCCTTCTCGCCGGGGCCGACGACCGGACCCGCGCGTTCGCCGCGACGGAGGCGAAACACGGCCTCGGCGGCGTTCTGACGAACATCTCGGGATGCCGGTACGTGAACCATCCGGGGGCCGTCACCCGGGCCGAGTTCAAAACGGCCCAGCTCCAGACGGCCGTGGGACTCGGCCTGGTGGTGCCCCCGACGCTGGTCACCAATAATGTCGCGCGGGCGCACGCTTTCGCCGCTGAGCACGGGCCGGTGGTCTACAAGCCCTTCCGGGGCCTGCCCGTCTCGGACGACGGGCAGGCCGGCGCGATCTGGGCCCAGCGGATCGACCCGGCAACGCTGGACGAGTCCGTCGCCCTAACCGCTCACCTTTTCCAGGCCGAGGTGCCGAAGACGGCGGACGCCCGGATCACAGTGGTGGGGCGGACGACCTTCGCCCAGCGGATCTGCGCCCCCGACGGGGTCCTGGACTGGCGGCGCGGCGACTGGGACGAGCTGGGCCACCAGCCGCTCACCGTTCCGCCCGCGCTCGCCGAGACCCTGATCGCGTACCTGGACACCTTCGGCCTCGCGTTCGGCTGCTTCGACTTCGCCCTCCGGGAGGAACTTGCCCGGGACGCTCCGGAGCGGTTCACGTTCATCGAGTGCAACGCCAACGGACAGTGGGGGTGGCTGCCCGACTCGACCGACATCGCAGTGGCTTTCGCCCGCATCCTGATGGAAGGACCCTGATCATGACCAGCGCAGGCGACACCGAGCGCGAGCGGCGCGCGGAGCGGCTCCGGAGGGAGTTGGCCGCTGTCGTGGTGCGCGATGAGCGGGCTGACGGGTGGTTGTCAGCTGTGGAGGCGGTCCCCCGACACCGGTTCACCCCCGGGTTCTACCTGCCGGCCGAGAAGCCCTCTCCGAGGGGGTTCACCTGGTGGGAGCCGGTCACCGCCGAGTTGGACCCCGAGCGGTGGCTCACCGCTGCCTACACCAACCAGACCCTCGTCACCCAGTTCGACGGTGAGGAGCCGGACTGGGACCACCCCGAGCCCTGCGATGGTGGCAACCCCACCTCGTCGTCCACCCTGCCGTCCCTGGTCCTGCGGATGTGGGAGGACGCGGACATGGCCGAAGGCCAGGACATCCTGGAGATCGGAACGGGCACCGGCTACTCCACCGCGTTGGCCTGTGAACGATACGGGTCCGACGCGATCACCAGCGTGGAGGTCGACAACCACCGGCTCGAACAGGCCGCCGACGCCTTGTACGGCCTCGGCTACGCTCCCGATCTCGCGGTCGCGGACGGCCTGTACGGCTACTGGCCGTCGGCCCCGTTCGACCGGATCGTCGCCGCCTGCTCCGTCCGCACCGTCCCCCGGGTGTGGATCGCTCAGACCCGGCCCGGGGGGAAGATCCTCACGACCCTCGGCGGCTGGCAGTTCGGCTTCGGCCGCACTCTACTCACCGTCCACGACGACGGCGCCGCTAGCGGGCCCCTGCTCCCGGGCAGCGTGTCCTTCATGCTCGCCCGTTCGCACCAGGCTCCCGGCTTCGGGAACCCCACCCACTGGCTCTCGCTCCTGGCCGACGCGAACCCGACCACCACCGGTCACTCCCTCGACTGGTTCACCGCCGCGACCGAGGAAGCGTTCTTCACCCGCTTCCTGATCCAGTCGGCCCTGCCGACCAGCCAGATCACCACGGTCGACGGCGCGACCAGCCTGATCGACATCGCTACCGGATCGGTGGCCGAACTCGTCCCCGAGGGTGATCGACTGCGCGTACGTCAAGCCGGTCCGGTCCGCCTCTGGGACCGCGCCGCGGAAGTCCTCGACGCCCACGAGGCGGCGGGCCGTCCTGGGCCGGAAGCGTTCCGCCTCACCATCGACGCGGCGGGGCAGCATCTCCAGCACCCGGCGATGCCCACTCTTTCCCTGGAGTGATCACGGCGGCTCGCCGGCATCGTGCCCCGGGAGAGGGGACAGACTCGACGCACCGATCCCCGGTCCGGGAGCGTGGGCCGGGGAACGCTCACGTACATCCTCACTGTCAGGCGCTGATGTGCCGGACGAAGCGGGTCCACTGGCCGTGGGGCACGAGGAGGGTTCCGGCGTCGGGGCTCTTGCTGTCCCGGACGGGGACGGTGCCGGTCGCGGTGGCGACGTCGGGGGCCACGATGAGGCAGTGCCCCCCTCCGTTTCCGCTGTAGCTCGAAGCGGTCCAGCGGGCGTGGGCGAGGTCAGGGGTGGTGCTCATCAGGAAGTGCCTCTCTATCCGAAAGACCAACGTGGATGGCAGCTGTTGGGGCTGTTCCCGGGAAGCGGGAGGGGTTGGCTCATAGGGTGAGGCCGGTCCTCTTGGCCATCTCCATCAGCTTCGGTCGTGCCCTCTGGTGGAGGACGAAGAGCACCCGTACGACCTCGCGGGCCATGGGGTGCACCTCGGTCATCTGGGGTGCGATCTGGAAGGCCCTTTCGAGAGCCTCCTCGGTGCCCGGGTAGTTCCTGGTGTCGAGCCGGGCCCGAGCCATGTCGATGTACATGCGGCCCAGACGGTTCGGGGTCAGCGTCGTGGGTGGTCGTTTGAGCAAGGGGTTGGCCATCTCGGCCGCCTTGTTCGGCTTCCCCAACTCGATGTGTGCGGCCAGTTCGTACAGGGCCGTGTTCTCCTGGCCGAAGGTCAGGTTGTGCCGCAACACGTCGTGCGGGATGCCCTCGGCGTGCAGCTTGGCCTTCCGGAGGTGATCGGCGGTGGCCTGCTCGTCCTTCTCCCGGGAGGCCAGGACGACCCCTCGGAGGTGTAGCGATCCCAGATAGACCGACGACCGTGCCGGTGTCCGGTCCGATGCCCTCTCGTACTGGATGACGGCCCTCTCCACGATGGCCAGGCCGTCCTCGTACTGTCCGGCCGACTGGTAGGTGCCGGCCTCGTTCCAGGCCGCGGCGACTTCGGCCTCCGGGTTCCACGTCTGACGGGCGGCCCAAGTCTGACGGGACACGATCATGTCCGCGAGGTCCGGTTGCGCCAACCGGTGCGCCGCCGCGTAGGCGCATCCGTAGACGTCCACGACCTGGGTCCAGGCGCCTGCCTCACCGGAAGCGGCGGACAAGGCGGTGGCGGTGGCCTGGCCCAACAGCTTCGGGAGCATTCCGAGGAGTTCCAGGTAGTTCGTTTCCGCCCGCAGTTGCATGGCTCTGGCCACGTCAGCTGCCAACTGCTCCGGGGCGGGAACGTCCTCCCGCGGAAGGGTGTACCTCCGCACGGCGCTCCGCAGGTCGTTGAGGAGGTCGGCCTGCTCGGACGGGCCGAGGAACGGCTGTCCGTAGATGCGTTGCGTGGGCACACGCATGGCCTTGGCCAGGGCGGCGACGACGGGAGGCGTCACCGGCCGCGTGCCGACCTCGATCTTGCTGAGGTAGGAAACCGAGATTCCGGCCGCCCGAGCCAGCTTGGCCTGTGCGAGGCCACGTGCTTTGCGGAGGACGGCGATGTTCTCGCCGGGTGCGGGGACGCTCTCCATGTCCTTACGGTTCCACGTTCCCCGGTGGGTGATTCGTCGGGAGCGGTTCGGGCTTTCGTCGATGGTGGTGCGACGGTTGCCACGTGAGCGTGCGAGAGCCCCGGTCGGGGACCGGGGCTCCGAGGTGGTTCCGGGTGGGTCAGGCGCTGATGTGCCGGACGAAGCGGGTCCACTGGGGGTGGGGCACGAGGAGGGTTCCGGCGTCGGGGCTCTTGCTGTCCCGGACGGGGACGGTGCCGGAGTGCGCGGCGGTGCTGGGCGCCCATTCCAGGCAATTGCCGCCCTGGGGATTGCTGTAACTGGACTTGAGCCAAATGTCCTGATCCAAGGGCTGGTTGAGGTTCACAACTTCTCCGTGTACGTACGTGACGATGTGGCTGCGGTCGAAGTGAGCGACAGTTGTGCGAGGTCAGACGCCCATGTGATCCACGAAGTGGGCCCACTGAATGGTGGGCAACCGCAGGACGGGGCCGTCGTGCTGCTTGGAGTCCCGTGCTGGGACGGTACCGGAGTGGGCAGTGCCGTCCGGCATCGGTTCCAGGTAGTTGTCACCGTCAGGTTCGCTGTAGTTGGACTTGATCCACCGGATTCGGGCCAAAGTGCTGGGCGGAGTTCACAGCTTCTCCATGTACTTGACGATGAGGTCTGCGCTTTGTTTGGCAGATAGCGCTTCGCCCATCAGGTCAGTGTAGGCGCGCACTGCGGCCTTGACACGCTCAGGATCCTCGATGATTCCCGCTGTGTAGTACGCCTCGACACAGATCACGGGCGCTCGTCGGTTTGGAAGGGTGATGAACGATGCGGAGCTGTCCAAAAGTAGGTGTGCTTCTGCACCGATGGGCAAGATCCGTACGTGTGTGGTGGGGGTGTTGTGCTGATCCAGGAGCGTGCCTAGTTGCTCCCGCATGACCTCTCGCCCGCCGATGAGGCGCATCAGTACGGACTCGCAGAGGATGACGCGGAGGTCCGGGGGTGCAGAGCTTCGCAGAATTTTCTGCCGAGCCAGCCGCTTCCGCACGCTTGCTGCGATCTCCTCCTTGGTTGCCCGAGGGGAGCCCTTCCCCAGGAGCACACCCGCGTACGGCGCGGTCTGCAAGAGGCCAGGCACCACGCTGGAAGACCATTCCCAAATGGAATCCGCCTGCAACTCAAGTTCCATTCTGCGCCGGTAGACGGCGGGGAAGTCGGCTGCGATGCACGCCTCGTAGAGAGCCTTGAACTTCCCGTTCGTGGCGAAGACCTGATCGAACAGTTCGGGAAGCTCCGGCGGGATGGGGCAGTCGGTCGTCTCCAGTCGGCTGATGGTCGACTTGGACGTACGCGTGCGTTTGGCCAACTCCGTCTGAGTTAGGGGTCCGTCTTCGTGGAGTTCCCGGGCGCTCCGGAGTTCTTCGGCGAATCGACGCCGCGGGTGGTCCTGCTCTTCGTCGCTGCTCATCGGCCCCTGCCCATACCGCTGGTCGTAACTGGCCACCGTGTCTCGTGCCTGGTCAGAAGGGCAGGCATATGCCTCGCTTCCCATTGCCCAGATCGAGACGTGAAGCCCTTTCCAGCCTACTAGCGGTGAGTCCATGGTGGGACACGCACGGTGACGTGAAGAAGGGCCGCAGGCACCGGTCGCGCCTGCGGTCTGAAGGCTCCTGGGGCACTGATGTGCCTTTCGCAGGCATCTTGCGGGGCTTCGAAGGCTCCCTCGCCATCGAGGCTTCCGCACCGTTCGGGAATGAGGGTACGTGTCAGGCAAGACGAGAGCGGCGTTGCAACAACTCCGCCGGATGGTCCGCAAGAAGGGTCCGGGCGAAGTGGGCCCGGCTGAACCGGAGCCGGCCGCGCCGGCCGACCCCGTTCCGTACGCGGGCCCCGACGACCGGTCGCACAGCCCCACCATGGAGCGCATCCGGCCCATCGTGGAGGAAGAGAACCGACGGGCTCGATGGGGTGTGTACCGGTGAGGGCGGCGTCCGGCGTGCGGGCCGTGACCGTGGGGGAGGACGTGCTGACCGTCCACGTGCTGGAGATGCGGCGCGAGCCCGACCGCAGGCCCTACGCCTGGCCGATGTGCGGCGCCGGGAAGGACGGCGACGAGACCTGGGAGTGGTTGCGCCGGGTCAACTGCCCGACCTGTCTGCGGCTCGCCTCCGCACCCTGACCCGCACGTCCCGGAGACCCGGCTCCGCCGGGCGTTCGAGCCCCGTCCCCGCGCGCACGCGCCCGGGCGGGGCGTCCACCACAGTGAAGGACACACGACATGCGCAAGTGCACCGCTGCCGCCGAAGTACCCCACCGTGACGTGTTCTTGGCGATACTCGCGGGTCAGGGGAGGGTCAGCACCTCCGACCTGGCGCGGATTCCCCGCAAGCTGCGCTGCGAGTTGGGCCTGTGGCACGAGGGCGAGCACGCCGACCACGTGTGGGACTGGGACCACCGGCCCTCGCACGCGTTGTGGGTGCGCTGGTCCCCGGACGGGGCGGGGACCCGGCTGGAGTCGCTGCCCTGGTGCGAGGTTGCCCGTCTTGGACGGGATGAGGCGTGCACCCTGTACTGGGACCACGCCCGCCACCACTCGTGGGAGCTGCGGGACCCCGAGTACGAATCGCTCGCCCGCTGGCTCAGCACGACCAGGCTCTGCACCGCCCGCCCGGCCTTGGACACCCCGCCACCGGACCGGCCGGCGCTGGGAGGCCCAGCGGCGGCCGGTGCGCCGGGCGAGGGGTGGGCGCCGGGTCGGTGCTGGCTGTACTGCGGGGGCGTGGATCTTCCCGTGACCTGGATCGGTCCCGTCCGAGTCCCCCGGGGCGACACTCCCATGTACGCGTGTGCCGCCTGCACCGGTCGCTTGGCGGCGATCGCCGAGGAGGAGATCGGCCGGGCGGACCGGGAATCCCTGGCAAGTCGCTGACGCGTTCCCGGCGACCCCTCGCCACGGCTGGAATGCGCTCCTCCTGGTGCTGGACGGGGTCGTCCGGAACGTCAAAGAGGGAACGACATGCATGAGAGTGGAGACTTCTGTTGCGCAAGGTGATTGTGAGTCCCCAGCAGGGAAAGTATATCGCCGTCCTCCCTGGGTCTCGAAAGGGGATGACAGTTGGCTCTCGCCGCCCCGGCGAGCGAGGAGAGGGTGGGCTCCCTCGTTCTGGTGGACGACGTGGCCTCTTTGACGGAGGACATCGTTCCCGGTTGCGGTGACGACAACCCGTACAACTGATCAGCGTGCTCTTCGTGTGGGCCTCGCCTCGGTGGGGCCCACGCCGCGTTGAGTGAGAGAGTGGCTTCATGGCGTCTCGCACCACCTTCGAGGAGTTGCCCCCACGCGTCCGGGCGGCTATCGCGTTCCACACGGGTCGGATTCACTGTGCCGACCCGGTGTCTTCGGGGCTCAACAGCCAGCTTGCCGTTCGTCTGCGCTGCGAGGCAGGCGACGTGCATGTGAAGGGTCTTCGATCCGATCACGATAGGGTCTGGACGCAGCGACGCGAGGCCGAGGTGAACCCCTTCCTCAAAGGGATCTCCCCCGAACTCCTCTGGCGGGAGGAAGTGGACGGCTGGGACGTTCTCGGTTTCGATTTCGTTTCCGGTCACCATGCGGATTACCGCCCGAGATCTCAGGACTTGTCGTGCGTGGCGGATCTTCTGACCCGCCTGGGTGAGGTCGAGCTTCCCTCGATCGAATTGCGTGAAGCAGGGCAAAGGCTCGGCAACTATGTGAGCGATCGATCGCAGCTGGAATTGTTCGAGGGTGAATCTCTCCTTCACACGGATCTGAACAATGAGAACGTTCTCGTTCAGGATGGGCACGCCTACCTGGTGGACTGGGCGTGGGCCACGAGGGGGGCGCCCTGGCTCGACGCCGGATACTGGGTGATGTGGCTGCTGGCTGCGGGGAAGCACACGGTGGAGCAGGCGGAGGGGTGGGCGCGGCGCATCCCGTCTTGGGAAGCGGCCACGCCGATGGCCCTGGATGCCTTCGCCTCGGCCAACGCACGGATGTGGAGGGAGATCGGGGGAGCGCAACCCGATGCGTGGACTTCTCGACTCGTGCGGGCATCACGGGACTGGTCCGAATACCGGCAGAAGCTCGTCGAGAAGTGACGTGGTGGGGGCACCTGCTGGAGCCGGCCTCACCGCCGCTCCCGGTGCCCCGTGCACGCGGGGCGGGCGGGGACGGCCCCGCTTCGTCCGATCGGCATCCGCACGTCACACGGGCGCAGCACGCCGTTAACAGCCCTCCCGCACAGTGGAGGTGTCGGCGGGGGCGGGCGCGGCTCCCCGTCCCGGTCCGACAGCGAACGGCGCCCTGCCGGGGAGGTGACGAGCGGCTCCCGGAACCGGTGGGAACGCCATGCACGCAGGGTCCGGTCCCTGAACCGGCCCCGTGTGCCCGCGGGGACCGCCGTCGTCCCGTCCTCCGGTGCCACCGGGGGGCCGGCGGTCCCCGCGCACCGCTGTCCCCGTGGCGTGCGGGTGGCTACGCGGCCCAGTCGGAGGTGCGTCTCCTGCCGTCCCCGGGGCCGTGCCCCTGCTCCTCGCGGCGGGTCCACCGCGACCACAGGGCGCGCAGGGACCAGGGGCCGGCCGAGTGCACGGCATTGACTCCGACGATGCCCAACCAGGTGACGAAGAGGCCGAACTTGCCGCCCTGAGTGCCGCCTATCGCCGACAGGGGGATGGCCAGGATCATGCTGATCATGGCGAAGCCGAAGCGCTCCCCCCAGCGTTCGGCGGAACGATCCGGGCTGCTCCCGCGGGCGACGACCATCTGGTGCTCGGCGAGTTGGCGTCGGACCCGGCGGTCGACCGCGGTGTCGACGCGCTGTTCGATCTTTTCCAGGAACGAGTCCACGAAGGCGGACTCGTACTCCTCGCCCAGGTCCTTGCGGGCCTGGAGGGTGGCGTCGAGTTCCTTCTTGAAGTCGGCATCGCGGGCTTCCATGACGACAAGCCTAGGCAGCGGGTGCCGGCGGCACACTGGGGTAATCCCCCCTCTTGACCTGTGGTTCCCCACCGGGCCGAGGGTGCGGAACGCCACGGGGAGCGCGGCCGTCGTCCCCCTGCCGGCCGCGCTCCCCGTGCGCTCCCTGCGTGCTGTCCGGTCCGGGTGCGGGTCTCGCCCCGGACGGTGGTTCCTCGTGCTCCCGGCACGGTCCTCGGGCCGCGTTCCCCCGCGGCCCGGACCGTCCGGGCGCTCTACACGGTCAGTTGGTGCGAGTCTTCGTGCGTGTAGACGCCCAACTCCTGGGCGCGTGCCCCCAGGGCCACCCGACCGTTCACCTCCCAACGCTTCATCAGGTTGTGCACCCGGCGCTGGACGGTGCGGTGTCCCACGCACAGGCGACGGGCCACGGCCGCGTCGTCGAGGCCCGCGTGCAGCAGGCGGAGAATGCGGATCTCGGTCTCGGTGGCGTCCGGTATGTCGGTCATCGGTGCTCCCCGTAAGGCGATCGGTGGTCAACGATCTCCTCCACTGTAAGAAGCCCGACCCCCTCTCGGCAGGCTCATATTTTTCCTCAAAGGTCAGTAAAGGGGCGGTCTAGCTGGCGTAATTGCGCCAGTGTGCATCCCGGTGGTCGACAACGACCGTCTTCCGGGGGATCGGCCCCCGCGCGGACGGCGGTCGGCACGGCCGACGGCTCGCTCGCCGCGGCTCGCCCCCCGCGGGTCGGCGTTCCGGCCGGGGGCGTTCTGGCCGGGCGATCCGCCCGAGGGACGCTCCTGCGCGGTGCGACCTGGTGCGGCTGCCCTCGTCAGTCACGCTCGCCCGCCCTGACCAGGCCCGCCTCGTACGCGGCGATCACCGCCTGGGCCCGGTCGCGGACCCGGAGCTTCGCGAAGAGCGCGGTGATGTGGTTCTTCACCGTCGACGGGCTGACGGCCATCTCCGCGGCGATGCCGGTGTTGTTCAGGCCGGTGGCGATCAGCCGCCACACCTCCCGTTCGCGCGGCGTCAGCTCGTCCGGGACGCCCGCGGGGTCGGCCCCGGCGGCGGGCCGCGCCGGGCGTTGCGGGGCCGTCACGTACGAGGAGAGGAGACGGGTCAGCAGGCGCGGGGCGACCACCGCCTCGCCGGTGTGGACCACGCGCAGCGCGGTGACGAGTTCCTCGGGCGAGACGTCCTTGGGCAGGAAGCCGCAGGCGCCCGCGCGCAGCGCGGCGACCACGTGCTCGTCCAGGTCGAAGGTGCTCAGCGCCAGCACCCGGCAGTCCGGCACCTCCCGGGTGAGCCGTTCCGTCGCGGCGATGCCGTCCAGGACCGGCATGCGGATGTCCATGACGGCGACGTCGGGCCGCAGCCGCCGCGCAAGTTCCACGGCCTGGGCGCCGTCGGCCGCCTCGCCGACGACCTCGACGGTGGGTTCGGGCCCGAGCATGAGCACCAGGCCGTGGCGGACCAGGAGTTGGTCGTCGACGACGAGCACGCGGATGGGGGCGGGCTCCGCCGCGGCCGTCGCGTCCGCCCCGTTCGTGCCGTCCGTGGTCCCGCTCACCGCAGTGCTCCCGCTTCCTCCGACAGCGGCAGCCGGGCCGTGACCCGGTAGCCCGGTCCCTCGCGCCGGCCCGCCTCCAGGGACCCGCCGTGCAGCGCGACGCGTTCGCGCATGCCGATCAGGCCGTAGCCGGAGCCGGGTGCGGAACCGAGGCCGCCGGCCGTCCCCTCCCCGTCGTCCAGGACGTCCACCGTCGTCCCGTGCTCCCCGTACGTGAGGCGCACCCGCGCACGGGCGTCGCTCCCCGCGTACTTGCGGGTGTTGGTCAGCGCCTCCTGCACGACGCGGAACACCGTCAACTGCATGCCGGCCGGCAGCGGCCGGCGCTCTCCCCGCACCTCGAACTCCGTGGGCAGGCCCGCCGCGCACGACTCGGCGACGATCCGCTCCAGGTCGGCGATGCCGGGCTGCGGCGCGGTCGACTCCTCCCGGGCGTCGTTGGCCCGCAGCACGTCGAGGAGTTGCCGCAGTTCGTGCAGGGCCGTGCGCCCCAGGCCCTCCAGGGTGACGAGGGCGTCCCGCGCGACCTCCGGGTTCCGATCGAGGTTGGCACGGGCACCGCCCGCCATCAGCTGCATCGTGGTGACGTGGTGGGCGACGATGTCGTGCATCTCGCGGGCGATGCGGCGGCGTTCGTCGGCCAGGGCCCGCTCGGCGAGCAGCCTGCGGTGCGCCTCGACCTCCCGCTGCCAGCGGTTCATCACCAGTCCGGCGACGACCACGAAGAGCACGGCCGCACAGTTCCCGGTCAGCTTCAGGACGGAACCCTGGGACCAGGGCTCCCGCACGGCCAGCGGCAAGGCCACGCTCACCAGCGCCGCCGGCACGTAGACGGCGGGCCCCCGGGCGCGGACGACGGAGTAGAGGGCGACGACCACGGCGGCGTTGAAGCCCTGGCCCACCGGCCAGCTCAGATGGACCACGAGCCCGACGGCCAGGACGGCGGCGAGGGTGAGCAGCGGTGCCCGCCGCCGGGCGAGGAGCGTCAGCGCGGACACCGTCATCAGCAGGCAGCCGGCCACCGGGACGAAGCCCTGGACGTCCTGACTGGTGAGGGTGAAGCCGATCAGGTCGAGGGCCGCCGCGCCGACCGCGACGAGGGCGTCGTCGCGGGTCCAGGGCAGGGCGTCGCCGAGGGGCGCTCGGTCGCGCCGTGCGGCGGGCGCGGTGCGGGTCGTGGGCATCGTGTTCCTTCCTCAGCCACCTCGACGTCCATTCTCCCCGGGCTCCGGCCCGGGGCATGGGGCCCGAGGACGATCCCGGACCGGGAGCAGGGTCCTGGTCGGGGGCCGCGCGGCACCGTGCTCCCGCCCGCCATCTCGTTCCCGGCCCGGAGGATCCGGCGCCTCGGCGCTGATGTGCTGGAGGCAGCCGGAAGGTCCCGGCGACCCCACCCCCTTCTCCACCCTGCCGGAGGCAAGCCGTGATCCGTGCCCTGACCGGGTTCTCCACCCGCCATCCCTGGAAGGTCATCGCCCTGTGGTCGGTGATCGGGATGCTCCTCACCGTGGTCGCCGGAGCGCTGATGCCCCGTGCGTCGCAGGCGTCCAGCGGCGAGCTCCTGCCGAAGAGCTACGACTCGGCCGCAGCCCTCCGGGTCGCCGAGGAGAGGTTCGGCGTGGCGTCCGACGCCAGCGCCCTCACCGTCCTGGTCGGCAGGCCCGACGGGAAGCCGTTGACGGGAACCGACCAGAAGCACGTGGCCTCCGTCGCGAAGGAGCTCGGCAGCCGTCGGGTGACCATGCCGGACCCGCAGGACACCGCGACGACGGCCGACGACCAGATCCCGTTCCTGGCCACGGACTACTCGCAGACGCCCGAGGTCAGCGTGGGCATGACCGCCCCGGACCGCACCTTCGCCCTGCTGTCGGTGCGTCTGGAGGGCAACACCGTCGACACCGGCATGCACAACCTGTTCCGGGCCTTCCGCGAGCAGGCCGAGGGCGCCTTCGCCGACGTGGACCTGCGGACCGGGTTCACCGGCGGCCTCGCCGACCAGGTCGACACCCGCGACGCCGAGGAGACCACCCAGCGCGTCGTCGGCCTGCTGATGCTGGGCCTGATCGTGCTGGTGAACGTGCTGGTGTTCCGCAGCCTGTGCGCCGCGTTCATCCCGCTGCTCGCGGTCGTGGTCGTCGGGGGCGCGGCGACCGGCGTCATCGTCGTCGGCGCCCTGCTCACCGGCATCAAGCTGGACGCCTCCACGCCCAGCATGATCGGCGTCGTCCTCATCGGCATCGGCGTCGACTACTTCCTGTTCCTGCTCTTCCGCTTCCGCGAGCTGCTGCGAGAACGCCCCGACGCGCCCCCGCGCGCCGTCGCCGCCGAGGTCGGCTCCCGCGTCGGCACCGCCGTCACCTCCGCCGCCCTCACCATCGTGGCCGCCTTCGCCACCCTGGGCATCGCGACCTACGGAGGGTTCCGGGTGCTCGGCCCCGCCGTGGCCGTGGCCGTGCTCGTGATGCTCGTGGCCAGCCTCACGCTGATGCCCGCCCTGCTCGCGGTCACCGGCCGCCGCATGTTCTGGCCCTCCCGCGCCCTGAAGCGCACCCCGCGCCCCGGGCTCGCCGGGCGGACCGGCGACCTCGTCGCCCGTGCGCCGCTGACCTCGTTCCTCGCCTCCGTCGCCCTGCTCGGCGCGCTCGCCATGGGTATGACCGGCATGCACATGGACTTCGGCCAGGGCGGCACCCCGCACGAGACCCGGTCCGCCACCACCGCCGCCGAGATCGCCCGCGCCCTCCCGGCCGGCGTGTCCGACCCGGCCACGGTCTACGTCACCGCCTCCGCGGGCGACCGCGTCACCACCACGTCACTGGGCGGACTCTCCCGGGAGCTGGCCCGCGTCGAGGGCGTCGGCTCGGTGGCCGCCCCGGTCCTCAACGCGCAGCGCGACGCCGCCCGCATCGACCTCCACCTGACGGCCGACTCCCAGACACAAGCCGCTCGCGACCTGGTCTCGGGGCCGGTGCGCGACACCGTCGCCGCCCACACCCCGCAGGGCCTGCGGGCCCATGTCGGCGGCACGGCGGCGATCTTCGCGGACATCTCCAGCGCCGTCGACGAGGACCTGAAGACCGTCTTCCCGGTGGCGGCCGGCCTGATCGCGCTGATCCTGCTGGTGCTGCTGCGCAGCCTGCTCGCCCCGGTCGTGCTGCTGCTCTCCGTGGGCCTGTGCTTCGCCGCCACGCTCGGCTCCGCGACCCTCGTCTTCCAACACGCGCTCGACGAGCCCGGCGTCAACTTCGTCCTGCCGCTCGTGCTCTTCCTCTTCGTCGTCGCGATCGGCACCGACTACAACATCCTGATCAGCGACCGCATCCGCGAGGAGATGGAGGGCCCGCGCACGGCCCGCGCCGCCGTCGCCCGGGCCGTGCGCCACACCGCACCGGCCATCGCCACCGCGGGCATCGTCCTCGCCGCCTCCTTCGGCAGCCTCGCCATCGGCTCGAACGCCTCCACCCAGCAGATCGGCTTCGCGACGGGACTCGGGATCCTGCTGTCCGCGTTCGTCCTGTCGATCGTGCTGGTCCCGGCGGCGGCAGCGCTGCTCGGCCGGGGCATCTGGTGGCCGGTGCGCCCCGGCGGGCGCCGCGGCCCTGGCCGGCGCCCGGAGCCCGCCGCACCCGTGCCCGGCACGGCCGACCACCGTGCGGAATCCCCCGCGAACACCGGCTGACCCACCCCTGGCCCGGCCCGACCGACCACGGCCCGAAACCGACCCGGCAACCGGCCGGCGTCCTACCCGACACAAGGGAGCAACCCATGTCCGCATCCCCCCGCACCGCCTTCCGAGCGGCCGCGCTGACCGTGCTCGCCGCCCTCACCGCTGGCCTCGTCACCAGCACCCCCGCGGCCTTCGCGGCGAGTCCCGCCCGCACCCCCGACCCCGTGCAGCGGGAGCTGGACGCCCTGGTCCGCGGCGGCGGTGCGCCCGGCGCGCTGGCCGGGACCGTGCGGGCCGACGGCACGGTACGGCACCACACCGCGGGCGTCGGCGACCTGGCCACCGGTGCCAAGGTGCCCCGCGACGGCTCGATCCGGATCGGCAGCAACACCAAGGCGTTCACGGCGACGGTCGTGCTGCAACTGGTCGGCGAGGGCCGGGTCGGCCTCGACGAGCCGGTGGACGCGTACCTCCCCGGGCTGCTGCGCGGTGAGGGCGTCGACGGCCGGAGGATCACGGTCCGTCAGCTCCTCCAGCACACCAGCGGACTCCCCGAGTACCTGGACAAGCAGGCGGCGCTCACCGATCCGCGCCGCTACTACGAGCCCCGCGAACTCGTCGACCGCGCCCTCGCCCGCCCGGCCGAGTTCGCGCCCGGGACCACGTGGTCGTACAGCAACACCAACTACGTCGTCGCCGGACTGCTCGTGCAGAAGGTGACGGGACGTCCGCTGGGCGAGGAGATCGAGAAGCGGATCACCGACCGCATCGGGCTGCGCCGCACCTACCTCCCGGCGCCCGGCGACCTGTCGATCCGGGGCAAGCACCCGCACGGCTACCAGAAGCTCGCCGAGGACGGCCCCTGGCGGGACTTCACCGAGATGGACCCCTCCTGGGGCTGGGCGGCGGGCGCCATGGTCTCCACCAACAGCGAGCTCAACCGCTTCTACCGGGCGCTCTTCTCCGGCCGCCTCCTCGCTCCGGCCCAACTCGCCGAGATGCGCACGACGGTCCCCACCGACGCCGAGGGGGCCCGCTACGGCCTGGGCGTCCTGAGCACCGCGCTGAGCTGCGGCGGCCGCTCCTGGGGCCACGGCGGCGGCATCCCCGGCTTCAGCACCTACGGCGGCGTCACCGCGGACGGCCGCGCGGTGAACGTCACGCTCACCACCATCCCGGACGGCCCCACGATCGCACGGGCCGGAGCGCTCGTGGACCGGGCCCTGTGCCGCTGACCCCCTCGGCCGCGCGGCCGCGGACGTTACGCGGTACACCACCCCTACGTCCCCTCCCGGAGAGAAAGAGGGACGCACGTCTCCGCTGCTGGTCTACACGAGGGTGAGGTGGAGGGCGAAGGCACCGAGGGCCTCCTTCTCCGGCGGGTAGATGTCACGGATCGCGGCGACGAGTTGGTCATGGGTCATGCCCGGTCCGCCGATCGCGGCGGGCTCTTCGGCGTCCAGCATGGCGGCGAACGAGTCGTACTCCCGGACGGCCGAGATGCGGGTGGTCAGCGTCTCGTGTGCACAGGCGATGGTCAGGGTGTCCCCGGCGGCCATCTTTCGGATTTTCGGGTATCCGACGCGGACCTCGATGGTCTTCGCGCCGGCCGCGATCAGGTCGAAGTACGACTTGCGGATGCTGAGGGAGTGCTCGGCCCTCTGTTGGTCGCCGGTCACTTCTCGTCTCCTTCGGGCTCAGGCTCCGGTGGTTGTGGGCAGGCCCGTACGGGCGGTTGCGTCGGTGGCGGCCAGCCGTTCGCACAGGCCCTCGACTGCTGCCTGGCCGGGATAGCGGCGGGTGAGGTACGAGGTGAGGTCGCCAGCCCGGTGGCGTACGGAGTCGACGACGCGGGCAGAGCCGAGGGCCTGGTGGCCGAGGGCGACGGCGTCGTCGGGGTCGCCGAGGAGAGCATGGGCGAGGGCCATGTCGATGCGGGCGATGGCCTCCCGGCTGGGGGACCTCGATGCCGCAGGGGCTGCCTCGTAGGTCGCCAGGGCCTGTTCGGCGTGTCGGCGGGCTTCCTCGGCCTGGCCGAGCCAGATGAACGAGGTCGCCGGGTAGGAGGTGAGGGCGTAGTCGGCCAGCGGCAGCACGTCCATGCCGAAGCGGCGGGGCGAGCGGGGCGGCAGGAGCCGGTGGGCGTCCTGGGCTGCTCGGTAGGCGGTGGTGAAGCCGTCCGCATCGCCGTCGGCGGCGGCCGCGCGGGCGGCCTGGGCGTGCAGGCGTACGGTCAGCGGATGGGTGGCCGGGGTCTCGACGAGGCCCTTGAGGGCGGCGTCGCGGGCCTTGCCGGGCCGTTGCTCGTACAGGTTGATGGAAGCGGAGGCGTCCATGGCCCACGCGCACAGCTGGCCGTGTCCGGCCTGCTGGCCGTGGACGAAGGCGTCGGTCGCGAACGCCAGGCCGGTACGGGCGTCGCCGAGGTCGTGTGCGAGCCAGGCCAGGAGCTCGGACAGCCAGCCTGCGAACCCCAGCAGTTCGCGTTTCTGACGGTGGGTGTGCCGGCCTTTGAGGAGGGCATCGACCTTGCGCCGGTAGTCCATCACCGCGTCGAAGACGGCCCGGGGCGGCTTGAGCGAGTACGCCCGGTTGAACTCGGTGACCGCGAGGTCGAGGTGGTCCAGGGTTACCGAGCCGAGCGAGGTCGCCTCGGCCTGCCGGGTGAACTCCATGGCCTCGGCCGCGGCCTGTTGCAGGATCTGGGCTGCGGCGGCGGGGGAGGCCACGGCCAGTCCGGCGAGCTTGACCGCGTCTCGACGCTTCGTTGCCCCCACCTCCGTGCCGGCCTGCGGACCGGCACCTGCGCCGACCGCTGTCCCTTGGAGAAGTGTTCCATCCGGGCCGTCCCCGTTCCCAAGCGGATCGGCATCGTCCTGGGCAGGGGCGGGGGAGTAGTCGCGGGCGAAGCCCAGCTCGACGGGGTTGGTGGCCAGCAGGCGGCACAGCAGGTCCTGGTAGTCGGGGCTGGGCAGGCCGCCGGCCTCCCAGTCCTTCCAGGACCGTTCGGACAGTCCCACCTTGGCCAGGTTCTCGTCCTCGACGAACTGGTGGGCGGCGGCGACGGCCTGGACGACGGTCCACCCCACCGCGAGGCGGCGGCACTTGAGTCGGCGGTGGCCGCAGTGGTCCTCGATCTGGGCCGCGATCCGCGCGATGAGGACCTGCGGCACCGGGTCGGGGGAGCCGGCCTCGCCCAGGGCCCGTTCACGTAAGGCTTTGCCGCACGAGATGTCGTGGACCACTTGGGTCTGCGGCTTCGCCTGGGATCTCACTGGTCGCCTCCCCCGCGAGCACGATGCGGGCGCCGGTTGCGCCGCCGGTGCTGGCCAACGGTTGCTTGCCTGACCCGGCAGGGGATCAAACCACCTGGCGAAGGCGGGTTCGCCGCCCGCAGGGTGCGGCCGTACCGCCCACGAGGGGCGGTCACCTCGCACTACCTGCGACGACGCGGGCAGATCACTCTGAATCCCGGCGCCGCGTCCGGCCGACGGACCCTTCGACATAGGCCGGCTCCCCTTCGGCGGTTGCGTCAGGGGCATCCGGCCGGACGCGCCGCGCCCTCCACCCCGTCCACATGCCCCAGGCCCCGGCCCGGGCGAAAGACCGAGAGGGATTCCATGGAAGACGCACAACCGGCCGCAGCCCTGGCCGGGCAGATCGTCCAGCTCGACCGTCTGGACGGTTCGCTGATCGAGCGAATGCGGCACGAGGCCCTGACCGCCCCGGCGCCCTGGAAGGCCGAGTACGGCGACTTCCAGTCCGGCGGCTGGTGGACCACATCGCTGATGAACGCCTCCGGCGACGCCGCCGACGTCAGGATCGCCGACGGCGCTGCCCGCCCCACCGCCCTGCTGGAGCACATGCCCGCCACCGCCGGCCTGCTGGCCGAACTGGGCCTGAACTACATGTGGGTGCGGCTCGCCAGGCTGGAGCCGAACGCCTTTCTGTGGGAGCACCGCGACTACGACGAGCTTGACCAGGTCGAACGCCACCGCCTGCACATCGCACTGCACACCAACTCCTCCGCGTTCCTGGTCACCGGTGGCACCAAGGTCCACATGGACGGTGGGCGGATCTGGCGGCTGACCCCGACCTACGCGCACGGGGTCTGCAACCTGCTCGGCCCGGACAGGATCCACCTGATCGCGGACGTCTACGCCGATGACGCCTACACCCGCCTCGCCCGGAACGCGGACGAGGCGACCAAGGCAGAGCGTCTGCCGTCCGCGTCGGAAACGGAGCTGGCCGAGCGATTCGCCGCCGCCCGGCGCCTGGCCGACCTCGGGTACGTGGAGGCCGCCGAACGACTGCTACTGCGGATGTTCTACTCCTACGCCCTCCCCGAGGGCACCGCCTACGACCTGATCGCCGGCCTGCACACCGCGCTCGGCGACCGCGAGGCCAACCGCCGCTGGACGTCCGCGAAGTCCAAGCTCCTCGCTCTCGTCCCGTGACGCCGCCCGCACCTGTCCGCGCCACCACCAGCCCGGAAGGACTCCCGCTCATGCCCACCGCACTGTCCCCGGCCCCGGCCGAACTACACCTGGCCGAACTCACCGAGGCCAACCGGCCCGCCCAGCTGCCGCTGCTGACCCGCATCGCCGGCCTCCTGTCGGCCTCCCCGGCCGTCACCCACCTGCTGGTACGCGGCTCGCTCGCTTCCGGCACCGCCGACCGCCTCTCGGACGTCGACTTCGTCGTCGGCGTCCACGACCGCGACCTGCCCGCCTTCACCTCGGCCCTGAACGACCTGATGACGGTCGCGGCCGGGGCCCTGCTGCCCGGCTGGCGCGACAGCATCGTCGCGGACCTCGGTGGCATCGGGTTCGTCTTCCTCGTCCAGCACGAGGGCAAGCTCCAGCAGGTCGACCTCTACATCGCGCCCGCCTCCCGGATCACCGCCCTGCGGCGCAAGGTCGGCGGCAAGATGCTGCTGCAGCGCCCGCCGCAGGAGATCACCACCTCCCAGATCGAGCAGGCCCAGACTCAGGTGGCCGAGCTGACGGCCCGGCCGCGCTCGTGCACCGAGCTGCTGATCGAACACCTGGTGCTGGCGGTGCTGCTGCACAAGCGCATCCAGCGCGGTCAGCGGTTCGTCGCCTACGCCGAGTGGCACCTGCTACACACCGCGACGAAGGACCTGATCAAGACCGCGCTCGCGCCGACCTCCAGGTTCTGGGGCTGGTACCAGCTGAGGGAGGAGCTCGCGCTCACCCCGATCGGCCGGGCCTGCCTGGCCGACCTGGACGCCGCGATCACCTCCCCGGCCGTCCCGGACGCCTCCGACGTCAACGACGCCCTGGACCGGGTGATCGCGCTGACGACGAGGGCCTGCCCGAACGCCCTGGACGGCCTGGCGGACGCGATCACCGCGTACCGCGCCTACCTGGAGCTGGCGTGAAGCCCCAGGCCAGCCGCCTCCCCGTGCCGGCCACCGGCCGGGACGGGGCCCAGGGCCGGCAGAAGACGGCGGCGTTCTTCGGAGGCGTGGTCCCCGCCTCCCCGGGCGAGGAACGTCTCGCCGAAGAGGTCGGCATGGCCCTGGCCGGGGCCGGGTTCGCGCTGCTGCACGGCGGCTACAACGGGCTGATGGCAGCCGCCGCCCAAGGGGCCGCGGCCGAGGGCGGCACGGTCACCGCCGTCACCCTCGCCGACAAGCACACCCAGTGGGGCGACTTCAACCCGTACGTCACCGACGAGGTCCACTTGCCCGACATCGGCGCCCGCCTCAACCGCTACCTCGACTCGGCGGACCTGGTGGTCGCGATGGGCGGCGGGGTCGGCACCCTGCACGAGCTGACCGCTGCCCTCTACTACGCGGGCAACATCCGATCCGTTCCCGTCTGGATCACCGGTCCCACCGCGCTGAAACTGCTGGCCTTCCTGCGGCGCGAGAAGTGGCTGTTCGAGACGCCCACCCGGCCGCTTGGCTTCATCAGCCCGATCGCGTCGGCGGCCGCGTTCGCCACCCAGCTCCACACCTTGACAGCCGAGAAGGAGGCCGGAGCATGACCGCCGACACCACCGCCACCCTGGCGGCCCGGGTAGCCGAGACGGCCTGCGTCGCCGACACGTTCACTCTGGCCGACGGGCAGGTACTGGACGCGTACTTCGATGAGTACCGCCTGGCCGCCCGCCCGCAGTTGCTGCACGACGTCGCCGACGCGATGGCAGCCCTCGTCCCCGAGGGCGCCGAGGTACTGGCCGGCATCGAGCTCGGCGGCGTCCCTCTGGTCATCGCCCTGTCGGCCGTGACTGGGCTCCCGGCCGCGTTCCTCAGGCGGCTGTCCAAGCGCTACGGCTCCAAGCGGCAGATCGAGGGCCCCGACGTCACCGGGCGGCGGGTCGTCCTGGTCGACGACGTGGTCCGCTCCGGCGGCCAACTGCTGGCCATGACCCGCATACTGCGGGTCGCCGGAGCTCCGGTCGCCCACGCGCTGTGCGTACTGGAACGTCCGCTCGGCGGGCGACTGCTGCTGGACGAGCACGGTGTCGCCCTCCACTCGCTGCTGACCGAGGCCGACCTGCCCACCGCCAAGGGGGCGGCGTCGTGACGGGGGCGGTGCTGTTCGACATGGACGGGGTCCTGCTGGACAGCCGCCACACGATGCTGGCCACCCTCGCCGGGATCGCTACCGCCGCCCTCGGGCGCCGCGTCACCGCCGCCGACCTGCCACCGGACGCACTCACCAGCCCGCGAGTGCAGGTCCTGACCGGACTCGGCGTCGCCGAGGCGGACGAGCTCTGCGCGCTCTGGTGGGACCCGGCCCTGGCCACCGCCACCGGTACCACCCTGTTCCCCGGGGTGCTGGAAGGGCTGACGGCGATCAAGGACGCCGGGATCGCGACGGGCCTCGTCACCCTGCAGACCCGCACCCGGCTGCCCTGGCTGCTGCCCCGGGCCGTCCTGGCACTGCTGGACGTGACCGTCTGCCGGGAAGACGCCGCGGCCAAACCCGCCCCGGACGGGCTCCTGCTCGCCCTGGGCAAGCTCGGTGCCGACCCGTACGAGACGGCGTTCCTCGGTGACACGGTCGGGGACATCGCCGCCGCCCGCGCCGCAGGCATCACCCCGCTCGGGGCCGCGTGGGGCTATGCCGGACCCGCCGCCCTCAAGGCAGCCGGGGCCGCTGCGGTCCTGGACGATCCGATCCGGATCGGGCCCGGCCTGCTTGACTTCACATCCTGCCCGACGACCGGGCTCACGGCGACGACACGCACACGCTGAGCGACCTTGACTCCCGACCCGCTACAGTCGTTGGAGCAGCAGACAGGACAGCACCTCTGGTGATCTGCTGCACCACCGATGTGATCAACGGATCTGGAGTCAAGGTGCGGCCCATGGGGGCGCGAGCTATCTGCGTCGAGCCGGAGAACTGAGAACCCTCTCAGTCCCTAGTTCTCGGCCCGGCTCGGCGTGTGATCTCCCCTCCCACCTTCCGTGACTCCTCCGTGAGGCCATCCAGCCATGCGCTCGACGCAGATCCGTCAGACCTTCACCGACTTCTTCACCTCCCGCGGCCACCAGCCGGTCCCCTCCAGCCCGCTGGTCCCGGACGACCCCACCCTGCTGCTTGCCAACGCCGGGATGAACCAGTTCAAGCCCTACTTCCTGGGCGAGACCACCCCACTCTTCCCCCGCGCGACCAGCATCCAGAAGTGCGCCCGCACCTCCGACATCGACAACGTCGGCCGTACCAACCGGCACGCGACGTTCTTCGAGATGATGGGCAACTTCTCCTTCGGCGACTACTTCAAGGAGGACGCCATCGCCTTCGCCTGGGAGCTGCTGACCCAGGGGTACGGGCTGGAGAAGGACAAGCTCTGGATCACCGTCTTCGAGAACGACGACGAGGCCGAGCACATCTGGCGCCGCATCGGTGTCCCCGCCTCCCGCATCCAGCGCCTGGGCATGGAGGACAACTACTGGTCCATGGGCGTCCCCGGCCCCTGCGGACCGTGCTCGGAGGTCAACTACGACCGCGGCCCCGCCTTCGGCAAGGAGGGCGGCCCCGCTGTCGACGGCGAACGCTACGTCGAGATCTGGAACCTGGTCTTCATGCAGTTCCAGCGCGGCGAAGGAGACAAGAAGGGCAACTTCCCCGTCCTCGGCGAGCTCGCCCGCAAGGGCGTTGACACCGGCCTCGGCCTGGACCGGCTCGCCGCCATCCTCCAGGACGCCCAGAACGTCTGCACCACCGACCTGCTCCTGCCCACCTTCCACACCGTCCAGGACCTCGCCGGACGGGCCTGCCCGGACGAGGGCGAGGAGAAGGTGTCCTTCCAGGTCGTCACCGAGCACGCCCGCTCCATCGCCTTCCTGATCGCCGACGGCGTCCTGCCCGCCAAGGACGGCCGCGGCTACGTCCTGCGGCGCCTGATGCGCCGCGCGATCCGCCACGCGCGTCTGCTCGGCATCGACGGCCCCGTCCTGCCCGCCGCCACCGCCTCGGTGATCGGCAACCTCGGCAGCGTCTGGCCCGAGCTGACCACACAGGCAGCGCTGATCGAGCAGGTCGTCACTGCTGAGGAAGGGTCCTTCACCCGCACCCTCGCCCAGGGCACGAGGCTGCTGGACGCCGCGATCAGCCGCACCCGGCACAGCGGCTCGGCCGCCCTGCCCGGCGAGACCGCGTTCGAGCTCGCCGACACCTACGGATTCCCCCTGGAGCTGACCGTCGAGGCCGCCCGCGACGCCGGGCTGACCGTCGACGAGGACCGCTTCGCCGCGCTCCTGAACGAGCAGAAGAAGCGCGCGAAGGCCGGCGGCAAGGCCAAGACCGCCGAGGCCCTCAGGAAAATGGACACCTACCGCGAACTGGCCGCGCGCCTGCCCGGGACCGAGTTCCTCGGCTACGAGCACCTGACGGCGGAGGCCACCGTCACCGGCCTCATCTCCGGCGGCACCGTCGTCACCACCGCCGGGCGAGGAGTCGAGGTCGAGCTCGTGCTGGACCGCTCGCCCTTCTACGCCGAGGCCGGCGGCCAGATCGGCGACAGCGGCACCCTGGACCTCACCGACGGCACCCGCCTGCAGATCACCGACACCCGCTACGGCCTGGAGGGCTTCCGCGTCCACACCGCCCGCGTCCTCGAAGGCGAACTCCGCACCGGCTCCAGCGGCGAAGCCGTCGTGGACGCCGAACGCCGGGCCGGCCTGATGCGGTCACACTCCGCCACCCACATCCTGCACGCCGTCGTCATGGCCACCCTCGGCGAGCACGCCCGCCAGCAGGGCTCCCTCGTCGAGCCCGACCGGCTCCGCTTCGACTTCGCCCACTTCACCGCCCTCACCCCCGACCAGCTTCACCAGATCGAGCAGGCCGTCAACGGCCACGTCCTCGACGACCCGGCAGTGCGGGCCTGGTACGCCGACCGCGCCGAAGCCGAGGCCGCCGGCGCCATCGCCCTGTTCGGAGAGAAGTACGGTGACACCGTCCGCATCGTCGACATCGGAGACTTCTCCCGCGAGCTCTGCGGCGGCACCCACGTGGCCCACGGCTCCCAGGTCGGCGCCTTCCGCCTCCTGTCCGAATCCTCGATCGGCTCCAACCTCCGCCGCGTCGAAGCCCTCACCGGCCACGGCACCCTCCGCCACCTCGACACCGAACGGCGCCTGCTGAACGAACTCGCCGGCCTGCTCGGCACCCGACCCGCCGATACCCCCGACGGTCTGCGCAAGCGGTTGGATTCCCTCGCCGCAGCCCAGGCCGAGCTGGGGCGGCTTCGGGCCATCGAACTGGGCTCCCAGGCCGCACGGCTTGCCGAACAGGCGCGCCCGACCGGTGGCGGGCAGCTTGTCGCCCAGAAGATCACCGGAGTCACGCCGGACGAGCTGCGGCAACTGGCCTCCGAAACCTTGACCCATCTGCCCTCTGGGCCCGCGGCCGTGATCCTGGCTCTGGAGCACTCCGGCAAGGCCCTGCTCGTCGCGGCCATCACACCGCACCTGCTCGGTCACGGTATCCAGGCCGCCCAGGTCATCGCCCGCGCCGCGAAGACCGTCGGCGGGGGAGGCGGCGGCACCGGCGCCCTCGCCAGCGCGGGCGGACGCCGCCCCGAGCATCTCGACCAGGCCCTCACCGCGGCCGCCGAGGACGCCACCGCTCTGCTGACCCAGTGACGCAGGACCGCCGTCCGTGAACTTCCATCAGCCCCGCGTACGGGTGGCGGGAGGACGGATGCGCGTGGACGTGCCCCGCCTCGTACGGGCCGCCCGTTGCGCGTCCCCAACGGGCCGGGCACGGCCGGCGCCCACCGGTACTGCATACCGCCATGCAGGGGTCGTCGTTCCTGAATAGATTGGGGGGAGGGACGAGGCGCCGCCGGGGCGCCGGGGAAGGGGGAGCCGACGACCATGAGGGGTCAGGGCGACGAGGCGGGCCGGGTCGAGGAGGGGGCCGCGCAGCGGCTGCGGAGGCTGTTCGAGGGGCATCGGCTGACCCCCACCCAGCGGCGGCTGGCGCACTGCATGGTCAGCCGGGCGGCCGAGGTGCCGTTCCTGTCCAGCGTGGAACTCGCCGAACTCGCGGGGGTCAGCCAACCCTCGGTGACCCGCTTCGCGGTGGCGCTCGGCTTCGACGGCTACCCCGCGCTCCGGCGCCACCTGAGGGAGGTCGTCCCTGCGGAGACCGCCGTCGAGCGGCCCGAACGCACCGCCTACCAGCAGGCGGTGGACGCCGAGATCGGCAATCTGCGCCATCTGGCCGCCCTCCTGGCCGACCCGGCTCCGGTGCGGGAGGCGGGGGCGCTGCTCGCCGCCTCCCGCCCGCTGCCGGTGCTGGGGCTGCGCGCGGCGGCGGCCCAGGCGTACGGCTTCGCGTACTTCGCGGCCAAGGTGCACCCCGACGTCCGGCTGCTGGACGGGGGCGGTTCGCTGCTCGCGGACCGGATCGACCGGGCGGCGGCGGCCGGGGCCGGGGCACTGCTCTGCTTCGCCCTGCCCCGGTACCCGCGGGAGACGGTCGAGGCCCTGGAACAGGCGCGCGGCGCGGGGCTGCGGGTGGTGACCGTCGCGGACAGCGCCTTCGCGCCGGTGGCCGCCCTCTCCGACGTCCTGCTGCCCGCTCCGGTGGGCACCGGGCTGGCCTTCGACACGGCGTGCGCCCCGATGCTGCTCGGCCGGGTGCTCCTGGAGGCGATGTGCGACGCCCTGCCCGAGGCCCAGGCCCGTTTGGAGGACTTCGACGCCCGGGCGGCGGCGCGGGCGCTGTTCGTGGAGTGACGCGGGCGGGTCCGTACCGGCCCGCCGGTCGGGGCTGCGCCGTACGGGGGCGGGTCCCGCACGTCCTCATGGCGCCTTAAGGAACGGCGGGTAGCCTGCGGTCCCGCCGGCGGGCGAGGGCCCGGGGCCGGAGCGGGAACGGGAGGCGCGGATGGCGCGCGGACACGGCACGGACACGACGGACGGAACCGACCGGGGCGCCGGTACCGACCGCACGGGCCGGGTGCCCCGGGACGGGCGGAGCGCCCGGGCGCGGGGACGGCAGGGCAACCACGGGCTGGCGCGGGTGGCCGTGGTGGTGCGCGCCGGGGCGGCGCCGCTGTGGTGGGCGGGGGCGGTGGCCGCCGGCGCGGGGTTGCTGGTGCCGGGGCTGACCGGGCGGCGGATCGGGGTGTTCGCCGGGGCCGCGCTGTTCCTGGTCGCCGCTGCGGTCGTGGGCCGCACGGGCTTCGGGCGGTACGCGGAACTCGCCGGGCGGGCCGAACGGGCGGGGCGGCACGACGTGCTCCAGGACCGGGCGGTCACCGTACGGGCGTGGCGCCGCGGCCACCGCTGGTGGCTGGTGCTCGCGTTCCTGGTCGCGGCGGGTTCCTCGGTCGCGGTGCCCGCGGCGCTCGGCATGCTGCTGGCCGGGGTGGGCGTCGGCCGCTGGCTGAAGGCGGTCCGGATCGGCCGCCGCGAGGCCGGGGACGGGGTGCTGTGGTGGGTGCGCATCGACTGGCTGGACGCCCGCGGGGGCCGGCCCGTGGGGCCCGCGGTGCGGGCGCTGCGGACGACCGGGCCGGGCGCGGGCGACGCGGCTCCGGGCGGCGCCCGCCGCCTGGCCGCCCGCTGACGGGCCGGTTCCCCGTCAGATCTCCAGTTCGGCCTCGATGCGGCGCAGCTGGTGGCGGGCCATCGCCAGGTTGGCGCGGCCCTTGTCCAGCACCACGTACAGGAACAGTCCGCTGTGGCCGCGGCCCCGGATCAGCCGGATGAGGTGGTACTGGGTGCCCAGGGTGATCAGGATGTCCTCGATCTCGTCCTGGAGGCCCAGGAGTTCCATGGTGCGGAACTTGGAGCGGACCACGTCGGTGTTGCCGGCGGCGGCGACCGCGAGGTCGAAGTCCTTGCCGCCGCCCGCGGTGCCCAGGGCCATGCCGCTGGTGTAGTCGACGAGGGCCGCGCCGATGAACCCCTCGATGGAGGTGGTGATGTCCTTGAGGGCGGCTTCGGTGGTGCTCATCTTGAGCTGACTCCTTGGTGGTCGAGGGCGTGCGGACGTCGGGCGTTCGGTGTGCCGGGGCGTGCGGGGGCGGCCCCGGGGGGAGCCGGCTCAGGCTCGGTGGACGGGCGGACCCCACTGGCCCGGGGATCCCGGATGTCTGACCGGGCGGGGCGAGAGGGGCGGCCGGGGCGCCTCGGGGTCGGGGCGTCGTGCGGGCGGCACGGTGGGCACGGCGGTGGGTGCGGCGGCGCGGGCGGCGGCCTCGACGAGCGCGCCGAGCCGGGCGCCGCACCGGCGGCCCTCCAGGTGCAGCCGGCCGACGTTCACCCGGGCGTCGGCGACCAGGGTGAGGACGCCGGCCCGGCCCGCGGCGTAGGTGGCGGCGTAGCCGTGGGTGCCGCGCACCAGGAGCTCCAGGAAGGGGCCCCGGCCGGTCGCCTCGGTGAGGCGGCTGCCGACGCCGAGCGCGGCGGCCGTCAGGGCCGCCACGGCTTCGGTCTCGATGCCGTCCGCGTCCTGGGCGAGGACGAATCCGTCGGCGCTGGCGAGCAGCGCCCCGGTGATCTGGGGGACCCGGGCGCGCAGTTCTCGCAGTTCGCCGAGTATGTCGGCTTCGGCGGCCATCAACGTTCTCCTCTCGGGCGCTGCCGATGCGCGCCGGGCCCGGGGCGGGGCCCCGCGGCCGGGCACGGGCGGGGCGCCCCCTCGTCGTCGCGGGGGCTCACTCCAGGACCAGTCCCCGTGCGAGGTCCCGCAGGCGCATGCGGGCCAGGGCGAGGTTGCCCGTGTCCCGGTCGAGCCACAGGTACACGAAGGCGTGGGTGTCGAACGCCGCGTCGGCGAAGTGCATCAGGTGGTAGGCGGTCGCGGTGGTGACCAGCAGGTCCTCGACCGCGGGCGGGGCCGTGGGGGTGGGGAGGTCGCCGAGCGCGCGGGGCGCGGGCGGCGCGAAGACCGTGTACTCGACGGCCGCGCGGGCCATGTCGGCGGTCTCCGCCGCCGTCACCTCGTGGTCCCCGCCGGAGGCTTCGCCGAGGGCGCCGAGGGCCAGGCCGCTGGTCCAGTCGACGACGGCCGCTCCCCGGGCTCCGGGCAGCGCCATCGCCTCCTGGAGGCACGCATCGATTCCGGGCACGCCGGTTTCCTCCCCTGGGCCCGCTCGGGCGTCGTGGCATCGGCACCGGAACCTCTGCCGTGGACCCGGTAATCGAAAGGCTACTCTACGCACACGTGTCTGATGTGCCGAGCCGGCACTTTCCTCCGGAACGTGCGTGAACTGATCGGAGGCGATCGCCGAACGAAGGGTTCCGGTCGGGTCGGGGCGGTCGGTCGCCCGGTTCCGTGCGGGGCCCGTCCCGCCGGCCGGGGCTCAGAACAGCAGCCCGTCCGGGTGCTCGCCGCCCGCCTCGGCCACCACCTCGGCGATCGTCTGGGCGCTGCGCACCGTGGCGAAACTCACCCCGTCCGGGGTTCCGGCCGCGGGGTCGCCGTCCGGTGCGGTGAGGAAGCCGTACACCGCGGGGCGGGGCAGCGCGTTGTACGCGTAGGGGTGGGCGAAGAAGTACGCGCCGGTGTCCAGCACCGCGACGTGGTCCCCCGGGGACAGTCGGGGCAGGGTGCGCCCGCGGGCGATCAGGTCGCCCGCGAAGCAGGCCGGCCCGGCGACGTCCTGCACCTCGGGCCGGGTGGCCAGCGGCACGCCCCGGGCGTCGTACCCGGCGACGCGCAGCGGCCACTGCTCGGGGGCGTAGACGGTGCGGGCCGCGATCTGCGCCCCCGCGTGGGTGACCGCGATCCGTCGCCCGCCCGCCGACTTGGTGTACTCCACCCGGCTCAGCACCAGCCCGGGTCTGGCCAGCAGCGCCCGGCCGAACTCGGTCACCAGCCGGTACCGCCCGTCGAACAGGGCCGGCACCCGGTGCGCCAACAGCCGTGCGTAGCGGGCGAAGCCGGGGTCCGGGTCGTCGGAGGCGAAGTCGACGGGGAGCCCGCCGCCGAGGTCCACCGTGTCCACCTGGAGCCGCCCGGCGCGGGCGTTGACCTCCTCGGCCAGGGCGTGGGTGCGGGCGACGCCCTCGACCATCAGGTCCGCCGGCACCCCCTGCGAACCGCTGTGCACGTGCAGCCGGGTCAGCCAGGGCCGGTCCAGGAAGGCGCGCACCACCCGTTCGCGTCCCCCCGGGTCGCCGAGCGCCACGCCGAACTTGGCGGTGGCGGTGGCGGTGGACAGGGCGTCGATGGTCCCCGCGCCGACCTGCGGGTTCACCCGGAGTCCCAGCGGCGGCAGCCGGTCGGCGCCGGCCGGCCCGTACGCCACCGCCAGGTCGTCCAGCCGGGCGAGTTCCTGGAGGTTGTCGGCGTTCACGGCGATGCCGAGGGCGAACGCCTCGCGCAGTTCGGCGGGGGTCTTGGCGGGGGAGTCCAGCACGGTCCGTTCGGCGGGGGTGCCGGCGGCCCGGGCGAGGGCCAGCTCGCCGGGGCTCGCGACCTCCGCACCGATGCCCTCGTCGCCGAGCAGCCGCACCACGGCGACCAGGGGGCACGCCTTCACCGCGAAGGTGTGCAGCACCTCGGTGCCGGGGGCGGTGGCGGCGGCGAAGGCGGCGTGCAGGGCCCGGGCGGCGGTGCGCACGCCGGTCACGTCGATCAGCGCCACCAGCGGTTCCCGGTCGGTGACCAGGCCCCGGGCCACGGCCGCGCGGACGGCCGTGTCGCGGCGGGCGACCAGGGCGGCCGCGTCGCTTCGGGGGTGCGGGGCGCGTTCGCTCGTGGGAGGCATGCGTCCAGCGAACCACCGCTCGGGCGCGCGGGCTTCCCCACCGCCCTATTGACTAGCTCTATTCAGAACTTCAGGATGTGAATGGAAAGTTGTCATGGGAGTGCGGGCGCCCCTCCGGCGGGCCCGCCGCGAGGAGGCAGACCGTGTCAGGACCCCGCCCCGTACGAGCGTCGCGCGGCACCGGACGCAGCGCCCTCGGCTGGCCGCAGGAAGCCGCCCTGCGCATGCTCCAGAACAACCTCGACCCCGAGGTCGCCGAACACCCCGACCGGCTCGTGGTCTACGGCGGCACCGGCAAGGCGGCCCGCGACTGGGCCTCCTACGACGCCATGGTCCGCACCCTGCGCACCCTCAAGCAGGACGAGACCATGCTCGTCCAGTCCGGCCGCCCGGTCGGCGTGATGACCACCCACGAGTGGGCGCCCCGGGTCCTCATCGCCAACTCCCACCTGGTCGGCGACTGGGCCAACTGGGAGGAGTTCCGCCGCCTCGAAGCCCTCGGCCTCACCATGTACGGGCAGATGACCGCCGGCTCCTGGATCTACATCGGCACCCAGGGCATCCTCCAGGGCACCTACGAGACCTTCGCCGCCGTCGCCGCCAAACGGTTCGGCGGCACCCTCGCCGGAACCATCACCCTCACCGCCGGACTCGGCGGCATGGGCGGCGCCCAACCGCTCGCCGTCACCATGAACGACGGCGTCGCCCTCTGCATCGACTGCGACCCGCGCGCCATCGAACGCCGCATCGAGCACCGCTACCTCGACGTGCGCGCCGACTCCCTCGACCACGCCCTGCGGCTCGCCGTCGAAGCCCGCGACGCCCGCCGCCCGCTCTCCGTCGGGGTGCTCGGCAACGCCGCCGAGGTGCTGCCCCGGCTCCTCGCCGAGGGCGCGCCCGTCGACATCGTCACCGACCAGACCTCCGCCCACGACCCCCTCGCCTACCTCCCGCTCGGCGTCGACCTCGCCGACATGGCGACGTACGCGGCCGAGGACCCCGCCGGCTTCACCGCCCGCGCCCGCGAGTCCATGGCCCGGCACGTCGAGGCCATGGTGGGCTTCCAGGACGCCGGCGCCGAGGTCTTCGACTACGGCAACAGCATCCGCGGCGAGGCACAACTCGCCGGGTACGCACGGGCCTTCGACTTCCCCGGCTTCGTCCCCGCCTACATCCGCCCGCTGTTCTGCGAGGGCCGCGGACCCTTCCGCTGGGCCGCCCTGTCCGGCGACCCCAAGGACATCGCCGCCACCGACCGTGCGGTCCTCGACCTCTTCCCCGAGAACGAGTCGCTGCGCCGCTGGATCACCCTCGCCGGGGAGCGCGTCGCCTACCAGGGGCTGCCCGCCCGGATCTGCTGGCTCGGCCAGGGCGAACGCGACCGCGCCGGCGAACGCTTCAACGACATGGTCGCCAGCGGAGAGCTGTCCGCGCCCGTCGTCATCGGCCGCGACCACCTCGACTGCGGCTCCGTCGCCTCCCCCTACCGCGAGACCGAGGCCATGCGCGACGGCTCCGACGCCATCGCCGACTGGCCGCTGCTCAACGCCATGGTCAACGTCGCCTCCGGCGCCTCCTGGGTCTCCCTCCACCACGGCGGCGGCGTCGGCATGGGCCGCTCGATCCACGCCGGCCAGGTCACCGTCGCCGACGGCACCCCGCTCGCCGGCGAGAAGATCCGCCGGGTCCTCACCAACGACCCCGGCATGGGCGTCATCCGGCACGTGGACGCCGGCTACGAGAGCGCCGAACGCGTCGCCGCCCGGCAGGGCGTGCGCATCCCCATGCGGGAGGACGGATGAGCTTCCACCGGATGTGGCGCGACCTCGCCCCCCTGGGCCGCGACCCGCGCACCGGCGGCTACCGCCGCCACGCCTGGACCCCCGCCGACGCCGAGTGCCGGGCCTGGTTCCGCGCCGAGGCCGAACGGCGCGCCCTCGCCTACGAGGTCGACCGCAACGGCAACCAGTGGGCCTGGCACGGCGACCCGACCGTCGGCGACGCCGTGGTGACCGGCTCGCACCTCGACTCCGTCCCGGACGGCGGAGCCTTCGACGGCCCCCTCGGCGTGGTCTCCGCCTTCGCCGCCCTGGACGAACTCCTGGCCCGTGGCGCGCGGTTCACCCGCCCCCTCGGCATCGTCAACTTCGGCGACGAGGAGGGCGCCCGCTTCGGACTGGCCTGCGTCGGCTCCCGCCTCACCGCCGGACACCTCACCCGGGAGCAGGCGTTCGCCCTCACCGACGCCGACGGCACCACCCTGCCCGCCGCCCTGGCCGCCGCGGGACACGACCCGGAAGCCATCGGCCCCGACCCCGAACGGCTCGCCCGCATCGGCGCCTTCGTGGAACTCCACGTCGAACAGGGCCGGGCCCTCGACCTCACCGACCACCCGGTCGGCGTGGCCGCCGCGATCTGGCCGCACGGCCGCTGGCGCTTCGACTTCCACGGCGAGGCCAACCACGCCGGCACCACCCGGCTCGCCGACCGCCGCGACCCGATGCTCCCCTACGCCGCCACCGTCCTGGCCGCCCGCGAGGCGGCGAGGAGCGCCGGCGCCGTCGCCACCTTCGGCAAGGTCGCCGTCGAACCCAACGGCGTCAACGCCGTGCCCTCCCTCGTCCGCGGCTGGCTGGACTCCCGCGCCGCCGACCGGACGACCCTCGACCGGGTCGTCTCCGCCGTCGAACGGGCCGCCCGCGACCACGCCGACCGGCACCGCGTCCGGCTCGCCGTCACCCGCGAGTCCTTCACCCCCGTGGTCGAGTTCGCCCACGCCCTGCGTGACGAACTCGGCCGGCTGCTCACCCGCGACGGCACCCGCCCACCGGTGCCCGTCCTCGCCACGGGCGCGGGACACGACGCCGGAATCCTCGCCGGCAGCGTCCCGACCGCGATGCTGTTCGTGCGCAACCCCACCGGCGTCTCCCACTCCCCGGCCGAACGGGCGACCGAGGACGACTGTCTCGCGGGGGTGGCCGCGCTCACCGACGTACTGGAAGGACTCGCATGCCGATGACGCCGGAACCGGGCTCCGCCGTGCCGCGCACCTACTGGCTGGAGTACGCCTGGCTGGACCCGTCCGCCGAACCCGGCGTCCTCCTGGAGACCGGTGCGGACGGCCGCGTCCACGCCGTCCGCACCGAGGTGCCCACCCCGCCGCCCGGCGCCGAAGTGCTGCGCGGACTGACCCTGCCCGGCTTCGCCAACGCCCACTCCCACGCCTTCCACCGGGCCCTGCGCGGCCGGGTCCAGGCCGGCTCCGGCACCTTCTGGACCTGGCGCGACGTCATGTACTCGGTCGCCGACCGGCTCGACCCGCAGACCTACCACGCCCTCGCCCGCGCCGTGTACGCGGAGATGGCGCTCGCCGGGATCACCGTCGTCGGCGAGTTCCACTACCTGCACCACGGCCCGGGCGGCACCCGCTACGCCGACCCCAACGCGATGGGCGAGGCCCTGGTCGAAGCCGCGGCTGACGCCGGGATCCGCCTCACCCTGCTGGACACCGCCTACCTCTCCGCGGGCTTCGGCGAACCCCCCACCCACCACCAGCTCCGGTTCTCCGACGGCTCCGCCGGGGCCTGGGCCGAACGGGCCTCGGCCCTGCGCGAATCCCCGCACACCCGCATCGGCGCCGCCATCCACTCCGTCCGGGCGGTGCCCGCCGACCAGTTCGGCCCCGTCGTGCAGTGGGCCGCCGAACGCGGCGCCCCGCTGCACGTCCACGTCTCCGAACAGCCCGCCGAGAACGAAGCCTGCCACCGTGCGTACGGCTGCACCCCCGCCCGGCTCCTCGCCGACCACGGGGTCCTCGGCCCCCGCACCACCGGCGTCCACCTCACCCACCTCACCTCCGCCGACATCGACCTCATCGGCTCCTCGTCCACCGGCACCTGCATGTGCCCCACCACCGAACGCGACCTCGCGGACGGCATCGGCCCCGCCCGGGACCTCCAGCGCGCCGGCTCCCCGCTCAGCCTCGGCTCCGACAGCCACGCCGTCATCGACCCGCTGGAGGAGGCCCGCGCCCTGGAGCTGAACGAGCGGCTGCGCACCCGCATCCGCGGCCACTGGACCACCGCCGCCCTGCTGCACGCCGCCTCGCCCGCCGGCTACGTCGCCCTCGGCTGGCCGGACGGCGGCACCCTCGCCCCGGGCGCCCTCGCCGACTTCACCACCGTCGCCCTCGACACCGTCCGCACCGCGGGCACCCCGCCCCGCCTGGTCGCCGAGGCCGCCGTGTTCGCCGCCACCGCCGCCGACGTCCGCCACACCGTGGTCGCCGGCCGGCAGGTGGTCCGCGACGGCGTCCACACCACGGTGCCCGACCCGGCCGCAGCGCTCCGCGAGGCCATCGCGGCACTGAGCGGCTAGGCTCGCCCCGTACACCCGTGCGAATCCCTCGGGGTGGGGAGGAACCGTCACCGCGAACGTCGTCCTGCGCGAGGTCCGCGACGCCGACCTGCCGGCCCTCCACGCCCAGTCGATCGAGCCCGAGGCCCTCCGCATGGCCGCCTTCACCGCCGACGACCCCACCGACCGCACCCGCTTCGACGCCCACTGGAGCCGCATCCGCACCGACCCGCAGGTGGTGCTGCGCGCGGTGACCGCCGGAGCCGACGGCGAACTCCTCGGCCACGCCGCCGTGTACGGCCCCCCGGACGAGCGCGAGGTCACCTACTGGATCGGCCGCGCCCACTGGGGCCGCGGCGTGGCCACCGCCGCCCTGCGCGCCCTGCTCGTCACCGTCCCCGAACGCCCCCTGCACGCGCGGGTCGCCGCCGACAGCGCGGGCTCGCTACGGGTGCTGCACGCCTGCGGGTTCACGGTGACCGGCCGCGAGCGGAGCTTCGCCGCCGCCCGCGGCGAGGAGATCGAGGAACTGCTCCTGACCCTGACCGCCCTGACCGCACCCTGACCACGCCGGGCGCAACCCACCGAACCCGCTTGCGAATCACCTGCGGTCACCCTTTCGACCGCCCCTCCCGGACGGTGGACGAGCGGGTGACCGGCCGGCGAACCACCCCGGACCCGCCCGTACCGACCGCGCACGGTGCCACGCTGGAACCAGCGAACGGCCCCGAACCGGAACGGAACGCACGTGACGCCTCCCCGCAGCGCCCCCTGGACCACGTACCCGAGGAACGGCCCGCCGGCGCTGACGGCGACCGCCCCGCCCCCGACCACCTCCTTCGGCTGGACCCTGCACCCCGGCCACGGCCCCGGCACCGAGGTGCTCGCCCTGCGCCCCGGGCGGCGGGTCCTGGACCTGGGCTGCGGCGCCGGCCGCAACCTGGCCCACCTGGCCGCGCTCGGCATGCGCGCGGTCGGCGTGGACGCCTCCGCCGTCCAACTCGCCCGGGCCCGCGAGCACTGGGAGGACGTGGTTGGCATGGAACTCCACTGGGGCGACGCCCTGGCCTTCCTCGCCCACCCCACCGGCCCCTTCGACGCCGTGTACTCGGTGTTCGGCGCCGCCTACTCCACCGCCCCCGGACAGCTCCTGCCCGCCGTGCACGGGGCGCTCGCCCCCGGCGGCGTCTTCGCGATGTCGCAGCACCCCGCCGTGGACGGCTGCTACGGCTGCCAGGCGTCGTACGTCGCCCGCGGCCCGGACGAGGACCCCGCGGTGGTGAAGCGCTGGGACTACCCGGCGCCCACCTGGGTCGCCCTGCTGGAGGAACACGGCTTCGAGGAGGTGACCGCCGTCCTCCTGCCCCCGCCCCGGCACGGCGCCCGCCGACTGGGCACGCTGCTGGTGCGGGGGGTGCGCGGGGGGTAGGACGTGCTCGCGCCGGCACCGCTCCACGCCCCGCGCTGCTTCATCGACGGCTGCTCGCAGCGGAGTTATGCGAAAACGTGACTGGACGCCCGCCGCGCTTGCCCCGCCTGACGACACTCCGTAGCTTGTCGATCACACAGCCGGAGGGGGCTCCATGAAGCTGACCGAGAAGGTTGCGGGCGAAGATCCGCAGTGTGACGGTGGCGACTGCGCCAACGTCTTCAGGACGGACCAGCCCGACACCATCGCCGTACAGGGGTACGTGACCGACCACCCCGCTCCGCAGGGCGAAGCGATCGTCGTGCTGCCCGGGCGGGTCTTGAAGGAGGCCGCACGTGCTCTTGGATGGTGAACCCTGGGCAGCGATGTTCCGGGACTTCAAGCGGTCGGCCTGGCGACTCGAAGTGCAGCCGACGTACACGATGCCCGCGGAGGCGGAGAACTTCGCCCGCTTCCTGCGGGGCGAGCCGAAGCCGGACGACCACAACGCGAACTGGCACGGCACGGTGCGGGACGCCGTGGCGTCGGGCAAGACCATCGGCCGGGTCCGGGTCGTCCGCCAGCCGCTCACGGACTACCAGCGCTACCAGTTCGCCTGGGGAATCCCGGGCAACATCCGGGCCGGGGAGGGCATCCGCATCCTGGACCTCACCAACGAGAACGTCGACCTCCCTCGACAGGACTTCTGGATGTTCGACGAATCGGTCGTGGTGCACCTGAACTACCGCTCGGACGGAACACAGATCAACCGTGAATTGATCGCCGAACCGAACCTCGCCCAGTACCTCATGTGGCGGGACCTGGCGTCGGAAAGCGCAGTACCCTTCCGTGCCCATCGAACCTGAGACCCAGGACCGGGAACGGCAGAACCTCGCGGAGGCCCTTCGGGGCCTCCGTCGTGCTTCGGGGCTGAGCGGGGAACGCCTGGCGCTCCGCTGCAACATGAGTCAAACCAAGATCAGCCTGGTGAGCGGTACCTGGGGTGAGGTGAAGGAAGCGGGGGAAGGGCTCGCCGAGTACGCGCCCCGATTCGCCTCGGTGGCGGAGCGGGATGCCGACCGACTGTCGCTCCTCGTGGACCGTGCCGCCGAGCGTTTGAGGGAGGGAGGCGACGTGGCCCACGGCTTCTACCTCGAACGTCCCTCGTACCTGTCCCTGGCCGTCGTGACGTGTTCCCCGAACCGCTCGATGCCCGAACTGGCCTGTCCCGTCGGGTGAACGAGGCGACAGCGGAGCCCCGGCCGCGGCCGGGGCTCCCACTTGAGTCGATGAGACCGTCGCTGAACTGCGAAATCCCCGATCAGGGCAGGTTGCGGGCCATCACGATCCGCTGGATCTGGTTGGTGCCCTCGTAGATCTGGGTGATCTTCGCGTCCCGCATCATCCGCTCCAGCGGGTAGTCACGGGTGTAGCCGTAGCCGCCGAGGAGTTGCACCGCGTCGGTGGTGATCTCCATCGCCGCGTCGGAGGCGTAGCACTTGGCCGCCGCGCCGAAGAAGGTGAGGTCGTCCTCGGTGCCGCCCTCGGCCACCCGCTCGGACTTGGCGGCGGCGGCGTAGGTGAGTTGGCGGGCCGCCTCCAGCTTCATCGCCATGTCGGCGAGCATGAACTGGACGCCCTGGAAGTCGCCCACCGGCTTGCCGAACTGCTTGCGTTCGCGGACGTAGCCCTTGGCGTAGTCGAGCGCGCCCTGGGCGACGCCGAGGGCCTGCGCGGCGATGGTGATGCGGGTGTGGTCCAGGGTCTTCATGGCGGTGGCGAAGCCGGTGCCCTCCGCGCCGATCATACGGTCGGCGGGGATGCGGACCTGGTCCAGGTACACCTCGCGGGTGGGGGAGCCCTTGATGCCGAGCTTCTTCTCGGGGGCGCCGAAGGTGACGCCCTCGTCGGACTTCTCCACCACGAACGCCGAGATGCCGCGGGTGCGCTGCTCCGGGTCGGTCACCGCCATGACCGTGTAGTAGTCGGACACGCCGGCGTTGGTGATCCAGCGCTTGACGCCGTTCAGCACCCAGGTGTCGCCGTCCCGGACGGCACGGGTTCGCATCCCGGCCGCGTCCGAACCGGCGTCCGGCTCGGAGAGGCAGTAGGAGAACATCGCCTCGCCGCGGGCCAGCGGGGGCAGGTAGCGGCGCTTCAACTCCTCGGAGCCGGAGAGGATCACCGGCAGCGAGCCCAGCTTGTTGACGGCCGGGATGAGGGAGGACGACATGCAGGCGCGGGCCACCTCCTCGATCACGATCACCGTGGCCAGGGCGTCCGCTCCAGCGCCCTCGTACTCCTCCGGCACGTGCACCGCGTGCAGGTCGGCCGCGACCAGGGCGTCCAGGGCCTCCTGCGGGAAGCGCGCCTCCTCGTCGACGGCGGCGGCGAACGGGGCGATCTTCGCCTCCGTGAGGGCGCGGACCGTCTCGCGGAGCAGGTCGTGCTCTTCGGACGGCCGGTACAGGTCGAATGCCGGGTTGCCTGCCGAACCAGCCACGGGCCCACGCTCCCAGGTCGCTAATTACCGTTAAGTAACTCGATGAGTACCCCGCATCCTAGGGCGCGCACCGGGTCGGGACCAGGTGACCTGGACGACACGTCCCCGCTGGCGCGAACCGTGCGGCGGCGCCCCACTCGACCGCTGCCGCCGCCACCTGCCCGACTATGCTCGGCCGGGCGCGACCGGCACCCCGGAACCCGCTGAACCCGCCCCCCTCGCTACGGACCCGGAGCACTGATGGCCCCCCTCAAGATCACCGTGATCGGAACCGGCTATCTCGGCGCCACCCACGCCGCCGCCATGGCCGAGCTGGGCTTCGAGGTGCTGGGCCTGGACGTCGTCCCCGAGAAGATCGCCCTGCTCAGCGAGGGGCGCGTGCCGATGTACGAGCCGGGGCTGGAGGAACTGCTGCGGCGGCACGTCGCCGGGATCGAGGGGTCCACCGGACGGTTGCGGTTCACCCGGGACTGGGCCGAGGTCGGCGCCTTCGGCGAGGTGCACTTCGTCTGCGTGAACACCCCGCAGAAGCACGGCGAGTACGCCTGCGACATGTCGTACGTCGACTCCGCCGTCGAGTCGTTGGCCCGGCACCTGGAGCGGCCCTGCCTGGTGGTCGGCAAGTCGACGGTGCCGGTGGGCAGCGCGGACCGGCTCGCCGCCCGGCTGGTGGAGCTGGCGCCCGCCGGGGACGGGGTCGAGCTGGCGTGGAACCCCGAGTTCCTGCGCGAGGGGTTCGCCGTCCAGGACACCCTGCACCCGGACCGGATCGTGGTCGGGGTGCGCAGCGCCGGGGCCGAGAAGCTGCTGCGGGAGGTGTACGCCGCGCCCGTGGCGGAGGGCTCCCCGTTCGTGGTGACGGACTTCCCCACCGCCGAACTGGTGAAGACCTCCGCCAACTCCTTCCTCGCCACCAAGATCTCCTTCATCAACGCGATGGCCGAGGTGTGCGAGGCCGCCGGCGGGGACGTGGTCCAGCTCGCCGAGGCGATCGGCCACGACGAGCGGATCGGCAGCAAGTTCCTGCGCGCCGGGATCGGCTTCGGCGGCGGCTGCCTGCCCAAGGACATCCGGGCGTTCATGGCCCGGGCCGGGGAACTGGGGGCCGACCAGGCGCTGACGTTCCTGCGCGAGATCGACTCCATCAACATGCGCCGGCGCGGGCAGATGGTGGAGATGACGCGCGAGGCGCTCGGCGGCGGGCCGTTCCTCGGGCGGCGGATCGCCGTGCTGGGCGCCGCGTTCAAGCCGGACTCCGACGACGTGCGGGACTCGCCGGCGCTCAACGTCGCCGGGCAGATCCACCTCCAGGGCGGACAGGTCACCGTGTACGACCCCAAGGGCATGGAGAACGCGCGGCGGCTGTTCCCGACGCTCGGCTACGCGGACTCCGCCGAGGAGGCGGCCCGCGGCGCCGACGCGGTGCTGCACCTCACCGAGTGGCGGGAGTTCCGCGAGCTGGACCCCGAGGAGCTGGGCGCCGTGGTCCGTCAACGGGTGCTGCTGGACGGGCGCAACGCCCTGGACCCGGCGGTGTGGCGCCGGGCCGGCTGGACGTTCCGGGCCATGGGGCGCCCCACGGCCTGAGCGGGGGCCGTCCCGGCGACGGGCCAGCCGCGTGAGTCCACCTGCCGGGCGTCGAGCACGAGGAGGACGGACTCGTCGCCGGTCGGCGCGGACCGGTTCACCCGGGCACGCCGGTGAGCTCGCCGGGCCCGGGCGTCTGCGGCAGCGTGGACTTCGGCAGTCGGCCACGACGGGGCCGCCCCGACCCGCCGAGCGGTTCGGGGCGGCGCGAGTGCTCCACGGCCTGGGGGCGACGCCGGGCGTTCCGGGCGGTGCGGCTGCCGGGAAGTGGTGAGGACACGTGGGCAGACGGAGGCGGGACGGCACCGCTGAGGGGCCGCGGTCGTCCGCGTGGGCGCCGATGGCCAGGCCCGTGTTCCGCGCCCTGTGGATCGCGCAGCTCGGGTCGAACCTCGGGACGTGGATGCAGATGGTGGGCGCGCAGTGGATGCTGGTGTCCGCGCCGAACGCCGCGACGCTGGTGCCCTTGGTGCAGACCGCGGGTCTGTTGCCCGCGGTGTTCCTCTCCGTGCCCGCCGGCATCCTCGCGGACGCGCTGAACCGGCGGGGGCTCCTGGTGGCTGTCCAGACCGGCATGGCCGTCGCTGCGGCCGCCCTCGCCGTGGTCACCGCCCTGGGGGCGACCGACCCCGCCGTGCTCCTTCTGCTGTTGTTCGTCCTGGGGTGCGGCCAGGCCCTCGCCGGGCCCGCGTGGCAGGCCGTCCAGCCCGAACTGGTTCCCCGGGCCCAGATCCCGGCGGCAGTGGCGCTGGGCAGCATGAGCATCAACGTGGCCCGCGCCGTCGGCCCGGCCGTCGGCGGCGTACTCGTCGCGTGGTCCGGGCCCACGGCAGTGTTCGCGATCAACGCCGTGTCCTTCGCCGGAGTGGTCGCCGTGCTCCTCGCCTGGCACCGTCCGGTGGCGACGACGACGCTGCGCGCAGAACGAGCCGTTCCGGCACTGCGCGCCGGAACCCGCTACGTCCGGTACGCGCCCATCGTCCGCAGACTGTTCCTGCGCTCCGTGCTCTTCGTGGTCCCGGCCAGCGCACTGTGGGCTCTGCTGCCGCTCGCGGCGAGCGGACCGCTCGGGCTGGGATCGGCCGGGTACGGGATCCTCCTCGGCGCACTCGGTCTGGGGGCGGTGATCGGCGCGGTCGGGCTGCCCGCCCTGCGTGCCCGCCACACGGCCAACCAGGTGCTGGCCGCCTCCGGCACCGTGTTCGCCGGGGCGTGCGCGGTGCTCGGGCTCGTCGGGGACCCGCTCGTGGTGAGCGCGACGCTGCTCCTCGCCGGGGCCGCCTGGCTCGCCGTACTGTCCACCCTGAACGCCTCCCTCCAGTTGGTCCTGCCCGAATGGGTGCGGGCCAGGGGGCTCGGCGCCTACCTGGTGGTGTTCATGGGCGGGCAGGCCCTGGGCTCCTTCCTGTGGGGGCTGGTCGCCGGTGCGGCCGGCCTGACCGCCACTCTGCTCACGGCCGCCGCCGGCCTGCTCCTGTGCGCGCTCAGCGTGCTGTGGTGGCCGGTTCCGGCGGCGACCGAACACCTGGACCGCACCCCCTCGCTGCACTGGCCGGAGCCCATGCTCCTGGTGGAGCCGCATCCCGACGACGGCCCCGTCCTGGTGATCAAGACCTACCGGGTGGCGCCGGACCGCCTCGCCCCCTTCCTCACCGCGCTGGACGCGGTACGCGAGTCCCGCAGACGCACCGGAGCGATGGACTGGTCGGTGTACCAGGACGGTGCGGACCCCGAGCGGATCGTCGAACTGTTCGCCGTCCGGTCCTGGGGCGAGCACCTGAGCCAGCACGGCGGGCGCCTCACCGGAGCCGACCGCGACCTGGAGGCCGCCGCGGAGGCACTCGCCCGGGAATCCCTCGGGGTCCGGCATCTCTTCCCGCCCGGCACCGCCACCGCGCCGCCCCCGTGACCGGGGTCCGCCGCCGCCCGCGGTCCGGCCCCGCAGGGCGGCGACCTGCCCGCGGCCGGCTAGGCGGCGGGGGAGCGGAAGCCGGCCGGGCCCCCCGGCCACCAGGCCCGGGGGCCCAGTTGCCGCACCAGTGCCGGGACCAGCAGGGAGCGGACCACCAGGGTGTCCAGGAGCACCCCGAAGGCCACGATGAAGGCGATCTGGATCAGGAAGGCCAGCGGGATCACCCCCAGGGCCGCGAAGGTCGCGGCCAGGACCACCCCGGCGGAGGTGATGACCCCGCCGGTGGCCACCAGACCGCGGTGCAGCCCCTCCCGGGTGCCGAGGCGGATCGATTCCTCCCGGACGCGGGACATCAGGAAGATGTTGTAGTCCACCCCGAGCGCCACCAGGAACACGAACCCGTACAGCGGCACCGAGGCGTCCGTGCCGGTGAAGTCCCACAGGTGGGTGAAGACCAGGGAGGCCACGCCGAGGGTGGCGAAGAAGTTCAGCGCCACCGTCGCGACCAGGAGCAGCGGCATCAGCAGCGAGCGCAGCAGCGCCGTGAGGATGACCAGGATGAGGGCGAGGACGACCGGCACGATCAGGGCGCGGTCGGCCGCCGCCGTCCGCTGGGTGTCGATCCGCTGCGCGGTGACCCCGCCGACCAGCGCCTCGGCGTCCGGCACCGCGTGGACGGCCTCGCGCAGCGCGGTCACGGTGCGTTCGGCCGCCTCGCCGTCGGCGGGGTCGGCGAGGGTGACGTCGAGGCGCACCCGGCCGTCGGCGACCAGCGGCGGGCCGCCCGGGTCGCCGGCCGTGGTCGGGAGGACGGAGGCGACCCCCGGCACCTGCCGGGCGGCTGCGGTGACCGGCTCCAGGGCGTCGGCGCGGGCGACCACGACGGCGGGACTGCCCGAACCGCCGGGGAAGTGCTCGCCCAGCACGGCCTGCGCGGTCACCGAGGGGGCCTCGCCGACGAGGGTCTCGTCCAGCGGCACGCCGCGCGAGGTCAGCGTCGGGGCGAAGGCCGCGCAGGCGAGCAGGGCGGCCAGGGTGAGTGCCCAGACCCGGCGCGGGGCGCGGTCCACCAGGTCGGCGACCCGGCGCCAGAGCCGGTGCGAGCCGCCGCGCGCCTCCCCGTCGGTGCGGGACGGGCGCGCGGGCCAGTAGGCCGCACGTCCCAGCAGGACGAGGACGGCGGGCAGGAAGGTGAGCGCCGCCGCGACGGCGCAGACGATGCCCACGGCCCCGACCGGGCCCAGGGCGCGGTTGTTGGTCAGATCGCTCAGCAGCAGGGCGAGCAGCCCCAGCGCCACCGTGGCCGCACTGGCCAGCACCGGACCGGCCGAGCGGCGCAGCGCGGCCCGCATGGCCGCCGTCCGGTCGTCCCCGCGGGTCAACTCCTCCCGGAACCGGGCCGTCAGCAGCAGCGCGTAGTCGGTGGCGGCGCCGATCACCAGGATCGAGAGGATGCCCTGCACCTGGCCGTCGACCCGGACGACGCCGCGTTCGGCGAGCGCGTACACCACCGCGCAGGCGAGGGCGAGGGCGAGGACGGCGGCCACGATGATCAGCAGGGGGAGCAGGAGGCTGCGGTAGACCAGCAGCAGGATGACGAGGACCGTGGCCAGGGCGACCCCCAGCAGCAGGCCGTCGATGCCGGAGAACGCGTTCTTGAGGTCCGCCTGGGCCGCCGCCGGACCCGCTAGGTGGACGACGGTCCCGGGCACGGTCCGGGCCTGTGCCCCGATCTCGTCCAGGGCGTCGGCCAGTCCGTCGTCGAGGTCGGTGCGCAGCGGCACCACCGCGCGCAGCGCGCGGCCGTCGTCCGAGGCGAGCGCGGGGGAGGCGGCCCCCGCGAGGGGGGTCGCGCCGGCGAGTCCGGTCAGGACCCGGGTGGCCCCTCCGCGTGCCGCCTCGGGCAGCGGGGCGCCGTCCCCGCGTGCGGTCCACACGACGACGAGCGGCAGGGACTCGCCCTGCCGGAAGTCCTCCTGGACGTCGATGACCCGGGTCGACTCGGCGCTACGGGGCAGGAACGCGGCCTGGTCGTTGGTGGCGACCTCGCCGAGCCGTCCCGCGTACGGGCCGAGCACCCCGCCGACCTCGAGCCAGGTGACGAGGAGGACCAGCGGGATCAGCAGGCGGGCGGCGCGGGAGGAGCCGGCGGGGCGGGTGGGCTTGGGCACGGGACACATCCGCTGTCTCGACGGGGCAACGGTCTCACCCGGGCTCAACATCTTGATGGAGTGAGATGTTCGCGATGGTAGGGGACCGGGGGGACGGGCCGGCAACCGGTCCCCCTCCGCGCCGGGGAGGAGTCCGGCGCGCCTCTGCGACGACCGGTGCGCGAACGGCCCGCCGCACCCGGTGGCGACGCTCAGCGCGGGGGCTCGTCCAGACGGGCCAGTTCCTCGCTGAACGCGTCCAGGAACCGCAGCACGACGGCGAGTTCCGCGTCCTCGAACCGGACCCGCGCGCGTTCTCCGGCGACCGCCAGCGGCCTGAAGAAGGCCCGCGCGGCCAGTCGCGCCTCGTCCACGTACACGACGCGCACCACGCGCCGGTCGACCTCGTCCCGGGTGCGGCGGATGTGACCGGCGCGCTCCAGCCGGCCCAGACAGGCGGTGACCGCCCCGGACGTCAGTCCCAGCCGGGCCCCCAGCATCCCCGGGGTGACCGGCCGGTCCGCGTCCAGCACCATCGCGAGCGCGCTCACGTCGGTCGGGTGCAGACCGTGCGCCGAGGCGAAGGCGCGCGTCAGCCGGTCGATCTCGCCGTTCACCCGCCGCAAGGACACCGCCAGCGCCATCAGCCGGTCGGATGCCCCCGCGTTCCCCACCCCGTTCTCGCCGTCCACGCCCGGAAGCGTACCGGCCGCGGCGGGGGGGGGGGGCCCCCCCCCCCCCCGGGGGGGGGGGGGGGGGGGGCGGGCGCGCCGGGGGCGGGGGCGGCCCGCGCGCGGGGGGGCGGGGGC
>NZ_JBEOWM010000015.1:0-152484 GCF_040296045.1 Streptomyces sp. NPDC002490 | reverse complement strand
GCGGCGGCTACCGACGCGACGACCGCGGACCCGCGGGCGGCGCACGCGGCGGCTTCCGGGACCGTGACGACCGCGGGCGGGACGGGGCCCGCGGCGGCTATCGGCGTGACGACCGGGGACGTGACGGAGACCGCGGCGGATTCCGTCGGGACGAACAGCGCTCCGGCGGTGACCGCGGCGGCTTCCGCCGCGACGACCGCGACCGGGACCGCGGACGGGGTCCGGGCCGTGACGACAGCCGTGGCCGCTCCGGCGGGGGCTACCGGGGCCGTGACGATCGCCGCGACGACGACCGCAGGGGCGGTGGCCGGTTCGGTGACGACCGGGACCGCGACCGTGAGCCGATCAAGCGGCTGCCCATCCCCGAGGACGTGACCGGCGAGGAGATCGACAGGGACGTGCGGCAGGAGCTCCAGAGTCTGCCGAAGACGCTCGCCGACGACGTCGCGCGCAACCTCGTCATGGTCGCTCGGCTGATCGACGAGGACCCCGAGACGGCCTACGCCTACTCCCGCATCGCCTTGCGGCTGGCCTCCCGGGTCGCGGCCGTGCGCGAGGCGGCGGGATTCGCCGCGTACGCCAACCAGAAGTACACCGAGGCCCTCGCCGAGTTCAGGGCCGCACGGCGGATGACCGGCCGGGTGGAGCTGTGGCCCCTGATGGCCGACTGCGAGCGGGGTCTCGGACGGCCGGAGAAGGCGCTGGACATGGCCGGAGCCCCCGAGGTGCAGAAGCTCGACAAGGGCGGCCAGGTCGAGATGCGCCTCGTCGCGGCCGGCGCGCGGCGCGACCTCGGGCAGCTCGATGCGGCGATCGTGACCCTCCAGAGCCCCGAGCTCGCGTCGAACTCCGTTCAGACGTGGACCGCGCGGCTCCGCTACGCCTACGCCGACGCCCTGCTGGCCGCCGGCCGGGAGGACGAGGCCCGGGAGTGGTTCGCCAAGGCCGTCGAGTCCGACAAGGACGGCACGACCGACGCCTCGGACCGGCTCGCGGAACTGGACGGTGTCGAGTTCGTGGACGCCCTGGACGACGAGGCCGAGCACACCGAGGGCGCCGGAACCGACGCGGACGGCGCAGGCGACGGGGCGAAGGAGTCCGCAACGGACTCCGGTGCGGCGGAGGGCAGCCCCTCCGAGCCGACCGTGGCCGGGTCGGAGGTGGCCCCCGAGGGCCGGGCTCCCGAAGCGGGAACGCGGGAAGCGGCCGGGGACGACGATCCTGCCGATGCGGACACCGAGAACCGCGACGAAGGGCAGCACCCGTCCGACCGGTGACGGCCGGCGCGGGAGCGAAGGACGGCTGAACGTGTGGGGCGAACCCCAGGAGTTCGCCCCACACTGCGGTCAGCGGTCGTTCCTCAGCGGCCGAGGCTCCGCAGGACCAGCCCCGTCGCCGGCTTGGGGCCGAACGACGTGGACTTCCGCGGCATCATGACCCCCTGGCGTGCCAGGTCGCGTACGACCTCCTCGCGCACGGGATGCAGCAACACGGCCGTGCTGCCGTCCCGCTCCGCCTTCGCGACCGTGGCCGGGGCGTCATGGATGTAGGAGATGCGCTCGGGGTGATCGGGCACCCCCCACACCCGGTCGATCAGGGTGGAGTGCAGCACGGTGGCGTCCAGGGTGCGCCAGGCCGCGGGGCGGTCCTGCGGGACCGTCCCGGTGAGCAACTCGGGGTCGGGCCGGTCGATCAGGTGGAACGCACCGTCCCCCGCCAGGAGGAAGGCGTTCCCCTCCGAGGCTGCCGCACCGAGTGCGGCCACGGCACCGTCGAGGGGCCCGGGCACCGTCCGGACGCGGAAGCGTCCCTCCAGCGCGGCGAGGGCCCGAGCGGTCGGGAACCGGTGCAGCAGCCGGTGGATGGCACGGACCCGCAGGGGATAGCGAACGGTGTCGACCAGGAGCACGAGGCCGCGGTCCCACGGACTCGGCGACCGATGCGCCGCCCGCAGCCGGAGGTAGGTGGCCCACCGGTGGTGGCCGTCGGCGATGAGCGCCTGACGGCGGGCGAGGTCCGCACGGACCTCCGCGATCTCCTCCGCCGCGGTCACCGCCCACAGCCGGTGGCACACCCCGTCCTCGGTGGTCGTCGTCAACAAGGGCTCCCGCCCGGCGGCACGATCGACGACGGCGGCCGTGCCGCCTCCCCCGGCGTCCCCCCGGTACGTCAGCAGGAGCGGATCGAGGTTGGCCCTGGTCGCACGCATCAGGGCGGCCCGGTCCGCCACCACCGGGGCCATCACGTCCTCGTGGGGCAGCACGATCCCCTCGGCGGACTCCGACAGCCGCAGGGCGCCGATCACCCCGCGTTGCAAGTGCCCGCCCTGCTGTTGCTCGTACACGTACAGCCCCGGGGCCGGGTCGGCGACGAGGACGCCGTCCGCCAGCCAGCGGCCGAGGGTGTCCGCTGCCCGCTCGGTCCGGGCGCTCGGCGACACGGCCTGGGGAAGGATCAGCCGGACGATGTTGTGGGGGTCCGCGGACTCCAACTGGTGCAAGCCGTCGGGGCGGACCACCACGTCGTACGGGGGCGAGGTCACCGCGGCCAGGTCGCCGATCCGTTCCGGGGCGTAGCGCACTCCCCGGAACGGCGCCAGGTCGAGCCCCCCGGCCGTCTGCTCGTCCGGCTGAGGTCGCCCGGCACCCGCATCGTTCATGACGGCATCGTAGGTCGCCCCCGGCGTGGGGGATGATCGGGGGAGTACGACCCACGAGGAGCGATAGCCGATGAGCCAGACCGTGCAGCACGGGCCCGCCGCCAGCGACCGTCCGTTGAGCGAGGCGTACGACACCGCCCTGCTGGACCTGGACGGAGTGGTGTACGCCGGCGGCAACGCCATCGCGCACGCCGTCGACTCGCTCGATGCGGCGCGGTCCGCGGGAATGCGACTCGCCTATGTGACCAACAACGCCCTGCGCACGCCGGACGCAGTGGCCGCCCACCTCACCGAACTGGGCATACCGACCACCGCGGGTGAAGTGATCACCTCGGCGCAGGCCGTTGCCCGGCTCATCGCCGAGGACGTGCCGGCCGGCGCCCGCATCCTGGTGATCGGCGGGGAGGGGCTGCGGGCCGCACTGCGGGAACGCGGGCTGACCCCCGTGGAGTCGGCGGACGACGACCCGGTGGCCGTGGCGCAGGGCTACGGGGGCCCCGAGCTGCCGTGGGGGCGGTTCGCCGAGGCGGCGTACGCGATCGCCCGGGGGGTGCCCTGGTACGCGTCGAACACGGATCTGACGATCCCGAGCGGGCGGGGGATCGCCCCGGGCAACGGGGCGGCCGTGGAGGTCGTCCGGATCGCCACCGGTGCCGAGCCGCGGGTGGCCGGCAAACCGTTGCCGCCGATGCACCGGGAGAGCATCCTGCGGACCGGTGCGCGGCGGCCCCTGGTGGTGGGGGACCGGTTGGACACCGACATCGAGGGCGCGGTCAACGGAGGGGTGGACTCCCTGCTCGTCCTGACCGGGGTGACCGATGGGGCGCGCCTGTTGGCGGCGCCGCCGCAGCACCGCCCGACCTATGTCGACGCGGACCTGCGCGGGCTGCTGACCGGGCAGCCGGAGGTCGAGGCCACCGGGGCCGGCGGAGGTCCGAAGGGGTTCCGGTGCGGAGCCTGGACGGCGTGGGCCGGTCCGGACCGGCTGGAGGTCCGGGCGGGGAGCGGGGACGCCCCGGACGGGATCGACGGCCTGCGGGCGCTGTGCGCGGCTGCCTGGGAGGCGGCGGGCGAGGGGGCGTGCACCCTGGACGGTTCCGCGGCGCTCGCCCGGGTGGGCCTGTAGGCCGTACCGGTCGGTCCTCCCGGGCATCCCGGGCATCCCGGACCGGGAGGCCCGGTCCGGCGGCCGGAGTCAGAGCAGGGAACGCAGCCGCAGGAGGTCCCGCATGCCGGCTTCCAGACCGATCCGGCCCGAACCCCAGGCCCGGGCGAAGTTCAACCGGCCGTCCACGAGCGCGACGAGGTCGTCGCTGGTCATGGTGAGCCGGATCTGCGCCCGCTCGGGCGGGAGGCCGTTCACCACGTTCTGCACCTCGATCCGGCCGTCGTGGAGGCGCCCGGTGAACGTCACGTCGAGGTCCTTGACCCGACAGGTGAGCGAACGGTCCATCGCCGCCGCGCGCGCACGGCCTTCGGCGGTCGCCATGTTGTCCGAGAGCTGTTCGAGTGCGGCACGGCACTCCTCGATCGTCGCCATCGTGAGCGACGGTACCCCAGTCCTTCGGGGTAGCGTCGGGACATGAACAGCGACTTTCCGACCGGGGCGGTACCCGGGCCGTCCCGGACCACGGCCGTGCCCGCCCCCCCGCCCGGTTCGGGCGGGACACCGGAAGCCGGAGGATCCGACCGCCTCCCCGGAACGGAAGGACCCGCCGAGGGTCCGACTCCGCTGGGCGTCGACCGCTTCCCCACCGGGCATCCACCGGTGGACGCGCACCTGACCAGGCTGGCCGACGCCGACCGCCTCGCCACCGAGGGCCACCTCGCGGTGTACGAAGATGTCCATCGGGGCCTGCGCGAGACACTGACCGCGCTCGACCAACCCACGGGCCCACCGGCCCCCGCGCCACCGCGAGGACCGGCACCTTCGTACGACCACAGGAGCTGAACCGAACGTGGCAGGAGTGGCACGCCGCCGACTCGACGCCGAACTGGTCCGCCGCAAGCTCGCCCGCTCGCGCGAACACGCCAGCCAACTGATCGCCGCGGGGCGGGTCACCGTGGGCGGCACCCCCGCGACCAAGCCCGCGACCCAGGTCGAGACCAGTGCGGCCGTCGTCGTCACCCAGGACGAGGACGATCCCGGCTACGTCTCGCGGGGAGGGCACAAGCTCGCCGGGGCCCTCGGGGCGTTCGTCCCGCGGGGGCTCGTGGTCCACGGGCGACGCGCGCTCGACGCGGGCGCGTCCACCGGCGGTTTCACCGACGTCCTGCTGCGCGCCGGGGCCGGTCACGTCGTGGCCGTGGACGTCGGGTACGGGCAACTGGCGTGGTCCCTCCAGAGCGATGCGCGCGTCACGGTCAAGGACCGCACCAACGTCCGCGACATGACGCTGGAGACGATCGACGGCGTTCCGGTCGACCTGGTGGTGGGGGACCTCTCCTTCATTCCGTTGGGGCTCGTCCTCCCGGCGCTCGTGCGGTGCGCCGCCCCGGACGCCGACCTGGTGCTGATGGTCAAGCCGCAGTTCGAGGTGGGCAAGGAGCGGTTGGGCAGCGGGGGAGTGGTCCGCAGCCCCGAACTGCGCGCCGAGTCCGTACGGCGGGTCGCCGGCCGGGCGGCCGAACTCGGCCTCGGCGTCAGGGGAGTCACGGCCAGTCCGCTGCCCGGCCCCTCGGGGAACGTCGAGTACTTTCTGTGGCTGCGGGCCGGGGCACCCGAACTCGACCCCGCTGACGTTGACCGTGCAGTGGCGGAAGGACCGCGTTGACACAGAGCCGAGTTCGTACCGTATTCCTCCTGGCGCACACGGGACGGCCCGCGGCCATCCGCAGTGCCGAACTCGTGGTTCAGGGACTGCTCCGCGCCGGGCTCCGCGTCCGGGTGCTCGAAGCGGAGGCGTCCGACCTGCCGTTGCCCCCGTCCGTGGAACTCGTCCAGGAGGCGACGCCGGCCTCCCTCGACGGCTGCGAACTGTTGATCGTGCTCGGCGGTGACGGAACCCTGCTGCGGGGGGCGGAGTTCGCGCGGGCCTCCGGGGTGCCGATGCTCGGGGTGAACCTCGGCCGGGTGGGCTTCCTCGCCGAAGCCGAACGGGACGACCTCGACAAGGTCGTCGACCGGGTGGTGACCCGGGCGTACGAGGTCGAGGAACGGATGACCATCGACGTCGTGGTCCACCGCAACGGCGACGTGGTGCACACGGACTGGGCCCTGAACGAGGCGGCCGTCCAGAAGGTCTCCCCGGAGCGGATGCTGGAAGTGGTCCTGGAGGTCGACGGGCGGCCCGTGACCGGCTTCGGCTGCGACGGCATCGTCTGCGCGACCCCGACCGGCTCCACCGCCTACGCGTTCTCCGCGGGAGGACCCGTGGTGTGGCCCGAGGTCGAGGCGTTGCTGATGGTGCCGATCAGCGCGCACGCCCTCTTCGCCAAGCCGTTGGTCACCTCCCCGAACTCGGTGCTGGCCGTGGAGGTGCAGCCGCACACCCCGCAGGGCGTGCTGTGGTGCGACGGGCGGCGCACCATCGAACTGCCCCCCGGGGCCCGGGTGGAGGTGCGGCGGGGCGCGGTGCCCGTGCGCCTGGCCAGGTTGCACCACGCCTCGTTCACCGATCGGCTCGTGGCGAAGTTCGCCCTGCCCGTGTCCGGTTGGCGGGGCGCACCGCAGTGATCCTCCCGCTCCGCCGACCGGGCCCGGGCGCGGCGGCGGGGCGGCGGGGGAGGGGAACGACGAGGGGCGGGCCGCTCGGACGGCCGGTCGACTGCTCATGCCTTCCAGAGTGCGTCCCGTCCCGGGCGGACGCCATGAGGTTCCCCGCACGGACGGACTGCGGAAGACCACAGGTCCCCGCCCGGCTCGCCGGGCGGGGAACACGGACGGGCCGGGGTCCGCGCGGCCACCCGCAGGGGTGACACCCGCTCGCGCCACCGGTCCCGTCACCAGCGAGTTCGGCGAACGGGGCCGGGGGCCGTCGCACATCGGGCCCCGGACCTCGTAAGGTCGTGTCCGTGTTGGAGGAGATGCGGATACGGTCACTCGGGGTCATCGACGACGCGGTGGTCGAGCTGTCGCCCGGCTTCACCGCGGTGACGGGCGAGACCGGTGCCGGCAAGACGATGGTGGTCACGAGCCTCGGCCTGTTGCTCGGCGGACGGGCGGACCCGGCCCTGGTGCGGATCGGTGCCAAGTCGGCCGTCGTGGAGGGGCGGATCAGCGTGCCCCCCGCCGCGGCCGCCCGGGCGGAGGAGGCAGGTGCGGAACTGGAGGACGGGGTCCTCCTGGTCAGCCGTACGGTCTCGGCCGAAGGCCGCTCCCGCGCGCATCTGGGCGGGCGGTCCGTGCCCGTCGGAGTGCTCGCCGAACTCGCCGACGACCTCGTCGCCGTGCACGGTCAGACCGACCAACAGGGGTTGCTCAAGCTCTCCCGCCAGCGCCAGGCCCTCGACCGGTACGCGGGGGACGCGGTCGCCGTCCCGTTGGCCCGCTACACCAGCGCGTACCGCAGGATGCGCGCCGTCACCGGGCAGCTCGACGTGCTCACCACGCGCGCCCGGGAACGGGCGCAGGAGGCCGACCTGCTGCGGTTCGGGCTGGACGAGGTGGCGGCCGTGGAACCCCGCGCCGGAGAGGACGCCGAGCTCGCCGCGGAGGCGGAGCGGCTCGGGCACGCCGAGGCGCTGGCCTCGGCCGCGACGCTCGCCCACGCCGCGCTGGCGGGGAACCCCGAGGACCCCGAGGGCATCGACGCGGCCACCCTGGTGGCCGGGGCGCACCGGGCCCTGGAGGTGGTGCGGGCGCACGACCCGGCCCTCGCCGCCCTGGCCGACCGGATCGGGGAGATCGGCATCCTGGTGGGCGACGTGGCCGGCGAGCTCGCCGGTTACGCGGGTGATCTGGACGCCGATCCGCGGCGGCTCGCAACCGTCGAGGAACGGCGGGCGGTCCTGGGGCAGCTCGTCCGCAAGTACGGCGGCGCGGACCAGGACCTCGCCTCGGTGCTCGCCTGGGCCGAACAGGGGGCCGCCCGCCTCCTCGAACTCGACGGGGACGACGACCGGATCGACGAGCTCACCGCGGAACGCGACGGACTGCGCGGCGAGCTCGGCGCGCTCGCCCGGACGCTGACCGGGGCCCGGCAGGAGGCGGCGGCCCGCTTCGCCGCAGCGGTGACCGCCGAGCTGGCTTCGCTGGCGATGCCCCACGCGCGGGTGCACGTCGACATCCGACAGACCGACGACCCCGAGGGCGTCGAGGCGGAGGGCCGGACGGTGGCCTACGGGCCGGCGGGCTGCGACGAGGTGGAGCTGTTGTTGGCGCCGCACCCCGGTGCCCCGGCGCGTCCCATCGCCAAGGGGGCCTCCGGCGGCGAGCTGTCCCGGGTGATGCTGGCGGTGGAGGTCGTGTTCGCCGGTACCGACCCGGTGCCGACGTACCTGTTCGACGAGGTCGACGCGGGCGTCGGCGGCAAGGCCGCGGTCGAGATCGGCCGGCGCCTGGCGCGCCTCGCGAAGTCCGCGCAGGTCGTCGTGGTCACCCACCTTCCCCAGGTGGCGGCCTTCGCCGATCGTCAACTGCTGGTGGAGAAGACGAGCGACGGGTCGGTCACCCGCTCGGGCGTGAAGGTGCTGGAGGGGGAGGACCGCATTCGGGAGCTGTCCCGGATGCTGGCCGGGCAGGAGGACTCCCAGACCGCCCGTGCCCATGCGGAGGAACTGCTGGCCGCCGCCCGCAAGGACGCCTGACGACCCGACGACCGGACGGGGCCGATCGGGGCGGCCCGGCAGCGGCGTCGTTCGGGTCGGACGGGTGTTCCCGGACGGTGTGCGGTACGTTCCTTCGCGTCGTGTCCGCCCCGTGTCGTCCGCCGTGTCCGCGGACGTCCCCCGGAACAGGAGCCCCACCCCGGTGATCAGCCACGCGCCGCACGGCCAACGGCCCTTGCGCACCGTGCAGGTGCTCGGCGGCGGGGGGAGCACCAGCGGCGTGCACGTCCGCTCGCTCGCCGCCGGCCTGGTCGCCCGGGGGGTGCGGGTCACGGTCGCGGCGCCCGCCGAGGTGGGGCGGGCCTTCGCCTTCGACGGGGTGGGCGCCGGTCACGCGCCGCTGCCGCGGGGCGCCGATCCCACGTCGATCGCGGCCCTGCGGGCACTGTGCGCGGACGCCGACCTGGTGCACGCGCACGGGGTGGACGCCGGGTTCCGGGCCGGGTTGGCCCTCGCCGGACGGCGGCTGCCGCTCGTCGTCACCTGGCACGAGCGCGCCCGACCGCGGGGCGCGTGGACGCACGCCGTGCGCCTGGCGGAGCGCAGGGTGGCCCGCTCGGCGAGCGTGGTGCTCGGTTCGTGCGGGGACTTAGTGGACCGGGCCAGACGCCGGGGGGCGCGGGACGCGCGCCTCGCGGCGGCGGTGCTCCCGGGCCCGGCCGGTGCCGGCCGGGGACCCGATGCCGAGGTGGCACGTCAGAAGGCGCGGGCCGAACTCGGTTCGGCGGGACGGCCGCTGGTGGTCGCCGCGGGGCCGCTGGAGGCGCACCGCGGGTACGAGGTGCTGCTGGACGCCGTACCGCGCTGGGCGGGGCTGGACCCGGTGCCGCTGTTGGTGATCGTGGGGGAGGGGCCGCTCCGGGGGGCGCTGCAACGGAGGATCGACTCCGGGGCGCTGCCGGTGCGGCTGTCGGGGCGGCGGGACGAGGCGCTCGACCTGCTCGTGGGGGCGGACGTCGTGGTGGTGGCGAGTCCTTGGGAGGGGCGGTCCGCGCTTGCCCAGGGTGCGCTCAGGGCGGGGGTGCCGTTGGTGGCCACCGCGGTGGGCGGCACCCCCGAATTGGTGGGGGACGCCGCCGAACTGGTGCCCTACGGGGACGCGGGGGCCCTGGGGGAGGCGGTGGTGCGGGTGCTGGGCGACCCCGGCCGACGGCGGTGGTTGCGGGAACGGGGATTCGCCCAGGCCGCGACCTGGCCCACGGAGGACGAGACGGTCGCCCAGGTGCTGAGCGTGTACGACGAACTGACCAGGCCCACGCTGTGGCGTTGAGGGCGGGCACCGACCTCGGCGTGCTCAGTCGAGGTGCCGGCGGGCGCGGAGCGCCAGGCTGAGCGTCAGGACGGTCTGGGGGTCGTCCAGGTCGACGCCCAGCAGTTCGCCGATCCGGGCCAGCCGGTTGTAGAGGGTCTGCCGGTTGAGGTGGAGCGCCCGGGCGGTCTCCGCCTTGCGCCCCGCGTGCGCCAGGTAGGTCTCCAGGGTGGGCAGCAGCGGGGGCTTCGCCCGGGCGTCGTGCTCGCGCAGCGGGCCGACGGCCCGGTCCACGAAGGCCGAGAGGTCCGGGTGGTCCCGCAGCCGCCACAGCAGCAGGTCGATGTCGAGGCGCCGGGCGTCGTACCAGGGGCGGCCGTCCGGGTCCCGGGCGGCGGTCGCGGTCTGCGCGGCGTGCCGCAGGCCGGCCGAGGCGACCGCCCAACCGCCGCTGTCGCCCACCACCACGATCGGCGTGCCGGCACCCGGGCGGAGCAGCCCGGCGCGTTCGACGCCGGTGCGCAGCGCGGCGGCGGCCCGGTCGGCGACCGCGGTGCGGTCCGCCGTCGAGCGCAGGGCGAGGAGCAGGGGCATCCGCCCCTCCACCGGGCGCACCCCGAGCAGTACCGGGGTGCCCAGGGCGGCCAACTCCTCGGCGACGGCCCGGGCCAGCACCGCCCAGCCGCCGCCGGTGGTCAGCCCGCCGTCGCCGGGCATCCGCATCACGACCGGGAGCAGCGGGGCGTTGCCGGGGCGGAAGCCGAGCACCCGGGCCTGGGCCGGAGCGTCCTCGGGGGTGACCCGGCCTTCGGCGAGGTCGGTGAGGAAGTCGCCCCGGCCGCGGGCGGCGAGTTCCTCCTCCTGCCGGGCCTGCATCAGCACCACGGCCAGCGAGTCGGCCGCCCGTTCGGCGGCGATGCGGTGCACCGGTGCGGACGGTGCGGTGACGGGGAGCAGCACGAGCCGGGCGCGCGGGGCGCCCGGCCCGGAGCCGGGTCCGCCGCCGGGGACGTCCACCACGACGGCGCCGGCCGGGGTGCCCCGTTCCCGGTCGGCGCGGCCACCGCGCAGCCGGTCCCACACCTCGCGGGGCTGGGTGCGGTCGGTGTCCGCGCCGGCCGCGTACAGCAGGTGCCCGTCCGGCGTCTCCAGGAAGGCGGGGTTGCCGCTGAACTCGGCGAGGATTGCCAGGACCTGCGGGATGCCCCCGCCGCCGAGCAGGGCCCGGGTGCAGCGGTGGGCGACCTCGTCGGCGCGTTGCAGGAGCGCGTAGTGGCCGTTGACGATCTCGGTGTGGACCTCTTCGGTGACGGTGACGAAGGGGACCTCCCGGCGCAGCTGGACCAGGGGGAGCCCGGCCGCGCGGGCCGCCTCGACCAGCGGGGTCGGCAGTCGGGGGAAGCGGGGGCCCAGCTCGACCACGAGGGCGGCGATGCCCCGCAGCGACAGGTCGCGGACGAACGCGCGCTGTTCGGCGGGGCGGGTGCCGAGGGCGACACCGGTGGTGAGGAGGAGTTCGCCGCCCTTCAGCAGGGAGGCGATGTAGGGGACCTCGCCGGCGTGCACCCAGCGGACCGTCCGGTGCAGCCGGTCGGCCCCGGCGACCACCTCGGGCAGGCCGCTGCGCAGGCCCGGCAGTTCCAGGGCCCGCTGTACGGTGATTCCGCCCGGGGTGTCCGCCCCGTCCCGACTGTCCATGCTGGGACGTTACCCGTCCGCCGGCGGGGCGGGCATCCGGGTCGGTTTCCCCAAGGGCCGGGCGGCGGCCGTCCCGGCGGGCGGGGCCCACCGGGACGGGGGGCGCTCAGCCCCCGTAGGCGCCGGACGCGGTCAAGCGGAGCGCGGTGTCGATGAGCGGAACATGGCTGAAAGCTTGCGGAAAGTTGCCGACCTGACGTTGCAAGCGGGGGTCCCACTCCTCGGCGAGCAGGCCGAGGTCGTTGCGGAGGGCGAGGAGCTTCTCGAAGAGCTTCTGGGCCTCCTCCACCCGGCCGATCATCGCGAGGTCGTCCGCGAGCCAGAAGGAGCAGGCGAGGAAGGCGCCCTCGTCGCCCTCCAGGCCGTCCACGCCCGCGTCCGCGCCGGCCGTGGGGTAGCGCAGGATGAAGCCGTCCGAGGTGGACAGCTCGCGCTGGATGGCCTCGATGGTGCCGATGACCCGCTTGTCGTCCGGCGGCAGGAAACCCATCTGCGGGATGAGCAGCAGCGAGGCGTCGAGCTCGCGCGAGCCGTACGACTGGGTGAACGTGTTGCGTTCCTTGTCGTAGCCCTTCTCGCAGACGTCGCGGTGGATGTCGTCGCGCAGCGTGCGCCAGCGCTCGACGGGGCCCTCCACGTCGCCGGACTCGATGAGCTTGATGGTGCGGTCGACGGCGACCCAGGCCATGACCTTGGAGTGCACGAAGTGGCGCCGGGGCCCGCGCACCTCCCAGATGCCCTCGTCGGGCTCCGTCCAGTGCTGCTCCAGATAGCCGATCAGGCGCAGCTGGAGCAGGGAGGCGTAGTCGTTGCGGGCCAGCCCGGTCATGTGGGCCAGGTGCAGGGCTTCGGTGACCTCGCCGTACACGTCGAGCTGGAGTTGGTGCGCGGCTCCGTTGCCGACCCGGACCGGAGTGGAGCCCTCGTAGCCGGGCAACCAGTCCAGCTCGCTCTCGCCGAGTTCCCGCTCGCCGGCGATGCCGTACATGATCTGGAGGTTCTCCGGGTCGCCGGCGACCGCGCGCAGCAGCCACTCGCGCCAGGCGCGGGCCTCCTCCCGGTAGCCGGTGCGCAGCAGCGAGGAGAGGGTGATGGCGGCGTCGCGCAGCCAGGTGAAGCGGTAGTCCCAGTTGCGGACGCCGCCGATCTCCTCGGGCAGGGAGGTGGTGGGGGCGGCGACGATGCCGCCGGTGGGGGCGTAGGTGAGGGCCTTGAGGGTGATCAGGGACCGTACGACGGCCTCGCGGTAGGGCCCGTGGTAGGTGCAGTGGGCGACCCACTCGCGCCAGAAGTCGGCGGTGGCCTCCAGGGACGCCTCGGGTTCGGGGCGGGCCGGCGGCTGGTGGTGGGAGGGCTGCCAGGACAGGGCGAAGGCGATGCGCTGGCCGGCGGCGACGGTGAAGTCGGAGTAGGTGGTGAGGTCCTCGCCGTAGGTGTCGGCCTCGGTGTCGAACCACACCGAGTCGGGGCCCGCGACGGCGACGGTGCGCTCCTCGACGCGGTGCACCCAGGGCACGATCCTGCCGTAGGAGAAGCGCATCCGCAGGGCGGAGCGCATGGGCACCTCGCCCGAGACGCCCTCCACGATGCGGATGACCTGCGGGGCGCCGTCCCGCGGGGGCATGAAGTCGGTGACCCGGACCGTGCCGTGCGGGGTGTCCCACTCGGAGTCCAGGATGAGCGAGTCGCCCCGGTAGCCGCGGCGGGTCGCCGGGGGCGGGGTCCGGTCGTCGTGAGCGGGACCGAGGCGCCAGAAACCGTGGTCCTCGGTGCCGAGCAGGGCCGCGAAAACGGCGTGTGAGTCGAAGCGGGGCAGACAGAGCCAGTCCACTGTTCCGTCCCGACAGACCAGGGCGGCGGTCTGCATGTCCCCGATGAGTGCGTAATCCTCGATGCGCCCGGCCACGTGCAACTCTCCAGTCGAACGGCCGCCAGCGGACCCCCGCGGGGGCCGGCTGTGCGGTCAAGATGATCCAAGTCAAGGGCGTGCCGACGGGCTCGTGGTACCGGGGACGGGCTGGGGTGGTGCCGTTTTGCCGGCCTGGCTCGGCAGCAATGTCCGACGAGGATACGACGCGCTCAAGGGTTGCGGGTCCCGCTCAGGTGAACACATTTGCGCCAACGGGGTGAGCCCCGGAGGCGTGTCGTACCACCGTCGTGTGCGTCGTGTGGGGGTCCGGCGCCCCCTCCTCCCGGCGGTTCCCCCTCGACGGAGGGGGGTGACGCGGTGTCCTCGCAACGGCACGGACGGTTTCCTTCCGGGAAGCGGTCGGCGGGGGAGTGCCCGGGGTCGGGAACCCCCTCGGCCCAGCGGGTGCCCTTCCGGGGCTCTGCGTGGCGGCGCGGGCGCGCACGGTGCTCGGGAGCGGTCGCGGCGGGGCACTGTTACCCTGGTAGCCCGTGGACCGGTGGGCTCGCAGGAGTCCGCAGCGACAGCGACGAGACCCCCGAACCGCAGCGCAGGCACCACCCGATTCTTCCGGGCCGGGCGCCGATCCGCATCTCAGACAGCGACCACGGGAGCCCCTCTTGGCCATGCCGAATCGATCCGCGACGTCCCCGACGACCAAGCACATCTTCGTCACCGGAGGTGTCGCCTCCTCCCTCGGCAAGGGCCTGACGGCCTCCAGCCTGGGCGCGCTGCTCAAAGCGCGGGGTCTGCGGGTCACCATGCAGAAGCTCGACCCCTACCTGAACGTCGACCCCGGGACCATGAACCCGTTCCAGCACGGCGAGGTCTTCGTCACCAACGACGGAGCCGAGACCGACCTGGACATCGGGCACTACGAGCGCTTCCTCGACGTCGACCTCGACGGCTCGGCGAACGTGACCACCGGGCAGGTCTACTCCCAGGTCATCGCCAAGGAGCGGCGCGGCGAGTACCTGGGGGACACCGTCCAGGTCATCCCGCACATCACCAACGAGATCAAGCACCGCATCCGCCGGATGGCCACCGACGACGTGGACGTCGTCATCACGGAGGTCGGCGGCACCGTGGGCGACATCGAGTCGCTGCCGTTCCTGGAGACGGTCCGGCAGGTCCGCCACGAGGTCGGCCGGGACAACGTCTTCGTCGTCCACATCTCGCTGCTGCCCTACATCGGCCCGTCCGGCGAGCTGAAGACCAAGCCGACCCAGCACTCCGTGGCCGCGCTGCGCAACATCGGCATCCAGCCCGACGCGATCGTGCTGCGCGCCGACCGCGAGGTGCCCGTCGCGATCAAGCGCAAGATCTCCCTGATGTGCGACGTGGACGAGGCCGCCGTGGTCGCCGCGATCGACGCGAAGTCGATCTACGACATCCCCAAGGTGCTGCACACCGAGGGACTGGACGCCTACGTCGTGCGCAAGCTCGACCTGCCGTTCCGGGACGTGGACTGGACGCTCTGGGAGGACCTGCTCGACCGGGTCCACAACCCCGACCACGAGGTCGCCGTGGCCCTGGTCGGCAAGTACATCGACCTGCCGGACGCGTACCTCTCGGTCACCGAGGCGCTGCGCGCGGGCGGCTTCGCCAACAGGGCCCGGGTGAAGATCAAGTGGGTCGCCTCCGACGACTGCCGCACCCCCGAGGGGGCCGCCCGGCAACTCGGTGACGTCGACGCCGTCTGCATCCCCGGTGGCTTCGGCGACCGCGGGGTGAGCGGCAAGGTCGGCGCGATCCAGTACGCCCGCGAGAACAAGGTGCCGCTGCTCGGCCTCTGCCTGGGCCTCCAGTGCACGGTCATCGAGGCGGCCCGCAACCTCGCCGGCATCCCGGACGCCAACTCCACCGAGTTCGACGCGGTCACCGGCAACCCGGTGATCTCCACCATGGCCGAACAGCTGGACATCGTCGCCGGCGAGGGCGACATGGGCGGCACCATGCGGCTCGGCATGTACCCGGCGAAGCTGGCCGAGGGCTCCCTCGTCCGCGAGGTCTACGACGGCAAGGAGTACGTGGAGGAGCGCCACCGCCACCGCTACGAGGTGAACAACTCCTACCGGGCGGAGCTGGAGAAGAAGGCCGGCATCCAGTTCTCCGGGACCTCCCCGGACGGCAAACTGGTGGAGTACGTCGAGTACCCGCGCGACGTGCACCCCTACCTGGTCGCCACCCAGGCGCACCCCGAGCTCCGCTCCCGCCCGACCCGCCCGCACCCGCTCTTCGCCGGGCTGGTGAAGGCCGCGGTGGCCCGCAAGACCGCGCAGTGACCGCCCCGGCCCCGGCCCGCGGGGACGGGGCCGGCCGCCACCGCCGGTCACAGGCGATACGGTGAACGACTGGGGCGCGTGCCACACCGGCACGCGCCCCGTTCGTTCGACGACGCGCGGGAGGAACACGGCGATGACCATCAAGGACACCCCGGAGGAGTGGGAGACCCGGGCGAGCGAGACCCCGTTCGTCGGCAACAAGACCTCGGTGCGCACCGACGAGGTGGTCATGCCCGACGGCGCCGTGGCCCGCCGCGACTACCAGGTCCACCCCGGCTCCGTCGCGGTGCTCGCCCTCGACGACCAGGACCGGGTCACCGTCATCGACCAGTACCGCCACCCGGTGCGGCAGCGGCTCTGGGAGATCCCCGCGGGGCTCCTCGACGTCCCCGGCGAGAACCCCCTGCACGCGGCCCGGCGCGAGCTGTACGAGGAGGCCCACCTCAAGGCCGAGGACTGGCGGGTCCTCACCGACGTGTACACCACCCCCGGCGGCTGCGACGAGGCGGTGCGGATCTTCCTGGCCCGCGAACTGTCCGAGGCCGAGGGCGAGCGGTACGCCGTCGAGCACGAGGAGGGCGACATGACGGTCACCTCGGTGCCGCTCGCGGAGCTGGCGCGCGGCGTCCTCGCCGGGGAACTGCACAACAACTGCCTCGTCGTCGGGGTGCTCTCGCTGGTCGCCGCCCGGGCCGGGGACGGGCTGGACGCGCTGCGCCCGGCCGACGCCCCCTGGCCGGCCCGGCCCTTCGACGCCTGAGGTCCGGGTGGGGCGGCCCGGGCCGCCCCACCCGTTCACCCGGTCGTACGGATCGGCAGATGATCCGATCGGGCGACCTGCGCATTCCGTCCGCCGTGCTCCCCGCTGTTCGTCGCAGAGCGTGAACTAGGCTCTGAAAGCACCCCGTCCGGAGCCCCGGCGGGCATCTGCACGCAGTGGAACGGGAGTGGGCCCGTGACGGACCAGGCGGTGGACACCAGCGGCACGAGGCTGTCCGCGGACGGGCGCTCCCGAGCGACCGCGACCGCCTCCACGGACGGTCAGTTCCTGGGGCGCACCAGGGAGTTGAAGGAACTCCTGGCCGACATCGAACGCGCCGGACTCGACACCATCGCCGGCAAGAAGCCGCCCAGCGCCCGGGTGCTGCTCATCGCCGGCCGACCCGGCTCCGGGCGCACCGCACTCGCCGAGGAACTCGTCCGGCGGATCGCCCACCGTTACCCGGACGGGGTGCTGCGCGCCCGGCTCACCGACCCGGACGGCACCCCCGTCCCCACCGACCGGGCCGCCCGCGCCCTCCTCGCCGCCCTGGAGGTGCCCGCGCCGGCCGGGGCCCCCGCCGAGGACCTCAGCGCCGACCTGCGGGCCGCCCTCGCCGATCGACGGGCCCTGCTGCTGTTGGACGGTGCCACCGACGCGGAACAGGTGGACGAACTCCTTCCGCCCGCTCCCGACAGCCTCGTCCTCACGGTCACCGAACGCCCGCTGACCGGGCTGGTCGACGTGCGGCCCTGCACCCTCGGCGGGCTCGACACCAAGACCGCCGTGGAACTCCTCACCCACTGGACCGGCACCGTCCGCGTCACCGTCGACCCCTGCGCCGCCGAGGGGCTGGTCGAGGAGTGCGGCGCCCAGCCCGCCGCCCTGGTCCTCGCCGGCGGCTGGCTGGCGGCCCGGCCCAAGGTGTCCGTCGCCGACCTCGCCAAGCAGTTGCGGGCCCGTGCGGACGACGGCCCGGTGCTGGCCCGGGTCTTCCACCACGCCTACGAGGCCCTGCCCGCCCCCTCCGCCCGGATACTGCGACTGCTCGGCCTCACCCCCGGGGGCCTCGCCGACCCGCACACCGCCTCCGCGCTCGCGGGCTGCTCGGTCTCCGCCGCCCGGACCCTCCTCGACGACTTCACCGCCCTCGGCATGCTCCGCCGGGTGCCCTCCCCGCTGCCCCAGTACCAGGTGCCCGACTGCCTGGTCCCGCTGCTGCGGGTGCTCCGCGAGGCCAAGGACCGACCGGGCGAGGTCCAGCTCGCCCGGGCCCGGATGCTGGAGCGGACCGTGCGCCTGCTCCAGTCCTGCCGGGCGATCACCCAGACCGATGACGCCGTGGCCCAGGAGCGGCTGGCGGGACTGCCCCGCTCGCTGCGCTTCCCCCACCCCCGGGCCGCCGCCGAATGGCTGCGCATCCGGCGCCCCGCCCTGCTCGCCGCCGCCCGCGCCGCGGTGGCCGACGGCGAGCTGGACACCCTCGCCCGACGGTTGATGGCCGCGCTGACCCGGGCCCTGGTCGCCCACGAGGGGGCCGTCTCCGCCGCCGCCGACCTGTACGCCATCCACCAGTTGGTGCTCGACGTGGCCCGCCGCCGCGACCTTCCGCGGGAGGAGGCCGCGGCACTGTTGAACCTCGCCGACCTGGACACCCGCACCGGTCGCACCGGGGAGGCCCTCACCCGTTACCGGAGCGCGCTGGACGCCGCGCGTCGTGCCCGTGACCCGTACGCCACGGGCCGGGCGACGGAATCCATCGGCGGCGCCCACCAGGAGCTCGGCGACTGGTACCGGGCGGCCGACTGGTACGGACGGGCGCTCGCCCACCGGCTGGCCCGCGACGAGCGGGACGACGCGGCGCGCCTGCACGGCCGGATCGCCGGAGTGCAGACCTACGCCGGTCGCTACGGCGATGCCATGCGCAACTGGCGGTCGGCGATTTCCGGCCACCGTCGTTCCGGGGACACCCCCGCGGCGGCCCGTGCCCTGAGCGAGCTGGCCCGGGTCCAGGAGTACGCCGGGCGTCCCGAGGAGTCCCTCCAGACCTGCCGGCAGGCCGTCGAGTGGGCCCGCAGGGCGGAGGACGTCCGGCTCCAGGCGGCGCTGCAGCTGCGGCTCGCCGACACCCTGGACCGGCTCGGCGAGTCCTCCGCGGCCCGCCTGCACCGCAGCGCGGCGGAGCGCATGCTCCAGCAGGAGTTCCCGCCCGACGAGGACCACCCCGTGCCGGGTGAGGCCCCGGCACCGGAATCCGGCCGCCCCCGGGCCGCCCGCGGTCCGGAGGACGAGTCCTCGCCCGCTGCGGAATCCGAGGGCGAGGGCGGCGGACCGGTGGAGGAGCAGAGGCCCGGCGGGGGCGGCACGGACGGGGGTGCCGAGACCGTCACCGAAGCCGCAGAGCCCCTAGCAACCTACGAAATCCGCAGTGGAGCTCGCAAAGATTGATGCTTTGTAAGGCTAGACAGCGAGAAGTCCTTCATTAGACTGGGATTCGCCACGTGCTGCGTGGCGCCTTCCGGCATGTCCCCCATGTTCGTGTGCATCGGGTTTTGTTCGGATGTGCAAGGTGTTATCCGAACCCTCTGAGCCAAGGACCGTGATCGACGATGAAGGTCGGCATCCCCCGCGAGGTCAAGAACAACGAGTTCCGCGTCGCCATCACCCCCGCAGGCGTGCACGAACTGGTCCGCCACGGCCATCACGTCGTCATCGAGCGGGATGCCGGAACGGGCTCCTCGATCACGGACGCCGAGTACGTCGCCGCCGGCGCGGAGATCCTCGGCACCGCCGACGAGGTGTGGGCCGCGGCCGACCTGCTGCTCAAGGTGAAGGAGCCCGTCGCGGAGGAGTACCACCGGCTCCGCAAGGACCAGACCCTCTTCACCTACCTGCACCTGGCCGCCTCCAAGGAGTGCACGGACGCCCTGGTCGGGTCCGGCACCACGGCCATCGCCTACGAGACCGTGGAACTGCCCAACCGCGCGCTGCCGCTGCTCGCCCCGATGTCCGAGGTCGCGGGCCGCCTCGCGCCCCAGGTGGGCGCCTACCACCTGATGCGTCCGGCGGGCGGTCGCGGGGTGCTCCCCGGCGGCGTCCCCGGTGTCGCGGCCGGCAAGGCCGTGGTGATCGGCGGCGGGGTCTCCGGGTGGAACGCCGCGACCATCGCCATCGGCATGGGCTTCCAGGTCACCCTCCTCGACCGCGACATCAACAAGCTCAAGGAAGCCGACAAGCTCTTCGGCACCCGCATCCAGACGGTCGTCTCCAACTCCTTCGAACTGGAGAAGGCGTGCCTGGACGCCGACCTCGTCATCGGTGCGGTCCTCGTCCCGGGAGCCAAGGCTCCCAAGCTGGTCACCAACGAACTGGTGTCGCGGATGAAGCCCGGAAGTGTCCTTGTCGACATCGCGATCGACCAGGGCGGCTGCTTCGAGGACTCGCGTCCCACCACGCACGCCGAGCCCACCTTCCCGGTCCACGGCTCGGTCTTCTACTGCGTGGCGAACATGCCCGGTGCGGTGCCCCACACCTCCACCTACGCGCTGACCAACGCGACGCTGCCCTACATCGTGGAACTCGCCAACCGGGGTTGGGTCGAGGCCCTGCGCCGTGACCCGGCGCTGGCCAAGGGCCTGAACACGCACGACGGCAAGGTCGTCTACCGCGAGGTCGCCGAGGCCCACGGCCTCGACCACGTCGAACTGCACTCCCTGCTGGGCTGAGTTCGAGCGGGCCGGGCCCGCGTCGACACTGCGGGGCCGCCGTCGACCAGCGGACGGCGGCTTCCGACACGCGGGCGGCCGGACCCCATCAACGGGGTCCGGCCGCCCGCGTGTCGGGGTGCGGAGCGTGTGGATCGCGCCACGGTGCCCGGTGCCGGTCGACCGCGCGGGCCGGTGTGCTCGACTCGCCTCGAACGTCCTTCTCCAACCGCTTTGTCCGCCTGGGAAAGACGGCTTCCGTCAGCCGTACGCCCTTGACATCGACGGGTTCCGACGTCGACACAACGTGCCGGGTCCGGTGGATTGTGTTGCTGTGGAGCGGTGACACGCCATAGAGTCGCCAAACGTCGGCATGGTGCCACGCTGACCAATCGAGAAGTTCCCTGGTCACCAAGGAGGTAAGACGACTTGTGAATGAGTCGACATTTACTCCCGGGGGCGGTCAACCGGGAACCCCCGTACTGGGCCGGGAGCCCTTCGGGGTCGAGGCTGTCGGCTCGGTCGCTCTCCGTACCTTCACAGCCCGTCAGCACAGTCCCCAGCGGATTCAGACAGCACACAGCATGGATGGCCCTCACGTGAACGCCATGGCCGGCGGCCGAGGTGGCGACAGCCACCTGGCCGACTACGACGACCTGCCCCAAGGGCACTTCTACGACCCGGACGCGGAGTACGAGCCGGACCCGGAGTACGCGGCCACGCTCGCGCCCGACGCGGCGCGCCAGCGCCGGGAGCGGGTCGGGCCCACCGGCCGTCCGCTGCCGTACTTCCCGATCCCGGGCCCGCTCGCGGAACACGGACCCGCGAAGATCATCGCGATGTGCAACCAGAAGGGCGGCGTCGGCAAGACCACGTCGACCATCAACCTGGGCGCCGCGCTCGCGGAGTACGGGCGCCGGGTGCTCCTCGTCGACTTCGACCCGCAGGGTGCCCTGTCGGTCGGTCTCGGGGTCAACCCGATGGAGCTGGACCTCACGGTCTACAACCTGCTCATGGAGCGGGGCATGGCCGCCGACGAGGTGCTGCTCAAGACGGCCGTCCCCAACATGGACCTGCTGCCCAGCAACATCGACCTCTCCGCGGCCGAGGTGCAGCTCGTCTCCGAGGTGGCCCGCGAGTCGACGCTCCAGCGCGCGCTCAAGCCGCTGATGGCCGACTACGACTACATCGTGATCGACTGTCAGCCCTCGCTCGGCCTGCTCACGGTGAACGCGCTCACCGCGGCCCACAAGGTCATCGTGCCCCTGGAGTGCGAGTTCTTCGCGCTCCGCGGTGTCGCCCTGCTCACCGAGACGATCGAGAAGGTCCAGGAGCGGCTGAACCCGGAGCTGGAGCTCGACGGCATCCTCGCCACCATGTACGACTCCCGCACGGTGCACAGCCGCGAGGTCCTGGCCCGGGTGGTCGAGGCGTTCGACGACCACGTGTACCACACGGTCATCGGCCGCACCGTGCGCTTCCCGGAGACCACGGTCGCGGGCGAACCCATCACGACCTACGCGTCCAACTCCGTGGGTGCCGCCGCCTACCGCCAACTCGCCAGGGAGGTGCTCGCCCGGTGTCACGCCGAGTGAGTCTGCCCGGAGCCGACGAGTTGTTCCGCACCACCGGGGGGACGCCGCTCCAGGCGTCCTCCCCCCGGCGTCCGGCGGGCGAGCCGCGGGCGTCGGGCTCCGCCGCCGAGGGCGACGAGCCCACCGGGGAGACCCCCGCCGGGACCGACCGGTCACGGCAGCCCCCGGCGCGGATCCCCGCGCGTCGGGAGCCGACCGGCCCCGAGGCGGGCGGCGAGGAGCACGCGGTCGCCGAGACCGACGACGGGACCGACCCCCGGGGCCGCACCGCTGAGCGGTCGGCGAACGGCGTGGAGCAGCCCCTGGTGCGCTCCGGGCGGCGTTCGGAAGCCACCGAGGACGACGGCGCCGGACGGGGCGCGACGGGCGCCGCAGGGGCCTCCCGTCGACGGGGCCGGGCCGCCGCCCGGCGCCCCAGCGGGCGGGAACGGCACGACGAGAAGATCACCGTGTACGTGTCGGCCGAGGAACTGATGGACCTGGAGCACGCCCGGCTGGTGCTCCGGGGGGAGCACGGGCTCGCGGTCGACCGGGGGCGGATCGTGCGGGAGGCGGTGGCCGTCGTGCTGGCCGACCTCGAATCGCGCGGCGAGGCCAGCATCCTGGTGCGGCGGCTCCGTGGCCGCTAGCCCTCGACGGGGGCGACGCGCACTGGGGACCGGACCCGGGGGCGGCACGGAAACCGAGGCAGTGCCGGAGGGCACGGCCCGGACGGCGACCGCGGTGGTGCAGGGTCCGACCAGACGACCCGCGCCGGAGGAGCCCGGGGACACGGGCGAGTTCGAGGACGGAGCCCCGGCCCGCGACGGCGGCTTCCGGGTGCGGCTGGCCAACTTCGAAGGACCGTTCGACCTGCTCCTCCAGCTGATCGCACGGCACCGGCTGGACGTGACCGAGGTGGCGCTGTCCCGGGTCACCGACGAGTTCATGGCGTACCTCCGCGGCCTGGGGCCCGACTGGGACCTCGACGAGACCACCGAGTTCCTGGTGGTCGCCGCGACCCTCCTCGACCTCAAGACCGCCCGGCTGCTGCCGGCCGCCGAAGTCGAGGACGAGGCCGACCTCGCCCTCCTGGAGGCGCGGGACCTGCTGTTCGCCCGGCTGCTCCAGTACCGGGCCTACAAGCAGGTCGCGGACCTCCTGCACGGCCGGCTGGAGGAGGAGGCTAGGCGCTGGCCCCGGACCGTGGGGCTGGAGCCGCACCACGCCGAGCTGCTGCCCGAGGTGGTCATCGGCATCGGCGCGACGGGGTTCGCCCGGCTCGCCGTCAAGGCCATGCAGCCGAGGCCCGAGCCCGAGGTGTACGTGGAGCACATCCACGCCCCCCTGGTCAGCGTCCGGGAACAGGCGGAGGTCGTCGTCGCCCTGCTGCGCGAGCGGGGCACCGCGACCTTCGGCGAACTGACCGAGGACGCCCGCGGCACCGCCGACGTGCTCACCGTGGTGGCCCGGTTCCTGGCCCTGCTGGAGCTCTACCGGGAACGGGCCGTGGCGCTCGACCAGGAACGCGCGCTCGGCGAACTGCTGGTGCGCTGGACCGGGGGCGTGGGGGACGGCCGGCCCCGGGTCACCGACGAGTTCGACCGACCCGCGACCGCCCCGGGGACCACCGGCGCCGGGCCGGGGCCCGACGCCCCGACGACGGAGGGCACCACATGAACGGACCCGGCGACGACGGCCCGGGCGGAGTGGCGGAACTGGACCTCAAGCCGGCCCTGGAGGCCGTGCTGATGGTGGTCGACGAACCGGCCACCGAAGAACACCTGGCGAAGGTGCTCCGACGCACCCGCCGCCAGGTCGCCGACGCCCTGCACGCACTGGCCGAGGAGTACGCCGCCCAGGGGCGCGGGTTCGAGCTGCGGCAGGTCGCGGGTGGTTGGCGCTACTACACGCGCCCCGCGTACGCCCCGGCCGTCGAGGGCTTCGTCCTGGACGGTCAGCACGCCCGGATGACCCAGGCCGCGCTGGAGACCCTGGCCGTCGTCGCCTACCGCCAGCCGGTCAGCCGTTCCCGGGTCTCCGCGGTGCGCGGCGTGAACTGCGACGGGGTGATGCGGACCCTGCTGCAGCGGGGTCTGATCGCGGAGGCGGGCACGGAACCCGAAACAAGTGCGATCCTGTACGGGACGACGAACTACTTCCTGGAGCGGATGGGCCTGCGCGGCCTGGACGAACTGCCCGAACTCGCACCCTTCCTCCCCGAGGCGGAGGCGATCGAGGCCGAGACGCGGGAGGGCGTCCCGTCGTTCGATCCGGACGCACCGGACTCCGGGACCTTCGAGCACGCAGACGACAAGACGGAACTTTGATGCGAAGCAGCGGCAGCGGCAGGAACAGCGGACGCGGTAACCACCGCGGCGCGGGCAACGGGCGCGACGACAAGCAGAAGCGCGCCGGACGGCCCCGCCCCGAGGAGCGCCGCTACCAGACGGGCACCTCCGGCGGCCCCGGAGGTCAGGGCGGCCAGGACGGGCGGGGCAGCGGCCGGGGCGCCGGGGCGCGCGGCGGCGCCAAGGGCGGCCCCAAGCAGTCCCAGACCCGGGACGGGCGCACCGCCCCGGCTCGGTCCCGCGAGTACGAGACGCGGGCCGAGGAGCGCAACCGCGAGCGGTACGCGGGCAAGAAGCAGGTCCAGCTCCCCAAGACGTTCCCGGGCGCCGAGCAGGAGGGCGAGCGGCTCCAGAAGGTGCTCGCCCGCGCCGGCTTCGGCTCCCGGCGCGCCTGCGAGGAGCTGATCGAGGACGCCCGGGTGGAGGTCAACGGCTCCATCGTCCTGGAGCAGGGCCTGCGGGTGGACCCGGCCACGGACGAGATCAAGGTCGACGGGCTGACCGTGGCCACCCAGTCGTACCAGTTCTTCTCGCTGAACAAGCCGGCCGGGGTCGTGTCCACCATGGAGGACCCGGACGGACGCCAGTGCCTCGGCGACTACGTCACCAACCGGGAGACCCGCCTCTTCCACGTGGGACGCCTCGACACCGAGACCGAGGGCGTGATCCTGCTCACCAACCACGGGGAGCTCGCGCACCGGCTGACCCACCCCCGCTACGGGGTGAAGAAGACCTACCTCGCGCACATCGTCGGCCCCATCCCGCGCGACCTCGGCAAGCGCCTCAAGGACGGCATCCAGCTGGAGGACGGCTACGCGCGCGCCGACCACTTCCGGGTGGTGGAGCAGACCGGCAAGAACTACCTGGTCGAGGTGACCCTGCACGAGGGACGCAAGCACATCGTGCGGCGCATGCTCGCGGAGGCCGGGTTCCCGGTGGACAAGCTGGTCCGGGTGGCCTTCGGGCCGATCACCCTGGGCGACCAGAAGTCCGGCTGGCTGCGCCGGCTGTCCAACACGGAGGTCGGGATGCTGATGAACGAGGTCGACCTCTAGACCCGCTCGAACACTCCCGCTGGTGTCCCGCGGGCCCGGAAGACGACCGGGCCCGCGGGACACCACGTCTCCGCCCCCGCCCGGAAGGACGCCCGCATGGCCCCCGCCCAGCCGACCACTGCCATCCGCCCGGGACGGACCACCGCCACCGGGGCCCTCCTCGGCCTCGCCCTCGGGGACGCACTGGGCTACCCCACCGAGTTCGACGACGTGCCGTCCATCCTCGCGAAGTACGGCCCCTGGCGCACGAGGGAACTGCCCGCCCCCGCCCTCATCACCGACGACACCCAGATGACGCTGGCCCTCGCGCGCGGCCTGCGCACCGCCCTGGACGGGGGCGCCCTCGACCCCCGGGCGATGCTGTCCCCGGTCCGCGACGAGTTCGTCGCCTGGTACCGCTCGCCCGACAACGACCGGGCCCCCGGCAACACCTGCCTGACCGCCTGCGACCTGCTGGAACGGGGCGACGGACCCTGGCAGCGGGCCAGCCAGGTGCACTCCAAGGGGTGCGGCGCCAACATGCGCGTCGTCCCCGTCGCCCTGATACCCGGCCTCGACGAGGAACGGCGCGCCGGCGCCGCCCAACTCCAGGCCGCACTCACCCACGGCCACCCCACCGCCCTCGCCGCCAGCGACCTCACCGCACACGCCGTCCGCCTGCTGGCCGAGGGCGTCGAACCGGCCGGACTGCTCGCCCTGCTGCGCGCGTACGCGCAGGAGAACCGCACCCGCTACCACGAGCGCTGGCTCGGCGACCTGTGGCAGCGGGCCGGGGACGCGACCCCGACCCGCTTCATCGCCCGCGGCTGGGACGAGTGCCTGGGCGCCCTGGACCGCCTCCGGGAAGCCCTGCGGGCGCCCGCGCCGGAGACCGACCCCTGCCTGGCCACCGGCGCGGGCTGGATCGCGGAGGAGGCCCTGGCCACCGCACTGCTGTGCTTCCTGCTCTTCCCCGACGAGCCCGTCACCGCGCTGCGCCGGGCCGCCTGCTCCTCCGGCGACTCCGACTCGCTGGCCTGCCTCGCCGGAGCCTTCGCGGGCGCCCGCCTCGGAGCGGACGCCTGGCCGGCGGACTGGGCCGACCGGGTGGAGCACCGGGACGAACTGAAGGCGTTCGGGGAGCTCTGGGACCGCTGAGCCCCGGGCGCCGGGGGTGGCCAGGCCGGCCCCGGGGCCGTACGCGGTGCGCCCCGGCCCGTCGACTCGATATCGTCGACGTCCCGCCCACCTGCGCGCAGGAACTCGCCGTCGACGGGGCCACGCCCCGGGCCGTGCGGATCCCCGCGCGCAGCGAGACCGACCCGCCCCGTTCCGGCACCGCCCACGTCTACCTGGGCGCCACCGCCACCCTGCACAAGGACACCGCCCCGTGAGAACCGCACTCGTCATCGGCACCGGCCTGATCGGCACCTCGATCGCCCTCGCCCTCACCGGACGCGGGGTGGCCGTGCACCTCGTGGACCACGACCCCCAGCAGGCGAGGACCGCCGCGGCGCTCGGCGCCGGCACCGACGAGCCGCCCACCGGTCCGGTCGACCTGGCGGTCGTCGCGGTGCCCCCGGCCCACGTCGCCGCGACCCTCGCGGACCTCCTCGAACGGGACGCCGCCCGCGGCTGCCTCGACGTGGCCAGCGTCAAGGGCGGGCCGCGCCGGGACCTGGAGGCGCTGCTCACCGGCCCGGGACGGGACGCGGCCCTCTCCCGGCACCTCGGGACGCACCCGATGTCCGGGCGGGAGAAGTCCGGTCCGCTCGCCGCCACCGCCGACCTCTTCGAGGGGCGGCCCTGGGTGCTCACCCCGACCCCGGGCACCGACACCGAGGTGTTGAACCTGGCCCTGGAACTGGTGTCGTTGTGCGGCGCGGTGCCCGTGGTGATGGAGGCGGACGCCCACGACCGCGCGGTGGCCCTGGTCTCGCACATGCCGCACCTGCTGTCCAGCCTGGTCGCGGCCCGGCTGGAGCACGCCGAGGACGCCGCGGTGCGGCTCAGCGGTCAGGGCGTCCGCGACGTGACCCGGATCGCCGCCTCCGACCCGCGGATGTGGATCGACATCCTGTCCGCCAACCCCGGCCCCGTCGCGGACCTGCTGGCCGAGGTGGCCGCCGACCTGGACGGCACCGTCCGGGCCCTGCGGGAACTCCAGTCCGCGGACGAGGCGAAGCGGCGCAGCGGGAGCACCGGCATCGAGGCCCTGCTGCGCCGGGGCAACGCCGGCCAGTCCCGGGTGCCCGGCAAGCACGGGGCGGCCCCCGCCGTCTACGAGAGCGTGGCCGTGCTGATCGGGGACCAGCCGGGGCAGCTGGCCCGGATCTTCGCGGACGCCGAGGCGGCCGGCGTGAACGTCGAGGACGTGCGCATCGAGCACGCCACCGGGCGGCAGGAGGGCCTGGTCGAACTGGTGGTGCTCCCTCCGGCCGCGCCCGTGCTCACCGCCGCGCTGCGGGAACGCGGCTGGTCGATCCGTCCCTAGGCCCTCTCCTCCGGGTCGTGCCGGGAGGGCGTCGGTCGGGGCCGGCCCGCGGGAACAAGTAACCTTGTCCGGGGCCTCCCGGGCCCCGTGCCACTCCCTCCTCCGCTCCACCCCTGGAAGGTGCCCCCGTGGAATCCGTCGCCCCAGCCGCCGCAGTCATCGTCGCGATCGACGGCCCGTCGGGCACGGGCAAGTCCAGCACCTCCAAGGCCGTCGCCGCCCAGCTCGGGCTGCGCTACCTGGACACCGGGGCGCAGTACCGCGCGATCACCTGGTGGATGGTGCACCACGGCGTGGACGTCACCGACCCCGGGGCCGTGGCCGCCGCGGCGGGCAAGCCGGAGATCGTGTCGGGCACCGACCCGGCCGCCCCGACGATCGCCGTCGACGGCACCGACGTGGCGGGCCCGATCCGCACCCCCGAGGTCACGGCGAAGGTCAGCGCGGTCAGCGCGGTGCCCGAGGTGCGCACCCGGATCACCGAGCTCCAGCGGTCCATCGCGGCCGCCGGCGGGATCGTGGTCGAGGGCCGGGACATCGGCACGACGGTGCTGCCGGACGCCGACCTGAAGGTCTTCCTCACCGCCTCTCCGGAGGCCCGGGCCGCGCGCCGCAGCGGCGAGCTGAAGGGCAGCGACGTCAAGGCCACCCAGGAGGCCCTGGTCAAGCGGGACGCCGCGGACTCCAGCCGCAAGACCTCGCCGCTCGCCAAGGCCGCCGACGCGGTCGAGGTGGACACCACCGACCTCACCCTCGCGCAGGTCATCGAGTGCGTCGTGACCCTGGTCCAGGAGAAGCGCGGTGGTGAGGTCCTGGTCGACGGCGAGCGGGCGGGTCGGTGACCGAGGCCGTCACGGCGAGGGTCCCGTCGACCCGGAGCGCCGACGTCGGCCGCCGGATCGGGGTCGGCCTGATGTACGGGTTGTGGAAGCCGCGGGTGCTGGGCTCCTGGCGCGTTCCCGCGGCCGGCCCGGTGATCCTCGCGATCAACCACTCCCACAACATCGACGGCCCCATGGTCATGGGCACCGCGCCCCGGCCCCTGCACTTCCTGATCAAGCAGGAGGCGTTCGTCGGGCCGCTGGGCCCGTTCCTGGAACGCATCGGGCAGCTGAAGGTCGACCGGTCCTCGACGGACCGCTCCGCGATCACCCGGGCCCTGGCGGTCCTGGCACAGGGCGGTGCCCTCGGGATCTTCCCGGAGGGCAGCCGGGGCGAGGGCGACTTCGCTTCGCTACGGGCCGGGCTCGCCTACTTCGCGGTCCGCTCCGGCGCGCCGATCGTTCCGGTGGCGGTGCTCGGCAGCACCGACCGCACGGGGCGGCTGGTACCGGGGCTGCCTCCGCTGCGGAGCCGGGTGGACGTCGTGTTCGGCGAGGCGTTCCGGGCCGACGACGGCAGCGGGCGACGGACCCGGACGGCCCTGGACGAGGCGACCGGGCGCATACAGGAGCAGCTCACCGCCCACCTGGAAAACGCCAGGCGGCTCACCGGCCGCTAGGCGACACTTGAGTAGTGGATCACCCGGAACGGGACGGTCCACCGATCACCACGATGAACGAGGTACGGACTTCATGAACGAGCACACTCCCTCCGAGGGCGCGGGCGACGGGCACGACCACGGTGCGCTCGGCGACGCCGAGTACGCGGAGTTCATGGAGCTCGCCGCCGAAGAGGGCTTCGACCCGGAGGACGTCGAGGGCGCGATCGATGAGGCCGGCCACGGCCCGCTCCCGGTCCTCGCCGTCGTCGGCCGCCCGAACGTCGGCAAGTCGACCCTGGTGAACCGGATCATCGGCCGCCGCGAGGCGGTCGTGGAGGACCGCCCGGGAGTGACCCGGGACCGGGTCACCTACGAGGCGGAATGGGCCGGGCGACGGTTCAAGGTCGTCGACACCGGCGGCTGGGAGCAGGACGTCCTCGGCATCGACGCCTCGGTGGCCGCCCAGGCGGAGTACGCGATCGAGGCGTCCGACGCGGTGGTGTTCGTGGTGGACGCCACGGTCGGTGCCACCGACACCGACGAGGCGGTCGTCCGACTGCTGCGCAAGGCGGGCAAGCCGGTGGTGCTCTGCGCCAACAAGGTCGACGGCCCCAGCGGCGAGGCGGACGCCGCCTCGCTCTGGTCGCTCGGCCTCGGCGAACCCCACCCCGTCTCCGCGCTGCACGGCCGGGGCACCGGCGACATGCTCGACGCGGTGCTGGAGGCACTGCCCGAGGCCCCGGCACAGCGCTTCGGCACCGCGCTCGGCGGACCCCGACGGATCGCCCTGATCGGCCGGCCCAACGTCGGGAAGTCCTCGCTGCTCAACAAGGTGGCCCAGGAGGAGCGGGTCGTCGTCAACGAGTTGGCGGGCACCACCCGCGACCCGGTGGACGAGATCATCGAACTGGGCGGCACGACCTGGAAGTTCGTGGACACCGCGGGCATCCGCAAGCGGGTCCACCTCCAGCAGGGCGCCGACTACTACGCCTCCTTGCGCACCGCCGCGGCGGTGGAGAAGGCCGAGGTCGCGGTCATCCTGATCGACGCGTCCGAGACCATCAGCGTCCAGGACCAGCGCATCGTCACCATGGCGGTGGAGGCGGGCCGTGCGATCGTCGTCGCCTACAACAAGTGGGACACCCTCGACGAGGAGCGCCGCTACTACCTGGAGCGGGAGATCGAGACCGAGCTGGGGCAGATCGCCTGGGCGCCCCGGGTGAACGTCTCCGCGCGGACCGGCCGGCACATGGAGAAGCTGGTGCCGGCGATCGAGACGGCGCTGGCCGGGTGGGAGACCCGGGTGCCCACCGGCCGCTTGAACGCGTTCCTCGGCGAACTGGTCGCCGCGCACCCGCACCCGATCCGCGGCGGCAAGCAGCCCCGCATCCTGTTCGGCACCCAGGCAGGGACCAAGCCCCCCCGGTTCGTGCTGTTCTCCTCCGGCTTCCTGGAGCACGGCTACCGCCGGTTCGTGGAGCGCAGGCTCCGCGAGGAGTTCGGTTTCGAGGGCACCCCGATCCACCTCTCGGTGCGGGTGCGCGAGAAGCGGGGCCGCAAGAAGTAGCGACGGGCGCCGCCCGCCGCGCCGACGCCCCGGTCAGGGGCTCCGTCGGCGGGCGGGCGGCAGCGCCGTCCGGGGCGGTCCGGGGCGGCCCTGCCAGACGGGGACCATCCCAGTGGGGTGGGCCTGCGGGCGGGGCTGGTAGCGCGAGCCCGGGTCGTGGTGGTGGGGGAGCGGTGCCCCGGGCGGGGCGGTGGCGTACGCGCCCGCCGTGAGCCCGGAGGGCGGGGCGTACCCGTGGCCGTGGTGGGCGTCGGCGCGCGGGTCGCCCCCGAAGGCGGTGAACCGCAGCTCCTCCTCCCCGCTGCGATCACCGGGCAGGGCCCGGAACAGCCGGCGGTACTCGTCGCACAAGGCGTCGTAGATCGGCGTGGCCGGTACGACGCCCCGGCGGTCCTGCGGAGGACGCATGGACGGAACGTGCCGCTGCGGGCGCGGACGGAATGCGGGGTCGTCAGGGTGCACGCACTGCCAACGACCCCGAGCCCCGACGGATGCGGCCGGCGCGCCCGAATCGCGGGCCCCGCGCCGGGGCGGGGCCCGGGTGCGGTCAGGTGCCGGCGAGCGGCATGGCGCAGGCGACGAGCCGACCGTTCACGGCGGCCTTGTCGAGCGCCTCGCGCAGCAGGTCCTCGCGCGGCTGACGGCCGATGGAGCCGACGGGTGCGGCGAACACCAGGATCTGCTGGGACTTGTTGGCGGCGCTGCGCCACCCCTCGGTCACCTGGAGGGGCTGGTGGGCCTGCCACCAGGCGACCGGCTGCCCGCCCTGGGGAGAGGGCTGGAGGATGGCGTGCAGTTGGCCCACGGCCAACAGCACCGACCAGCCGGGGAGCACCGCGGGGGCCGAGTCCACGGTGGCCACCGGGCGGAAGCCCTGCTCGATCAGGAGGGGCAGGAACTCGTCGCCGTGCTCGCCGGCGGTGCCGGCTCGGGCGATGGCCGCGGTGGGTTCCACCACCAGGGCGGGGTGCAGTTCGCCCTGGATGAGCACCAGTCCGCTGGTGATGCCGAGCACGGCCTGCTCGGGGGCGTCCGGGTCGGTGGCGGCGGCGGGGTCCCCGCCGGTGATGGAACGGACGGCGCCCTTCAGCTCGTCCTCGCTGACCTTGACGATCTGCGAGGGGAGGCAGGTGGAGTGGGCGAAGGCGAGGACGGCGGTCTCCTCGCCGATGAACAGGACGGTGCTGGTGCGTTCCCGCTCCGAGTCGCCCGGGGTGCGGCAGGACGTGCAGTCGTAGCCGCCCGGGGCGTTCTCACCGGCGAGCAGTCGGTCGGCTTCTGCGTCACCGATCTCGGCGCGTACGTCATCGCTGACGTCGAGCATGCGCGGCACGGGGGGCTCCTAGGTTCTCGGGCGTGCGGCGCCGGGTGGCTCTGGCTCCCGGCTCGGACCGGGTGGCCCCGGCCGACGAACCGGGCGGTCCCGGCTCATGTCAGGGACAACGGGCGAGCTGTGGGCATGGTCACGCCCGGCGGCGAACGGAATCGAACCATCCGGCGCAGAGCGTGAGGCGATGCGAAGAATCGGTTACGCACGGTCAAGTCGGTGCCCCGGCAACGCGATTGGAGCGGTGAACTGGGTCACAGGCCGATCGGCCGGACGGGAGACACATGACGACATCGGGCGATGAAGGGGGTGACGCGAACGCGTCGCTACCGGGGGTAAAGGCCAACTGGCCTGGTGGAACGGCCCGATGGTTGATGCCGGGCCGCCGGCTCCCTAGATTCCTCGGCCGTGTGCATCGAGCACCACTCGGGTAGGTCCGCCCGCCGCAGCGACGGCGAGCCCGGCGCCCCGCGCGTCGGGTGGTGGACGGGGGTGGACCGGTCGGCCCGCGCCCCACGCGCGGTCGGACCGGTGCGCCTCGGGGGAGCCCGGGTCGTCGGGAGAGGAACCCACATGTCCGGACATCCCGCGTCCACCCGTCGGATCGCCGTTCTGGCCGGGGCCGCCCTGCTCGCCCCGCTGGGACTGCTCGCGGTGTCGGGGCCCGCCCACGCCGCGGACGGCGGAGTGTGGGACCGCATCGCCCAGTGCGAGAGCGGCGGGAACTGGTCCATCAACACCGGCAACGGCTACCACGGCGGACTCCAGTTCGCCCCCGGTACCTGGCGGGCCCACGGCGGCACCGTCTACGCCCCCACCGCCGACCGGGCCACCCGGGCCCAGCAGATCGCCGTGGCCACCCGGGTGCAGCGTTCCCAGGGCTGGGGTGCCTGGCCCGTGTGTTCCCGTCGCGCCGGAGCCAGCGGTCCGGCCCCCGCCGCGGCGTCCCCCAGCGCACAGGGCAACCGTGCGACGCCCCGCACCCCCGAGCGCCCGGTCGCCCCCTCGGCCCCGCCGCCGGCCGCCGCGCAGCCGGCGGCGTCCGAACGCGCCCCGGGCCACCCGGACCGCGGAGCCCCGCAGCGCGATCCGCGGGGCACCCACACCGTGCGCGGCGGGGACACGCTGAGTGCGATCGCCGCCCGGTACGGCACCGACTGGCGCACCCTGCACACCGCGAACCGCGACGTCATCGGCGCCGACCCGCACCTGATCGTGCCGGGGCAGCGGCTCGACGTCTGAAGGCACCGCGGCCCCGCCCCCTCCAGGGTCGGGGGCGGGGCCGCGGACGCACCAGGCGGGGGTCCGGGGCGCTACCCCGGTTCGTGCGCCGCGGCGGTGCGCCGGGCGGAGCCGATCTCGGGGTGGTGCAGGTCGAAGGCGGGCGACTCGGAACGGATCACCGGCATGGTCACGAAGTTGTGCCGGGGCGGCGGGCAGGAGGTCGCCCACTCCAAGGAGCGGCCGAACCCCCAGGGGTCGTCCACCGTGACCCGCACGCCGTGGCGGGCCGTGTGCCACACGTTGTAGAGGAACGGCAGGGTCGAGGTCCCGAGCAGGAACGCGCCCACGGTGGAGAGGGTGTTGAGCGCGGTGAACCCGTCCGCGGCGAGGTAGTCCGCGTAGCGCCGGGGCATGCCCTCGGCGCCGAGCCAGTGCTGCACCAGGAACGTCAGGTGGAAGCCGAGGAACAACGTCCAGAAGTGGATCTTGCCGAGACGTTCGTCCAGCAGCTTGCCGGTGAACTTCGGCCACCAGAAGTGGAAGCCGGCGAACGTCGCGAAGACCACCGTTCCGAACACCACGTAGTGGAAGTGCGCCACGACGAAGTACGAGTCCGTGACGTGGAAGTCCAGCGGCGGCGAGGCGAGGAGGACCCCGGTCAACCCGCCGAGCAGGAACGACACCAGGAAGCCGGTCGCCCACAGCATCGGCGTCTCGAACGACAGCGAACCCTTCAGCATGGTCCCCGTCCAGTTGAAGAACTTCACCCCGGTCGGCACCGCGATCAGGAACGACATCAGGGAGAAGTAGGGGAGGAGCACGGCTCCGGTCGCGAACATGTGGTGCGCCCAGACCACGACCGACAGTCCGGTGATGGCCATGGTGGCGCCCACCAGCGTCAGGTAGCCGAAGATCGGCTTGCGGGCGAAGACCGGGATGACCTCCGTGACGATGCCGAAGAACGGCAGGGCGATGATGTAGACCTCGGGGTGCCCGAAGAACCAGAACAGGTGCTGCCACAGCAGTGCTCCGCCGTTCGCGGCCTCGAACACCACCGAACCGAAGCGCCGGTCGGCCTCCAGCACCAGCAACGCCGCGGCCAGCACCGGGAACGCCATCAGCACCAGGATCGAGGTGAAGAGCACGTTCCAGGTGAAGACGGGCAGCCGGAACATCGTCATGCCCGGGGCCCGCATGCCGACGATGGTGGTCAGGAAGTTCACCGCGCCCAGGATGGTGCCGAAGCCCGCCAGCGCGAGGCCCATGATCCACATGTCGGCGCCGATGCCCGGTGCGTACCGGGAGCTGTTGAGCGGGGCGTAGGCGAACCAGCCGAAGTCCGCACCGCCGCCCGGGGTGAGCAGTGAGCCCAGCACGATCAGCCCGCCGAACAGGAACAGCCAGTAGGACAGCATGTTCAGACGGGGAAAGGCCACATCGGGGGAGCCGATCTGGAGCGGCACGATCTCGTTGGCGAATCCCGCGAAGGTCGGGGTCGCGAAGAGCAACAGCATGATCGTGCCGTGCAGGGTGAAGAGTTGGTTGAACTGCTCGTTGGACACCAGTTGGGTTCCCGGCCGGGCGAGCTCGGCGCGCATCACCAGGGCCATCGCCCCGGCGATCAGGAAGAACGCGAACGCGGTGATCAGATACAGATGGCCGACCTTCTTGTGGTCGGTGGTGGTCAACCAGTCCACGACCAACCGCCCGGCACCGCGGTGCCGGGGGGCGTCGGGGACGGGACGGGCCCTCCCGTCCGGGTCCCGTGGGCCGTCGTGGGGCGGCTGACCGACCGCTCGCGTGTTCCCGGTCGCCATCGACCGTGCCTCCCTGGTTCTCGCCCCCGCGCCGGGTGTTCATGATCGGTTGGCCCGCCACGGCTTCTCGCCGAAGGAGTCCGTGTGTTGTGTGGGGGAAGCGTGAAAATCCTCCGCCCCGACGCCTATTCGACGGTCGGAGGGAGGTGCGCCCGTACGGTCGCGGCGGATTGCGAGCGAGTTTCTTCGAAGGCTTATTCCTGATGTCCGATTGGGTCCGACAAAGCGCGGAGCCGATCCTTCTGGAACCGTATTCATGACAAGGGAAAACGCCCGTTCGTACGGGTCGACGGAACGCATAACCGTGTCGTGATCCTGTGACACAAGTGTGACCGGCAAGGAACCGGAGCCGACCGCGCGCGGCTACCGTGGCGACATGGAACCCCAGTGGCGACAGCCCGAAGAGCCCCAGGACGACCCCGACGCCTACGTCGGGATGGCCGCCGAGCCCGCCGAACGGCTGGCCCGGGAACGGGGCTGGTCCCCGGTGCGTTCCCTGGCCCCCGGCACGTTCGTCACCATGGAGTACCGCTTCGGACGGCTGAACTTCGAGGTCGCCGACGGTGTGGTGCGCCGCTGCTGGCGGGGCTGAGCGGACCGGGAGCCGCGAAGGCCCCGGGACTCCGAGGGGAGCCGGGGCCTTCGTGCGTGCGGTCGCGGTCCGGGGTGCGTCCCGGGCGCCGGCCCGTCATCCGCCGGGCTGCTTGCCGGCCGGCGCACCGGCCGGTACCGAATCGGGGTCCTGGTCGGGGAGCTGTGAGCCCAGCCGACCGCTGACCGGGGTGACCGGTGCACGGCCCGGGCGCGGGGCGTGACCGCCGGGCGACGGCCACCCCGCGGGCTCCCGCCCGGCCGTGGACGCCGGACGGGCGGCCGGCGCGGGGACGGTGACCCGTGCGATCCCGGGCGCCTCCACCGCCGGGGCGGCCGTGCCGGGGAGCGGCGACCCGCGACCGCGCAGGGCGCCGCGCCGGGCGAGCAGTTCCGCCTCCGCCCGGGCGATCAGCGGCTCGAACCAGGGCAGGGCCAGCAGGATCAACAGACCGGCGGCCCAGCCGAGGAGGACGTCGCTGAGCCAGTGCGTACCCAGGTAGACGGTGGTCAGACCGACCCCGAGCGAGACGATGGCGGAGAGGGCCGACAGATAGCGGCGGGCCCGCGGGGTCGACGCCAGATAGGCGAGGATGCCCCAGGTGACCACGGCGTTCGCGGTGTGCCCGGAGGGAAATATATCGCCGCCGAGCCACATCTCGTTCGAACCGATTGCCGTCGCGTAGTGCGGACCGAGGCGCCCCATGCCCAGCTTCGCCGCGCCGACCGTGACGTTCAGCAGCAGCAGGGACAGTCCCAGGGTGAGCATCGGGCGCAGGGTGTGCTGCCGCCACGACCGCCATCCCAACCAGGCGGCGACCATCACGGCGGTCGGGCCCCGCTGGCCCAGGACGACGTAGTAGTCGAGGAACGGATGGAGTTCGGGCCACTGCTGGTACGGCCGGAAGAACATCACCTGCCAGTCCAGGCGGACCAGCCACGAGGTGGTCAGGACCGCGACCACGATCGCCGCGTAGAAGGCCAGGGTCGCCGAGAACAGGACGATCCGGTGCCGGCTCATCTCCGGCGCCCGGACGTGGGCCGGTCGTTCCGGCTCACGGTCCAGGCGGGCGAACACCCGGTCCAGACGGGTGGGGTTTCGTTCGGTACGCACTCAATCGACGTTACAGGTGCCCACCGACGGTCCGGTCGAATCCCCCGCTTTGTGATGACCATGTGATGTGGCTTTCCTCTCAACCGGGGCCGGACAATGCGGAGTCGTGCCTATTTCATGAAGGAGTTCTCATACATTCTCGTTCGGTCTATCGAGAGCCGCTTTATCCCGTGGCGCAATTCCCTGCCCACCTGCGCCGGGAATTCGCGGCGGCGCGCCAACGACCGCGGGCGGAGCGCGAGTTGCCCCTCACCCGGGGGTAGGGTGCGGACACGGAGCGTCACGCCCGCCGTGGCGGGGCGGGCCGTGTCGTGGTGCATGCCACACGGATCGGGGTCATCGCGGCAAGGCCCGCCACTCACGGTCATCTCCGACTCGCGTACGCTTGCGGCTCACTCGCCCCGAGCGGCCCGGGCCCCGGGGAGAACCGCTCCACCGCCGTGGACGCCCCGTCGACAGGCCCCGCCGCGTGCGAGAGAACCACCGGGAGGTACCGCATGCCAGGGACGACCACGGCCGCCGCGCGCGAGGCCGCGGACGGTCCCCGCTCCCGGACGGCCCCGCCCCTGGACCGCCTCCGGGCCGCGCTCGGCGGTGGCGGTCCCTCGGGTGAGGCCAACCGCTGGCTCGTCCTGCTCGTCCTCTGCGTCAGCCTGCTGTTGGTCGCCGTCGACGCCACCGTGCTGCACGTCGCCGTGCCGGCGGTCACCGAGGACCTCCGGCCCAGCGGCACCGAACTGCTCTGGATCGTCGACGCCTACCCGCTGGTCTGCGCCTCCCTGCTCATCCTCTTCGGCACCCTGGGCGACCGGGTCGGCCGGCGCCGGGTGCTGCTCCTGGGCTACGCGCTGTTCGGCGTCGCCTCCGGCCTCGCCGCCTGCGCCGACGGACCGGGCGTCCTGATCGTGGCGCGGGCCCTGCTCGGGGTGGGCGGAGCGATGATCATGCCCGCCACGCTCTCCATCCTTCGGCAGGTCTTCCCCGAACGACGGGAGCGGGCCCTGGCCATCGGCGTCTGGAGCGCGGTGGCCGCCGTCGGCGCGGCCGCCGGACCACTGGTCGGCGGCTTCCTCCTGGAACACTTCTGGTGGGGTTCGGTCTTCCTGATCAACATCCCGCTGATGGTGGTCAGCCTCCCCCTCGGCCGGCTGCTGCTGCCCGAGTCCACCGGGGAGCGCGACGGTCCCTGGGACGTGGCGGGCGCGCTGATGGCCGCGGTCGGGCTCTTCGGGGTGGTCCTCGGGGTGAAGCGGTTGGGGAGCGGCGAGATCGGCGCGGCCGCCGCGGGGCTGCTCACCCTGGCCCCGCTGCTCGCCGGGGGAGCGCTGCTCACCGCGTTCGTCCGGCGCCAGCGCGCGCGCCGGAGCCCGCTGGTCGACCTGGCCCTCTTCGCCCGGCCCGCGTTCAGCACCTCGGTGGGCTGCATCGTGCTCGCGATGCTCGCCCTGGTGGGGCTGGAGCTGGTCGCGGCCCAGTACCTGCAACTCGTCCTCGGGCTCTCCCCGCTGGAGACGGGGCTGCGGCTGCTGCCGCTCACCGTCGCCGCGATGGCCGCGGGTCTCGCCGGCGCCCGGCTGCTGCGCCGGTGGGGGCCGCGCACCACGGTCGCCCTGGGCTTCGCGCTGACCGCGACCGCCGTCCTCACCCTCACCCCCATGGGGCACCGGGACAACCCGGAGTTGCTGCTGACCGGGTTCCTGATGCTCGGCTTCGGGCTGGAGACGACCCTCTTCGGGTCCTACGAGTCCATGCTCGCCGAGGCCCCGCCCGAGCGGGCCGGGGGCGCCGCCGCGATCGGGGAGACCTCCTACCAACTCGGCGCCGGCATCGGGATCGCCCTGCTCGGCAGCGTGATGAACGCTGCCTACGGGCAGGGGTTCACCGGTCTCGCCGGGGTGCCCGCCGAGGCGCGGGAGGCGGCGCGCCACTCGCTGGGGGAGGCGTACGAGGTGGCCGGGCGACTCGACGGCCCGTCGGGCGAGGCGCTGCGCGCCACCGCGCGGGACGCCTTCGTGACCGGGCTGCACCTGACCCTGGTGGTGAGCGCGGTGCTGCTGCTGCTCGGTGCGCTGGCCGCGCTGCGGCTGCCGCGGACGATGGTGGACGTGCCCGAATCGGAGGTCCGGGCCTGCCGCACCGCCCCCGGCGCGGAGGTGCCGCTGCCGCGCAGTGCGGGCGCGTCCCGGGCGTCGGCCGACGCGGCGGTGTGAGCGGGGTGCTGCCGGGCGGGACGCTCACCGGTGTCGACGCCTTCCGCGGACCCTCCCGGTCCGTGGTGCCGGTCCGGACCCGTGTCCGACCGGCGGCGCCCGGCCGCGCCGGTGAGCGGCCCCGCCTCAGCTCTGGTTGAAGAAGTTGTCGTTCCGGCGACCCGGACCCTCGCCGTTGACGATCTCGGTGTGCGAGGGGGTCAACAGGAAGACCCGGGTGGCCACGCGCTCGATCGAGCCGCGCAGCCCGAAGGTCAGCCCGGCCGCGAAGTCGACGACGCGCTTGGCGTCGCCGGGCTCCATGGCCGTGAGGTTGACGATGACGGGGACGCCGTCCCGGAACAGTTCGCCGATGGCGCGGGCGTCCCGGAAGCTGTCCGGGGTGACCGTGCCGATGCGGCGTCCGCTCTCCTCGGCGGTGTCGGAGGCCACCTGCACGCGGGGGTCGGTCACCCAGGCGTTGCCGTGGCCCTCGGTCGCGTCGTCCGTGTCGGGTTCGTAGCGGTCGTAGTAACGCTCGTCATCGTTGTCGTCGACGAGGCCAAGCCAGGCACTCGCCTTGCGCACCGATCCCATGGGCGCCTCCTCTCACAGCGGTCTTGCGTGGTTCCGTCCCCTATGGTCGACCATGATGCTGACAGCGCGCCAAGGGGAACGTGACCGCGCTGGCTTTTCGTGACGGTACTGGTGCACAGCAAATCGGTTCGGGTCCCTTGATTCCAAGGGTCGTGCGGAACAACGCTGCTGACTGTGAGTGAAATATGATTTCTCGCGGCGTTTGGGTGGCGGTCGGGGCGTCCGGGTGAACGGTCGGCGGCTACCATGCCGCCCGAAGGACGCGTGTCACGGGGGAGGGGAAGGTCGTGTTCGGGATCGTCAGACCGTGTCGGCACCGCCTGGGGGAGCAGCTCAGCGCCGCATGGATGGCTCATTTGTGTGGATTGTGCCTGGCGTTGCGGCGCGAGCACGGGCAGTTCGCCCGGATCGTCACGAATTACGACGGTCTGTTGGTCTCCGTGTTGACGGAGGCTCAGGCCGCGCCCGAAGGGCGGGGGCGCCGCCGGGCGGGACCCTGTCCGCTGCGCGGGATGCGGGGCGCGTCCGTCGCCCGGGGCGAGGGGGCCCGGCTCGCCGCGGCGGTCTCGCTGGTGCTGGCCGCGGCCAAGGTGCGCGACCACGCCCACGACGGTGACGGACTGTTGGCACGCCGCCCGCTGGCCGCCGCTGCCCAAAGGGTGGCGACGCACTGGGACGAGGCGGGTCGGCGCACCGGGGCGGAGGTGGGGTTCGACACGGCCGTGCTGTTCGACGCGGTGGACCGGCAGACCGGGATCGAGGCCCTCGCCGGGCCCGGCACCCCGCTGTTGGCCGTCACGGAACCCACCGAGACGGCCACCGCCGCGGCCTTCGGGTACACGGCCGTCCTCGCGGGGCGGCCGTGCAACGTCGAACCGCTCACCGAGGCGGGACGGTTCTTCGGGCGGCTCGCCCACCTCCTCGACGCCGTCGAGGACCGGGACGCCGACGCCGCCTCCGGGGCCTGGAACCCGCTCGCGGCCACCGGTACGGACCTCCTGGAGGCCCGACGGCTGGCCGAGGACGCGCTGCACGGCATCCGGCTCGCCCTGCGCGCCGCCGACTTCACGGACGGTCGCCTCGTCCACCGGCTGCTCGTCCACGAGCTGCGCACCTCGGTGGGCCGCGCCTTCGGCGGGTGGGCCTGTTCCCATGCCGCGCCGGAAGCAGCACGTGCGCCGGGCGGTCCGTACGCCCCCGGTCGTCCCGGCGCGCCCGGGGCCGGTCCGCAGCCCCCGCCCCACCGGGACCGCCGGGGGCTGCTCGCCGGTTGCCTGGTGTGGGCCGGACTCGCCTGCACGTGTCAGCTGTGCTGTTGCGAACACGAGGACCCGTGGTCCCGGGAGCGTCGTGACGGGTGGTGCCACTCCTGTAGTGACTGCGGCAACTGCGCGGACTGCGGCAACTGTTGTAGCTGCGGCAACGGCGAGGACGACGGCGGGTGCTGCGACTGCAACTGTGACTGCAACTGTTGAGCGGGGTGCGGTCCGTCACCCCGGGGGCGGTGCGGGTCGCGAACCCCTGAGCCTCGTTGACCGGGTCACGGAGTCGGCGTCCCGCGGTGCCCGTCACCGGCGCGGGAGCCGCCGGTGTCGATGCCGTGCGCGCCGCCGGTGAACGCGGGCGGGGCGGCGTCCCCGCCGCCCGTTCCCGTGCCGTCCGCCGTGCGCCCGGTGAGCACGAGGGTGGCGGCGGTGATCAGCGCGAACGTGAGGAGGCCGGGGCGTCCGGGCAGGGGGGACGTACTCATGGCGTGGCGATTCTCCAAGGACCGACGGGCGGGTGCGTCCCCACAGGCGCGAGGACGCGGCGTCCACGGAACGGGACGGCTGTGCGGGGCGGTGGAGCGAGGGGGGTGAGCAGGGGTGCGTGTGAAGGCACGGGGGGAACGGGTACGGCGGGAACGCGGGTGGTGCGTGGAGGCCGGGGAGAACGGGGTGGAGGTGCACGCCTCGGGGGAGCGCGCAGGGGCGACCGAACCGCACCGGCACTCCGTACGGAGTCGGCGCGCCGTGAACGCGAAGGGATCGCGGTCGTCCTCGTCAGCGGGGAGAACGCCGGGCGACGCCCGCGCGGAACGCCACGGGGTCGGGCAGTACGGGGTCAGCTCAACAGGACGCCGACCACACTCGACCGAAGTCGATGTGGGAGCGCGTGACCAGCCACTGCTGCGGATGCATGGCACAAGTGGAACAGGCATCCGATGGGGCGTCAACCGGAATGAGACGGACCGCTCAGCATGCGGACACCCTTGACAGTTCGGGTGACAAACCCCTTAATCTCAAGGCGACTTGGGAAGGGGACCGCTGCTGAGGGGCTCGGTCCGGATCCCGTGTGAAGGCAAGTCCGTGTCGACTTCCCGTGCCCGCGGAGCCTTCGCATGCCCTTGCCCACGCTCGACAAGAGTTCCCCCGCCCCCACCCGCGCCCCTCGGGACGTCCCCGTCCTCGGCGCCGGCCGGTCCCGCCGGCGAGGTCACCGTGCCCGCGGGGCGGAGGCCGTCCGATGACCGCGCGCACCAGCCTCGTCGTGGTGGGAGCCGGCCCCCGGGCCACCGGCCTGTTGGAACGCATCGCCGCCAATCTGCCCGAGGTCTGGGCCGGCCCGGGGGCGGGCGCCCTCGACATCCACCTGGTCGACCCGCATCCGCCCGGCGGCGGTCGCATCTGGCGCCAGGAGCAGTCCCCGCTGCTGTGGATGAACTCCACGGCCGAGGACATCACCATGTTCACCGACGACACCGTCCCCCTCGAAGGGCCCGTCACGCCCGGACCCACCCTCCACGAGTGGGCCGGGGTCGAGGGCGCCCACTTCCCCGGGCGCCGACTCGGCGGCTCCTACCTGCGCTGGGTCTACGAGCGGGCGGTGGCCGCGCTGCCGCCCCGGGTGGTGGTGCACCACCACCCGGGGCGGGCGGTCGGCGTGCGCGGCCCCCGCCGCGGCCGCCAACGGGTCTGGATCGAGGGGCGCGCCGAACCGCTCGCCGCCGATCTGGTGATCCTCTCGCTCGGCCATGTCGATGCCGAACTCGACGAGGAGCAGAAGGAGTTACGGGAACACGCACAACGGAACGGGCTGGTGCACCTGCCGCCGGACTCCACCGCCGACATCGATCTGTCGGTACTGGAACCGGGCGCGGAGGTCCTGGTCCGCGGGTTCGGGCTCGCCTTCGTCGACCTGATGGTCCTCCTCACCGAGGGCCGCGGCGGAACGTACCGGAAGGGGCCCGGCGGCACGTTGACCTACCGGCCCTCCGGGCGGGAGCCCGTGCTGCACGTCGGTTCCCGACGCGGGGTGCCCTACCACGCCAAGCCCGGCTACCCCTGGCAGGGGCGGCGCCCGCCGCTGCCCCGCTTCTTCGGCCCCGCGGAGGTCGACGCCTTGCGCACCCGCCCCGGCGGGTGGGACTTCGCCCGGGACGTCTGGCCCCTGGTGGACAAGGAGTTGGGCTTCGCCCACTACCACCGACTCTTCACCGCCCACCCCGAACGCGTCCGGACCGCCTGGGACGACTTCGAACGGGGGTACGCCGCCGCGGCGCCCGGGGGGCCCGAACTCGCCGCCCTGGTCGCCGCCTCGGTGCCCGACCCCGTCGACCGACTGGACCTGGCGGCCCTGGACCGCCCCCTGGCCGGCATCCGCTACCCGGACGCCGACGCCCTCCAACACGGTCTGCGCGCCTACATCAGCGCCGACCTCGGCCGTCGTCACGATCCCGCGCACAGCCCCGACCTGGCCGTCTTCCTCGCTCTGCTGTCGGTGTACGGGCAACTCAGCCGGCTCGGCGACACCGGCCCCTGGTGGCACGGCTTCTTCAGCCACCTCGCCTCGGGTCCCCCCGGCCCCCGGCTGCGACAACTCCTCGCGCTCTCCCGGGCCGGGGTCGTCCGCTTCCTCGGCGCCGGTCTGACGATCACCGCCGGCGCCGGGACGTTCCGCGCGCACGGCACCTCCGTGCCCGGGCGCACGGTCCGGGCCCGTGCCCTCGTCGAGGCGCGGCTGCCGGACCCCACCCTGACGGCCACCACCGATCCGCTGCTGCGCGGGCTGCACGCCCGGGGCGCACGGACCACCGCCGCCGGGCTGCTCGCCGTCGACCCCGCGGACGGCCGGGTGCTGGACCGGGACGGAGCACCGCACCCCCGGCTGTTCGCACTGGGTCCGCACACCGACGCCCGGGGCGCCGGCGCGTTCACCCGGCCCCGCACCGGCGGCCCCGCCTTCCGGCAGAACGACGCCACCGCACGGGCGGCCCTGGCCTTCCTGCGCGACCTCTCCTGTCGCCCCGCCTGACGGAACCCGCCCGCACCGCGCGTCGAGACGTCGGAGATCCACCCGAGGGGCTGCCCGCCCCGACCGCACCGTTCCCCGCCCGCCCCCGACCGGGGCGGGCCCGGCACCCCGGGCACCGGGGACGACCCCCACCGGAAAGGTTCGTTCGCATGACCGCCTCCCTGGGCCGCGGCCTGCTGCACCTGGCCGCCGCCGTCGACCTGGCCGACACCTACCGTCCGGAGCCCTACGCCGAACTGGTGCGGCTCGCGGAACGCGGTGCCCTCGACTTCGTCACCCTCGGCGACTCCTTCGCCCGCCCCGGCCCCGATGCGCTCGCCGTGCTCGCCCACGTCGCCCCGCTCACCGCGCGCGTCGGACTCGTCCCGACCGTGACCACCACCCACACCGAGCCCTTCCACGTCCAAGCGGCCGTGGCCAGCCTGGACTGGGTCAGCCGGGGACGGGCGGGCTGGCGCCCCGAGGTCTCCACCGGCGAGGGCGAGGCCCGGCTCTTCGGGCGTCGCGAGGCCGCCCACGCCCACCACCTGTGGCAGGAGGCCACCGAGGTCGCCGAGGTGTCCCGACGGCTGTGGGACAGCTGGGAGGACGACGCCGAGATCCGCTCCGTGGCGACCGGCAGGTTCGTCGACCGCGCCAAGCTGCACCACGTCGACTTCCAGGGCGCCTCCTTCTCGGTGAAGGGCCCCTCCATCGTGCCGCGCCCCCCGCAGGGCCACCCCGTCATCGTCGTCGACGCCACCGAGCCGGCCGCCCGGGACACCGCCGCCCGCCACGCCGAGGTCGCCCTGATCCGGGCGGTCGGCCCCGAGCAGAGCGAGGAACTGGGGGGCGAGCTGCGCGCCGCGGCTGCCGCCCACGGCCGGGACCCGGACGGCCTGCGGGTCCTCGCGGCCCTCACCGTCGACCTCGGCGAAGGGGAACGCGCCGCCGAACCGGGGCACGGCGGGGGCGGTCCGCGGCCCAGCCCCCGCGGACCGCTCTACCGGGGCGGCCCGGTGGACCTCGCCGACCTCCTCGCCACCTGGCACGGACGGGGGGCGGTCGACGGCTTCCACCTGACCCCCCTCGAACCGCGCCGAGACCTGGAGCGGCTGGTGAACGGCACGGTTCCGCTGCTCCAACACCGGGCCCTGTTCCGCACCTTCTATCCCGGCAGCACCCTGCGGGAACACCTGGGGCTCGCCCGCCCCGCCAACCGCTACGCCCCGGGGGTCCCCTCATGAGCCGGAGCCGCCGCCGGGCCCGGCGGCGCATCCACCTCGCCGCCCACTTCCCCGGCGTCAACAACACCACCGTCTGGTCCGATCCGCGCTCCGGCTCGCAGATCGACTTCGCCTCCTTCGAGCACCTGGCCAAGGTCGCCGAGGCGGGACTCTTCGACTTCTTCTTCCTCGCCGAAGGACTCCGGCTGCGCGAGCACAAGGGCGAGATCCACGACCTGGACGTGGTGGGCCGTCCCGAGTCGATCACCGTGCTCAACGCGCTCGCCGCCGTCACCGACCGGCTGGGGCTCGCGGCCACCGTGAACGCGACCTTCAACGAGCCCTTCGAACTCGCCCGACGACTGGCGACCCTGGACCACCTCAGCGGGGGCCGGGCGGCCTGGAACGTCGTCACCTCCTCGGACGCCTTCACCGGGCAGAACTTCCGTCGCGGCGGCTACCTCGACCGGGCCGACCGGTACACCAGGGCGGCCGAGTTCGTGGCCACCGCCCGCGAACTGTGGGACTCGTGGACCCCCGAGGGCACTCCCCGACCCTTCGCCCACCGTGGCGAGCAGTTCGACATCGAGGGCCGGTTCACCCTGCCGCGCTCCCCCCAGGGGCACCCCGTGGTGATCCAGGCCGGGGACTCCCCGGAGGGCCGCGAGTTCGCCGCCGCCACCGCGGACGTGGTCTTCAGCCGGCACGGCACCCCGGAGGCCGGCCGCGCCTTCTACGCCGACGTCAAGGACCGCCTCCGCCGGTACGGGCGGGAGCCGGAGGACCTGAAGATCATGCCGGGCGCCACCGTGGTCCTGGGGGACACCGAGGCCGAGGCCCGGGACCGCGCGGTCGAGATCCGGCGCCAGCAGATCTCCCCGCAGAACGCGATCAACACCCTGGAACAGATCTGGGGCGTGGACCTCTCCGCCCACGATCCCGACGGCCCCCTGCCCGCCTTCGACCCGGAACCCCGCTCCGGGCTGGCGCAGGGGCGCACGACGATGGGGGACCCCACGGCGATCGCCGCCGCGTGGCGCGCGCTCTCCGCGGCCGGGGGCCTGTCGATCCGGCAGACCGTGATCGAGGCGACCGCGCGGCAGTCCTTCGTGGGCACCCCCCACGCGGTGGCCGACGAACTCGTCGCGTTCGTGGACGGCCGCGCCGCGGACGGCTTCATCCTGGTGCCGCACCTCACCCCCGGCGGCCTGGACGAGTTCATCGCCCGGGTGGTCCCGTTGCTCCAGGAACGGGGTGCCTTCCGCACCGCGTACACCGGCCGCACCCTCCGCTCCCACCTGGGCCTGCCCGAGGCCCGCACCCGGACCGGACCACGGGCGGCGTGACGACACCCGGACGCCGCCGGGCCGCCGTGGGCCGACCGGCCCTCCGGCCGGTCGGCTTCCGGTCATTGCGGGTGGTGGCGCGCGTCCCCGAACGGCGCGTGCGCGGCGCAGGGCGGCGGGAGGTGCACCACCCCCGCGGCCCGGCGTCGCCCGCCCAGTCCGTCGGGTACGGCCGAAAGGTGCCCTTGTTCCACCCCGCCGGGTCTCGGAATACTCCCACCAGCGCTTGTCAGGAACACGGCATAGCGCCCTCACGGGCCCGCCACACCCCATGCGGGCCCCTGACGTCCCTCGGGAGGAACGATCACGTGAGGATCACGCGCACCGCACTCCGCCCCGGCATCCGCAGACGCACCCGTCTCGCCGCCGTCACCACCGGGTTGGCCACCGCCTTCGCCCTCGCAGCGCCCACGACCGGTTCCGCCGCCGCCCCGTCCGCCCACGACGCGGTGACCCTCGCCGAGGCCAGCAACTCCGTGCTCGAAGCGGACGTCGCGGGCACCGCCTGGAGCGTGGACCCGGCGAGCGGTCGGGTGGTGGTGACCGCGGACAGCACGGTCTCCGCGGCCGAGATCGCCACGATCAGACGGGCGGCCGGCGACTCCGCGGACGCGATCACCGTCACGCGCGTCAAGGGGAGGTTCGCCCCGCTGATCTCCGGCGGTGACGCCATCTACTCCGGCACCGGCCGCTGCTCCCTCGGCTTCAACGCCCGACGGGGCACGACCCAGTACTTCGTCACCGCGGGCCACTGCACGGACGGCGCCGGCACCTGGTACGGCAACTCCGCCCGCACCACCGTGCTCGGCACCACCGCCGGATCGAGCTTCCCCGGCGACGACTACGGCCTGGTCCGCTACACCAACGCCACCATCCCCAAGCCGAGCGCGGTCGGCAGCCAGACCATCACCCGGGCCGCCACCCCGACCGTGGGCACCACGGTCCACCGGCGCGGCTCCACCACGGGGCTGCGCAGCGGACGGGTCACCGCCCTCAACGCCACCGTCAACTACGGCGGCGGCCAGATCGTCCACGGGCTGATCCAGACCAACGTCTGTGCCGAACCCGGGGACTCCGGGGGTTCGCTGTACGCCGGGACCACCGCCTACGGCCTCACCTCCGGGGGCAGCGGCAACTGCACTTTCGGCGGGACGACCTTCTACCAGCCGGTCGTGGAGGCGCTCAACGCCTACGGCCTGACCATCGGTTGACCCCGGGCCGGCGGGAACGGGCCTCGGCGCCCGTCGCACCCGCCGGCCGGGCCGCGGGTCCGTGCCGGACGTTCTCCGGCGCGGGCCCGCGGCCTTCGGCGCCGCGGCCGCTCACGCGGTCGGGGCGGGCCGGCGCCGTAGCGAGGTCAGCAGGGTCACCACCGTGCCCGCGACGGCCCAGGCCGACAGCACCAACAGCGGGCCGGTGACGGCGTTGCCGTGGAAGTAGGCGACGGAACGGGCCGTCCAGGTGCCCGCGCCCGGGGGTAGGGCGGGACCGATGGCCTTCCAGAACGGGGGCAGCATCGGGGAGGGGAAGGCGCCGCCCGCGCTGGGGTTGCCCGCGATCACGACGAGGAGGATCGCGAGGCCGATGCCGACGATCCCGGTCAGCCCCTGGAGCGCCAGCGTCGCCGCGCCCACCGCGAAGGTCACCAGGGCGCCCAGGCCCCACAGGGCGAGGAGGCTGCCCGGCAGGGCGCCCAGGATCGGGCCGATGATCACCGCGCCGCCGAGCCCGCCGACCACGGAGGCCAGCGCCAGCGCACCCAACCGGATCACCGCGCGCTGCGGGTTGGCGGGACGCGCCCCCGCACTGATGGCGAGGATCGACGCGCACAGGTAGCCCCCGACGCACCAGCCGACCACCAGGTAGAACGACGACAAGCCCTCGAAGTCCTCGGGGGAGGCGGGGGCCACGTCCACGGTGCGCACCGTGCGCCCCTCGGCGGCGACCGCTTCGGTGATCAGCCCGACCAGGGTCGCGGAGAGCGCGGCGCCCCCGCCGGAGGCGACCAGCAGGGTGTCCGTGCGCCCGTCCGGGGCGACCACCAGGGCGCCGTCGACCTCCCGGTCCAGCACCTGGTGCCGGGCCTCGTCGGCGTCCGCCACCGTCCGCGGGTCCAGCGGTCCGCCGGGGAGCGCGGCCAGTCGGTCCGCCACGCGATCGGCGGCCGGTCCGGGCCCGGCCACCCCGAAGGGGACGTCCGTGGGCTTCGGGTCGTGCAGGGCTCCGACGTAGGAGGTGATGAAGAGCAGTTGCAGCGCGACCACGCCGATCACCAGCAGGGCGGCCCGCGGGGACACCGCGCTCTTCAACTCGTCGACGAAACGCATGCTTCCACGGTCCGGCCGGGCCGGCCCCGGCGCAGGCGGGGCACGGCCGAATGGCGGACCGCGGAAGCGGTGGGGTGCGCGCACGACGCCGTCGGGGCGGCGTGCGCCTGCGACTGGCGCGCGCCACCCCGACGGTGTGCACAGTGGTCTGCGGTCAGTGTCCGGAGCGAGGGGGTCGCCCCTCCTCGCTCCGGATCACCTGGCACCGGGTGGCCGCTTGCTCAGCGGCCACCCGATCCGGTAGCCATCCCAACCCCGGAGGTGGCCACCCGGCGCGACGGTCGTCCCTCAGCGACCGCTGCGACCGCCGCCCGTCGCCGCACGGCGGCGGGCGGAGGCGAAGAGACCGGCGGCACCGAGGCCGAGGACGGCCGCGCCACCGATCGCGATGTAGGTCGTGGAGCTGCTGCCGCCGGTCTCGGCCAGGTTCTCGGCGGAGCCGCCCTGGGCCTTGGCGCCGGCGTCGTCCTTGGGCGCGGTGCCCTGGGCGCCGCCGCTCTCCACGGCCGTCACGGAGCCGGGGCCGTCGTTGGCGGAGGCGTTGCCGACGGCACCGTCCTTGGCGCCGTGACCGCCGTGGCCCTCGGGCGACATGTCGCCCTTGCCGCCCTGCTCGACCGTCGACTGGTCGCGCTCCTGCTCGATCTGCTTGTCGGTGGGCGCGGAGGCGACCGGGGCGGGGGCCGGCCCGGCGGCGCTGTCCTTGCCGAAGACGACGTCGGAGCAGGTGTAGAACGCCTCGGGGGAGTCGGAGCGCTGGTACACCGAGTAGACCAGGTGGCGGCCGGAGCGCTCGGGAACGTTGCCGTCGAAGACGAACGAGCCGCTCTCCAGACGCGGGTTGGTCACCGTGGCGAAGGGCTGGGCCTCCAGGTCGGACCACTTGAGGGCCTTGGTCGGGTCGTAGCCGACCTTGGTGATGTACAGGTCGATGGTGCCCTTGTGGGGGGCGGTCACCCGGTACTTGAAGGTGTTGTTGCCGCTCTTGAACGGGGCGGCCGGCCAGTCGGCGCGCGGGGCGTCCAGCCCGGCGTACTTCGAGCGGTTGGCGCTGCACAGCTTCCCGTCCGGGATGATCTGGCGGTGCGCACCGGCCGCGTTGGCGATGTTCACCTCGTTCCAGTCGTACAGCGGCTGGGTGCCGCCGGCGGCGACGAGCGCCTTGCAGGCCGCGGAGTCGGGGGACTCGGGGCCCTCGGCGAAGCACGCGGAGATCCGGCTGACCGGGTCGCTCATGGAACCGTGGGCCGCGACCGGAGCAGCGGACAGCACGGTGAGAGCGAGCGGCGCGACACCGAGGGCGGCGATCGCGGCGGCCGTACGGCGAGCGGTCATGGGACGGTCTCCTCAAGTCTTGCTGAGCGGGGGGAACCCGGGAGTCGTGCGGGCGGTGCACGACCCCCGGGCAAGAGGAAAGCTAGTCGCTCCACCGCCTCGAAATCGCTGCCGAAGACCACTCCCGGTGATCTTTATGGCCCTCTTAAGGACACCATCGGGCTGCGCTGAGATCGCGCCCCGATACGCCCGAATCCTCACGGCGGGGGCACCCGTCGGTGCCGCGCGGGGGGAGCGGGGGAGCCGGGCGACGGGGTCGCTTCCACCGGCCCCCGCGGTCTTCTTCGCAGCTCAGGGTCGACTCGTCAGTGGGGCACGGCCGGTGGGGGGAAGGCGCGGACCCGCGGCGGCGGGTCGCGGCACACGGCCTCGACGGGTCACGGACGGGTGCGTCGGGGGCGCTCGATCCACTGGTAGCGGCGTTCGGGCCGGCCCGCGCCGCCGTAGCGCAGGGTCACCTCCACCCGACCGGTTTCGGTGAAGTACTCCAGGTAGCGCCGGGCGCTCACCCGGGACAGGGAACCCGCCCGCGCGCACTCCGAGGCCGACAGGCCCCCCGGATGCTCCCGCAGGGTCCGTTCCACCAGGTCCGCCGTGGGGGCGGCGAGCCCCTTGGGCAGTTGCTCGCGCGTGCCGGGAGGGCGGCTGCCGAAGAGTTCGTCCACGTCCTCCTGGCGCGCCTCGTCGAGGCCGGCGAGGCGGGCCCGCACGGCGGTGACGTGTCGCAGCTGCTCCTGGAGCGCGGTCCGTTCGAACGGCTTGATCAGGTAGTGCAGGGCGCCCGCCCGCAGCGCCGCGCGGACCGTTCCGGCGTCCCGGGCGGCCGTCACGAACAGAACGTCCACCGGAATCCGGTCCGGGTCGCGTTCCTCGGCCGTCCTGATGCCCCGTAGCACGCCGATGCCGTCCATGTCCGGCAGGTACACGTCGAGAAGGACGAGATCCGGCCGGAGAGCCTCCACGGAGCGCAACGCCTGCGTACCGTTGTGTGCAACCCCAACTACCGTGAATCCCATCATTTCGGACACGTACCGGCTGTGCAGTTTCGCGACCATGAAGTCGTCGTCCACCACCAGTACTTTCGTCACCGCCGCAGGCTAAACGCGTGAACACAAGGACCACAACGTCCGTTGGTTGCGGAAGGGAGACAGGCTCTTAACGCGCAGGCAACATGTGGGCCACCTCACAGATAAAAGTCGCGTGAGGAACCTACAAAAAGCCAATCTTGACGAACAGGTGGTGGCTCGCGTGCGCCTACGCACCCCTCTAGCCCTACTCGGTGCGGCGGTCCTGGTCATAGCAGTGCCGCCGCTGATCACGTCGGGAGACGAATCCGACACCGGCACCAACATCCCCGGTCTGCAGTTCATGGTCCCCAACACCCCCGGTGGCGGTTACGACATCACCGCGCGGACCATGGCCAAGAACGCCGAGGACGCCGGGCTCACCCACGGCATCGAGGTCTTCAACCTGCCCGGCGCGGGCGGCACCGTCGGCCTCGCCCGACTGGTCAGCGAGCACGGCAACGGGAAGCTCGCCATGTCGATGGGGCTCGGCGTGGTCGGTGCCGTCCGCTCCAACAACGCGCCGAAGACGCTCCAGGAGACCACCCCCATCGCGCGGCTCACCGAAGAGCAGGACGTGGTGGTCGTCTCGAAGGACTCCCCCTACAAGACCATCAACGAACTGGTCGACGCCTGGAAGGAGAAGCCCGGAAAGCTCCCCGTCGGCGGCGGCTCCTCGCCCGGCGGCCCCGACCACCTGGCGCCGATGCTGATGGCCCGTGCCGCCGGCATCGCCCCCAAGACCGTCAACTACATCCCCTTCGACGGCGGCGGCGAACTCCTCGCCTCCATCCTCGGCAACAAGGTCGCCTTCGGCGTCTCCGGCGTCGGCGAGTACCTCGACCAGATCAAGTCCGGCGAACTGCGCCTGCTCGCGGTCACCGGCCCCAAGCGGGTCCCCGGTCTCGACGCGCCCACCCTGCGCGAAGCCGGCTACGACATGGACTTCACCAACTGGCGCGGCATCGTGGCCCCGCCCGGGCTGTCCGACACCGAGCGCGACAAGCTCGTCGGTCTGATCGAGAAGCTGCACGCCTCCAAGGAGTGGAAGGAGTCCCTCAAGAAGAACGGCTGGGACGACGCCTTCCTCACCGGGGACAAGTTCGGCGACTTCCTCGAAGCCCAGGACAAGCGCGTCGGGTCCGTACTGAAGGAGCTGGGACTGTGACGACCAACGAGACCGGGCGTCCGACCCCCGCCGAGGAGGCCGTCGCCGGGCAGGAGCCGGGCCGCCGCTCCTGGCTGCGCGAGTACTCGGAACTCGGCGTCAGCGTGCTGCTGCTGGCACTCGGCGTCCTCGTCCTCACCGACGCCCTCACCATGGACGTCGACATCACCCAGCGCGGCCCCGTCGGGCCCAAGACCGTGCCGATCGCCGTCGGCATCGGGCTGCTGGTGATCGCCGTCCTGCTCGCCGTCGACGTCCTGCGCGGCGGTCACGGCGAGGCGGAGGGCGGCGAGGACATCGACCTCAGCGAACCGGCGGACTGGCGCACGGTCCTGCTGCTCGGCGGGGTCTTCCTCGCCACCGCGGTGCTCATCGAACCCCTCGGGTTCCCCATCGCCGGCGCCCTGCTCTTCTGGGGGTCGGCCTACGCCCTCGGCAGCCGGCACTTCCACCGCGATCCCGCGATCGCCGCGGTGCTGTCCGTCACCGCCTTCATCATCTTCGACCGCCTGCTCGGAGTTCCGCTGCCCGGCGGCCCCCTGATGGGAGTGCTGTGACATGGATGCCTTCAACTCCCTGATCGACGGGTTCGGCACCGCGCTCACCCCGATCAACCTGCTCTGGGCCGTCATCGGCGTGCTCCTGGGCACCGCCATCGGCGTGCTGCCCGGCATCGGCCCCGCCATGGCCGTCGCCCTGCTCCTGCCCGTCACCTACGGACTCGACCCCACGGGCGCGTTCATCATGTTCGCCGGCATCTACTACGGTGCGATGTTCGGCGGTTCCACCACCTCCATCCTGCTCAACACCCCCGGTGAGAGCGCGGCCGTCGTGGCGGCCATGGAGGGCAACCCGATGGCCAAGTCGGGGCGGGGCGCACAGGCCCTCGCCGCCGCGGCCATCGGCCACTTCACCGGCGGCCTGATCGGCACCCTGCTGCTGGTCGCCCTCGCCCCCGTGGTCGCCGACCTCGCCGTCGACATCGGCGCCCCGGACTACTTCGCCATCATGGTCCTGGCCTTCATCGCCGTGACCTCGGTCCTCGGTTCCTCCCGCATCCGCGGCCTGGCCTCCCTGCTCATCGGTCTCACCATCGGCCTCGTCGGCCTCGACGGCATGACCGGCCAGCAGCGCCTCACCTTCGACAGCCTGCACCTCGCCGACGGCATCGACGTCGTGATCGTCGCGGTCGGGCTCTTCGCGATCGGCGAGGCCCTCTGGGTCGCCGCCCACCTGCGCCGCGGCGGCAGCGAGGCGGTCCCGGTCGGCCGCCCCTGGCTCGCTCGCGAGGACGTCAAGCGCACCTGGAAGCCCTGGCTGCGCGGTCCGTTCATCGGCTTCCCGTTCGGCGCGATCCCCGCCGGCGGCGCCGAGATCCCGACCTTCCTGTCGTACGTCACCGAGAAGAAGCTGTCCAAGCACCCGAAGGAATGGGGCAAGGGCGCCATCGAGGGCGTCGCCGGTCCGGAGTCGGCCGCCTCGGCCTCCGCCGCCGGAACGCTCGGCTCCATGCTCACCCTCGGCCTGCCCACCACCGCCGTCGCCGCGGTGATGCTCGCAGCCTTCCAGCAGTACGGCATCCAGCCCGGCCCGCTCCTGTTCGAGCGCGAGCCCGACCTGGTGTGGGGCCTCATCGCCTCCCTCTTCGTCGGCATGGTGCTGCTGCTCGCCCTCAACCTGCCGCTCGCCCCGGTGTGGGCCAAGCTGCTGCGCATCCCCCGCCCCTACCTCTACTCCGGCATCCTGTTCTTCGCCGCGCTGGGCGCCTACGCGGTGGGCGGCGAGTCGCTGGACCTGGTGATCCTGCTGATCGTCGGTCTCCTCGGGTTCGGCATGCGCCGCTACGGCCTGCCGGTGCTGCCGGCGGTCATCGGCGTCATCCTCGGCCCGAACGCCGAGCAGCAGCTGCGCCGCGCCCTCCAGATCAGCGACGGCAGCGTCAGCGGACTGGTCAACACGCCGTTCTCGGTGACGGTCTACGCGATCATCCTGCTGATCCTGGTCTGGCCGCTGATCAGCATGCTGGTCCTGCGCCGCAAGGCCGCCCCCGTCGCCGTCGCCCCCGCGGCGCAGAAGGTGCCGGCCGGCGTCGGCGCCAAGGCCGAGCGTCCGGACGACGAGGAGACCGCGACCGACGCCCCCGCGGCGGACGGCACGGACGGACCCGAGGGCCGCTCCGAGGCCCCCGACGAGCCGGACGGACCCGGCGGGAAGGGAAGCGCGTGACGGCGTGATCGGTACGGGGCACCCCGTGCACCCGGACATCCGCCGGGCGACCCCGGCCGACACGGCTGCGGTGCGGTCCGTGACGGAGGCCGCCTACGCGCCCTACGTCGAACGCATCGGCCGGCGCCCCGCTCCGATGGAGGCCGACCACGCGGCGCTGCTCGCCGCGGGGCGGGTCTTCGTGACCGGAGAGCCGGTACGCGGACTGGTGGTCCTCGTCCCCCATGAGGACCACCTGTCCCTCGACAGCGTCGCCGTCCACCCGGACGCGCAGGGCGGAGGCACGGGACGCCGACTGCTCCACTTCGTCGACGCCCACGCCCGTCGTCTCGGGCTCCCCGAGATACGTCTCCACACCCACGCGCTGATGTGGGAGAACCAGAAGATCTACCCGCGCTACGGGTATGCGTTCATGGGCCGCATGATGGACGGCGCCTACGACCGCTACCACTACCGCAAACGGTTCGACTGAAAGGGAAGGGCCCGCCACCGCCCACTGCGGTGTCGGGCCCTTCCGTCGTGCGCCGCGGTGCTCAGCCCTCGGGCCACCAGGCGCGACGGACGTCCTTGCGGATCTCCGGGCGCTCCCGGACCGGTACGAGTGCGGGGTCGTCGCTGTCCTCCCGCCGCCCGCGGCGGGTGTCGGTCCTGCTCGGCGTCTTCTGCACGGTCACTCGGCGCATGACTGCCTCCTCGGGGACTACCCCTTCCCGCGATCGGGTGGGTCTAGACCCATGACGGGAGGGTGACCGACCCACCGGTCCGTTGTCAGTGGCCGAGGTCACCGCAACGCTCCGGCGCGATCCGCGCGGCGGGAACGGGTCGGTCGGGTCGGTGCCCCGGGCGAGCCGGTCGAGGTGGTCCAGGGCCGCCACCGCCCGCCGCGCCGCCACCGGGTCGGACTCCGTGAGTCCGCTGGCCGCGAACTCGTCCTCGTCCAGCCGCAGGACGACCGTGCGGTCCGCCGACACCCACAGGTCCAGGTCCAGGTCCGTCACCACGAGCTCCCCGGCCCGGACGACGGCGGGGCGGGTCACGTCGCAGTACCAGCCCTTGAGCACCCCCGCGCCGGTGCGCACCTCCTTCACGGCGTACCACCGGGTGCGCCAGTAGTGCTCGGTGAACACGTCACCGGGCTCGAAGCGCACGAAGCCGAAGTCCCGCACCCCCGGGGCCGCCCACGGCGCCCGGACGCTCACCCGGTCCCCGTCGTCGGCGAGCACCTCGGCCGGATAGCGGATCTTGGTGCGGCCCGCCTTCACCAGGACGACCTCCACCCCCTCAGCCGAGTTCCCGGACACAGCGCACCTCGCCTCCGCAGTCGGCGTACCCCAACCGGGCGTTGACCGCGAGCATCGGGACGTTGCCGGCGTCGTTGCCGGTGAACGCCTCGGTCAGCCCCGCCGCCCGGGCGCGGTGCAGGGAGTCGCTCTTGACCAGCGAGGCCAGTCCGCGGCCCCGGTGCGCGCGGGCGGTGCCCGTCATGCCCGTCAGATAGCGGGCGGTCCCGTCGGTGCGGGCGGCGGTGAACGCCACCGGCTCGCCGTCGACCACCGCGATCGTGCTCAACTCCCGGTTCAGCAGAGGGTGGTTCCAGGTCTCCCTGAGCCACTGCGGGTAGTCGGCGAAGCCGGCGTCCACATCACCGGGTTCGTCCGCGGCGCACCCGGCGTCCAGGTCGAACACCGGGCGCGGGTCGTCGGCGAAGTCCTCGGCGGTGCGCAGCTCCACCCCGTCCGGCAGCGGGAGCGGGGCCGGCAGCGCGGCGAGGTCCAACCGAAGGAAGCGCGCGCTCCGACCGGGCCGGTAGCCGCGGCGCTCGGCGAAGGCCCGGTGCCCCGGCTCGTCCACCACCCAGGCGTACGCCGCCTCGGCACCGACCTCGACGAGGTGCTCCTCGGCGGCCCGGGAGAGCAGGGTGCCGGCGCCCAGACCGCGGTGGTCGGGGTGGACGTGGACGTTCGCGAAGCCCTGGCCCGGCCGGGACGCCTCGTGGGCGACGCCCACCTGGGCGGTGCCGATGACCTCCCCGTTCCGTTCGGCCACCAGCGGGCGGTAGTGCATGTCGGGATGGGCCTCGGCGAAGTGGAAGGCCACCGACTCGGCCGTGACGAGCAGGAACGGGAGGGCGGCGCGGCGTACCAGGGCGTAGCCCTCGGCGTCCGCGGGCTCGAAGGGACGTACGACGATGCTCATGGCGGCACGCTAGGTCGCCCCGCCCCGGCACCGCCTCCGGTTTTCCAGGCGCCCGGACCCGGATCGCGCTCCCGCCGCTCCGCCGCCGGGTCGGCACCTCGCCGGTGGGTCAGAATCGGGGGGTGACGTTGACGATCGTGATCGACCCGGCCGGGGGGAGCGCCCCCTTCGAACAGCTCCGTGCGCAGATCGCGGACCAGGCGCGCTCCGGGGCGCTGCCGACCGGCTACAAGCTGCCCACCGTCCGGGGCCTCGCCCAGGAGCTGGGGCTCGCGGCGAACACCGTGGCGAAGGCGTACCGGGCGTTGGAGGGCGACGGGGTCATCGAGACCCGGGGCCGGCACGGTTCGTACGTCGCCGCGGCGGGCGACGCCGCCAGTCGGGAGACCGCCGCGGCCGCCCGGGCGTACGCGGAGCGGGCGCAGCGGCTGGGCGTACCCGAGTCGGAGGCGTTGCGCGCGGTCCGCGAGGCGCTGCGGGCGGCCTACGGGCGGTGACCGGGTCGCGGGGGAGCGGTCAGCGGTACAGGTCAACGAGTCGGGCGAGATGACGCCCGGCGATCTCCAGCGGGGTGCTGCTCCGGGAGACCTGGGCCGCCAGTTCCGCCCCCTCCAGGGTGCTGATCACCGTGTGCGCCAGTTCTTCGGCGACCTCCTCGGCGAACCCGGCCGCGCGCAGCCGTGCGGCGACCAGCGCGCGCCAGCGGGCGAAGGCGCGGGCCGCCGCCTCCTGGATGTCGGGTGCCCGCCCCGCGGTGCCCAGCGCCGTGGAGGTCACCGGGCACCCCTCCACCCAGTCGGAGTTCCGCAACCCGGCGGCCAGGCCGTTCGCACAGTGGACGAGGGCCTCGGCGGGGTCCGTCGAGGCGTCGAGCCAGCGGGCCAGTTCATCGGCGAACTCCTGCTCGCCGTACCGGATCGCGGCGACCGCCACCTCCTGCTTGCCGCCGGGGAAGAAGTGGTAGACGGAGCCGAGGGTGGCCGTCGCCTCCTGTGAGATCTGCTTGATGCCGGTGCCGTCGTAGCCCTGGCGCTGCATCAGGTGGGAGGCCGCCCGGACGATCCGTTCCCGGGTGCCGAGTTCCGCCGCGGTCGCGCCCCTGTCGGCGCGCGCCGCCTCCGTTGGGTCATCGCTGGTCTTCACGCCCCGAGTGTATCGAGTAGAACGTTCGTTTTAGAGCCTGCTAGGGTCCTCTCTAGATAGAGCGCTCGTTCTAGAGCACTCCATCGGCTCCGCCGTGCGGGCACGGCACCCACCCCCCGAGAGGACTTGGCATGGGCAAGCAGGCAGTCACCCTGATCGGACTCGGCCCGATGGGGCAGGCCATGGGCCGGGCGTTCCTGGCGCAGGGACATCCGCTGACGGTGTGGAACCGCAGCCCGGGCCGGGCCGACGAGCTCGTCGCGGCGGGTGCCGTGCGCGCCCCCGACGTCGAGGCGGCCTTCGCGGCCAACGAACTGGTCGTGCTGAGCCTCACGGACTACGAGGCCGTCCACGCGGTGCTCGGGCAGGCCGGGGCGGCGCTCGCGGGCCGGGTGGTCGTCAACCTCAGCTCCGACACCCCCGAACGCGCCCGCGAGGCCGCCGCCCGGGTCGCCGAACGGGGTGGAACCCATCTGACCGGAGGGGTCCGCACCCCGCCGTCCGGGGTGGGCGACCCCGCTTCCGCCACCTTCTACAGCGGCCCCCGCGACGCCTTCGAACGGCACCGGTCCACCCTGGAGGTGCTGACCGGCACGGACTTCCGCGGGGAGGACCCCGGCCGGGCGGCACTCCTCTACCAACTCCAGATGACCGTCTTCTGGACCACCATGCTGAGCTGGCTCCAGGCGGTGGCGCTGGCCGATGCCCACGGCCTCACCGCCGAGGAGGTGCTGCCCCTCGCCAAGGAGACCGCCGACATCGGGCAGTTCGTGGACTTCTACACCCCGCGGATCCACCGGGGCGAACACCCCGGCGACGTCGACCGGCTCGCCATGGGCGTCGCCAGCGTCGAGCACGTGCTCCACACGGTGCGCGACGCGGGCGTCGACACCACCCTCCCGGCCGCCGTGCACCGGGTCTTCGCCCGGGGACTCGCGGCCGGGCACGGCGCCGACGGCTTCACCAGCCTGCTGGAGGTGATCAGGAAGGCGGCCTGAGCCGGCGTCGGGTCCGGGGCCCGCGCGCCGCCCCGGACCGCCGTGGTCCGTCCATCGCCCGCCACTCGGGCCGCAGCCCGGTGAGCGTGGTGGTCAGGAAGTACAGCGCGCCGCCGGCCACCAGGGCGGGCGCCAGTCCCACGGCGCCGACCGCCGCTCCCGCGAGCAGCCCGCCGAAGGGGATCCCCGCCCACGCCAGGGCGTGGACCAGGGCGCTCACCCGTCCGAGCAGCGGCCGGGGCACCCGCTCGTAGCGCAGGGCGCCGAGGATCGGGTTGAGGAAGCCGCTGCCGAAGCCGTCGAGGACGAAGACCGCCACCACCAGCCACATCGGCGCCCCCGCCGCCAACACCAGGAACCGAGGCGCCCCCGCGCAGAGGAACCCGGTGAAGAACACCGCCCGCCGGGGCAGCCGGTGGGCGATGCCCGCCGCGACCAGCCCGGCCGCCACGGACGCCGCACCACCCACCGTGCCGAGCAGGCCCACCGTCGCCGGGCCGTGGCCCGAGGCGAGGGCCCAGACCGGCAGCAACACGGTCAGGAATCCGGTGGCCAACAGGTTGGTGACGCCGATCATCGCGGAGAGCGCGAGCAGCAGCCGGTCCCCCCGGAGGAACGCGTACCCCTGCCCGAACCGTCGCCAGTACCCCTGCGGCGGATCGTCGAACGCACCCGGCGCCGTCCCCCCGGCACCCCGCCCCAGGTCGTGCGGCAGGGCCACCGCGACCACCAGCGAACCCGCCGCGAAGCACAGGGCGTTCACCCCGAGGCCGGTCAACGGGCCGACCGCAGCGACCAGCACGCCCCCGAGCGCGGGCCCCAGGGTGCCCGCCGTCCGCTCGATCGCCCCGGCCAGCCCGGCGGCCCGCTCCAGGGGCACCGCTCCCCGCTCCGCGGCTTCGGGGACCAGGACCTCCTTGGCCAGGTCCCCGGGCCCGCGCGCCGCTCCGATCACCGCGACCAGCACCAGCAGCACCCCCATCGACAGGTGCCCGGCCGCGTGCAGCAGCGGGACCGCCGCCGCGGCGGCGGCGCTCACCAGGTCCGTGGTCCAGGACACGGTGCGCGGACCGGCCCGGCCCACCAGCGGCCCGCTGAACGCCTTCACCACCACGTACGGGGCCATCTCGGCGAAGGCCACCAGCCCGGCTCCGGTGGCGCTGCCGGTGGTGGCGAGGGTGAACCACGGCAGGGCGATCGCGGAGATCCTCGTCCCGGTGAGCGAGACCGCCAGGGCCGCCAGCACCCCGCCGAGCGGTCCGTGGCCGGACACCCGGGCTTACAGGTACAGGCCGGCGTCCGCGCCGCCGCGCGGGGCCGGCACCTCGGCCGGTCCGCCGCCCCGGCGCAGCGCGAACAGCTCGGCCAGGGTGGCCCCGTCCCGGCCGACGCCCTCGCCGGTGCCGAGCCACTCCACCGCCTCCGGCCGGGTCAACGGACCCACCTCGACCCGGGCGAGGCAGCGACCGGGGCGGACCACCGCCGGGTGCAGTCGCTCCAGGTCCTCGTTGGTGGTGATCCCCACGAGCACGTTGCGGCCCTGGCCGAGCAGTCCGTCGGTCAGGTTCAGCAGGCGCGACAGCGCCTGCCCCGCCGAGTGCTTGGCGCCGCCGCGGATCAACTCGTCGCAGTCCTCCAGGAGCAGCAGCCGCCAGCGCCCCTTCTCCGTCCCCTCGTCCTCGCCGATGGCGATGTCCATGAGGTAGCCGACGTCGGAGAACAGCCGCTCCGGGTCGAGCACGCAGTCCACCTGGCACCACCGGCGCCAGGCACGGGCCAGGGTCCGCAGCGCCGAGGTCTTGCCGGTGCCCGGGGGGCCGTGCAGGAGCAGCAGCCGGCCGGTGACGTCCTCGGCGGTCATCTTCATCAGCCCGTCCATGGCCAGGGCCACCGGCGCCGTGTAGTTGGCCCGGGCCTCCTCCCAGGTCAGGGCGGAGATCTGACGGGTGGTGCGGTGCGGCCCGCGGCGCGGCGACACGTACCAGAAGCCCATCGGCACCGTCTCCGGCTGCGGCTCGGGTTCGTCGGCCGCGCCTTCGGTCGCCAGGCCCAGCACCCGGTCCGCCAACTCGGCGCTGGTGGCGGTCACCGACACGTCGGCGCCCTGTCGCCAGCGGGAGGTGAGCAGGGTCCACCCCTCGCCCACCGCGAGGGTGTTGCGCCGGTTGTCGTCGCGCGCGGAGCGCACCACGGTGGCCCCGGGCGGGAGCAGCGTGGCCTCGGCGCGCACCCGTTCGATGGCGGTGCGCCGGGCGAACGGTTCCTCGCCGGTGGTGAACCGTCCCAGGAAGAGTGCGTCCAGGACGTCCGGCGGGCCGTCCTCGTCGTTGAGGGAGAGCCGGATCGGTACGGCGGTCGCGAGCGGATCCGGGGCGGCGAGGGCCGGGCGGTCCTCGGGGGACGGGTGCGTCGGGGTGGCCTCCCGCATCACGGGCGTGGCAGACATGGCCGTCATGATCCGGCACCCCCGGCGAGCGGCGCATCCGGGTTTTCGGGGGCCGCCGGCCCCGTCGACGGCCTGTGGTCCTCGGCGGCGGCCGGGGTGCGGGTGGCGGGACGGGGGGTCGTGCGGGGTGGTGCCGGAGAGCGCAGGCGCGTGTACGGAGGCGTCACGCGACACATGCGCCGCAACACGCTTCCACACCACCTTCCTGATGGTGCGTTGTCGGGAAAAAGGCGGAAGAAAATGAAGTGCCCGGAGAGTCGCTGGCGGTCGTCCAGGGAATGAAACCGGCACGTATGTCATGAACATTTCCAACGGTGCGGCCCCGTCCGCCCGCTCGGTCCGCCGGTCCGGCCGCACCGTCATGGAGACCCCGTTCAAGGGAGGTTCCGTGCGAGATCCCCGACTCGCCCCCCACCGGGCCGTTCTCACCTCGCTCCTCGTCGCCGTCGGCCTGACCCTGGGCGGCGCCGCGCCCGTCCAGGGGGCGCCCCGGGCCGCAGCCTCCGGCTACGTGGCCCTCGGCGACTCCTACTCCTCCGGTCTGGGCGCCGGTGCGTACGAGGGGGCCAGCGGCTCCTGCAAGCGCACCCCGCGGGCCTACCCGGCGCTGTGGGCGGCCGCCAACTCCCCCTCGTCCTTCCACTTCACCGCCTGCGCCAACGCCCGCACCGGTGACGTCCTGGACGGGCAGCTCGCCCCGCTCGGCCGCTCCACCGGACTGGTCAGCCTCACGGTCGGCGGCAACGACGCGGGTTTCGCCGACGTCATGAGCACCTGCGTCACCCGCTCCGAGAGCGCCTGTCTGTCCCGGATCGCCACCGCCCGCGCCTACGTCGACTCGACCCTTCCCGGTCGGCTCGACGAGCTCTACCGTGCGATCGCCGACCGGGCGCCCGCCGCCGAGGTGGTCGTCCTCGGCTACCCCCGCTTCTACCAGCTCGACGGGCGGTGCGTCGCGGGCCTCTCGGAACGGGAGCGCTCCGGCATCAACTCCGCGGCCGACCACCTCAACCGGGCCCTCGCCAAGCGCGCGGCCGACCACGGCTTCACCTTCGCCGGCGTCGCCGGGCGGTTCGCCGGGCACGAGATCTGTTCCGGCGACTCCTGGCTGCACAGCGTCAAGCTGCTGAACGTCAGCGAGTCGTACCACCCCAAGGCCAGCGGCCAGTCACGCGGCTACCTGCCGGCCCTGGACGCGGTCGCCTGACCGGGCGGCGCCCCGGCGGGTCCCCGGACCCGCCGGTCAGCGGAGCACCAGCACCAGCACCAGTGCGGCCACCAGGAGGACGAGCACCGCCGCCCCCGCCGCCGCGAGGGCACGACCGTCCCGGCCCGCCGGGACGGCGCCCGGCGCGACGGGCACCGCAGCCGGGGCGGGGGAGTGGCCCGCCGCCTCCCCGCCCGCCGCGTCCGCGGCCTCCGCCGGCATCCCGGCCGCGGAGTTCCCGGACGGCTCGCGTCGTCCCCCGGCGGCGACGGTGCGCAGGTCCCGCAGCGCCCCGGCCGCCGACAGCCGTGCCGCCGGGTCCTTGCGCAACAACCCGGTGACGACCGGTTCCAGCGCGTCGGCGCACCGCATCGGGGGCGGTTCCTCGTCCACCACCGCCCGCAGCGTGTCCGCGACGGTCTCCCGGCGGAACGGGGAGCGGCCCTCCACCGCCTCGTACAACAGCACCCCGAGCGACCACAGGTCCGATTCCGGGCTCGACACCCTGCCCAGCGCCCGCTCGGGCGCCAGGAACCCGGGCGAACCGGTGATCTCGCTCGCCCGGGTCAGCGCCGACACGCCCTCCGCGGTCGCGATGCCCACGTCGGAGAGCATCACCCGGCCGTCGTTGGCGAGCAGCACGTTGGCCGGCTTCACGTCCCGGTGCAGCACCCCCACCTCGTGGGCGGCGCGCAGCGCGGCCAGCACCTCGACGCCGATCGCGGCCACCCGCCGCACCGGCAGCCGCCCCTCGGTGGCCAGCACCTCCGACAGGGCGAGCCCCCGGACCAGCTCCATCACGATCCACGGACGACGCCCCTGGACCACCACGTCGTGGACCGCGACCACCCGGGGGTGGGAGATGCGGGCCGCCGCCCAGGCCCCCCGCTCCACCCGGGCGTACAGCCGGGCCGCGTCCGTCGCGCTCGAACCGGCGGGCGCCCGCACCTCCTTGACGGCCACGTCCCGGCGCAGCGCCTCGTCCCGGGCCGACCACACCGTGGCGGTACTGCCCTCGCCGATCCGGGCGGACAGCCGGTAGCGCCCGCTGAGCAGGGGCGGGGGCCCGTCCGGCCCGCTGCGGTCCGCGCGGTCCGGTCCTCCGTCCCCGCCGTGTGCACCGTTCGGTTCCCCGGTCATCCGCGTCCCCCTTCGCCGCGTCCGATGCCCACCAGATACCCGGTGGGGGTGCCCGTGACCCTCCCCAAGGCCCGACGGTCCGGCGGGTCGGGGGCACGGCCGCGGTCGTGCGCCGGAGGGGACGCGCGGCGTACGGGTGACCTCCGGGTCACGTGTCAACGCCTACGCCCCATGGGCGAATCGTCCGGGTGGGATACCGGGGTGTCGTCCTGGGGGGATAGGGTTAACCTGCCCGGGCCGGGTGCCCTCGTACGGGTGGGGAGAGAAATGGAACAGATGACAGTCCGCAGCAGGGCGCGCGTCCCTGCGATCACCTGCGGAAGCAGCGCGACCAGTTCGCGCCTCGACCGTCACCTCGCGGTGCTCGGCGGCCCCGCGGTGCCGCAGCGCGAGGCGGCCGAGGCCACCTCGCTGATGCGGGAGCTGACGACACGCGGCACCGCCCGCGAGACCGGCGGCCGCGAGGCCCGGATGCGACGGGTGTCGCTCTTCGCCCCGCTGCGCCGGCTCCGCCGTTCGCTCTTCGGCAGTCACTGACGGCGGACGGCGGCCGGGTGCCGCCGTCCGCGTCCACTGCCCGTTCCCCGGGCGGAGCGCCGCTCCGCCCGTTCCGCACGGCGTCGTGTCGGCCCTCCCCAGCCGACCCGCCGCCCCGGCGGGCGCTCAGGCGGGCGGGTGCGCGTCCAGGCTGACGGTGAACGAGAACCGGTCGCCCCGGTAGTGGATGACGGCGAGGTCCAGGACCCGGCCGTCCTCGTCGTGGATCACGCCCGTGTAGTGCAGGATCGGGCTCAGTAGCGGTACGTCCAGCAGCCGGGCGGTGTCCGGGTCGGCGAGCCGGGCCTCGACCGTGTCGGTGATCCGACCGATGTGCGCCCCCGCCACGTCCCGCAGCACCTTGGTCATGGGCCAGCGTTCCAAGTCCGCGGGGTCCATCCGCTCGGCCAGCTCCGGGCGCACGTAGTTGCGCGCGTGGTTGGTGGGTTCACCGGTCGTCTCGTCGGCGCGCAGCCGGTGGTAGGTCGCCACCTCCGTGAGGTCCGGGAACAGCTCCGCGTACGGGTGCGGGACCGGTACCCGTCCGTGGTCGAGGAGACGGGTGGTCATGCCCGACTGCTGGGCCACGATCGCGTCCACCGAGCCGAGCAGCCGCACCGGAGCACCCCGCCGGGCAGCCGGTTCGATGAAGGTGCCCCGCCGTCTGTGGCGGCTGATCAGACCCTCGTCCTCCAACTCCTTGAGGGCTTGCCGCATGGTGAGCACGCTCACGCCGTAGTGTCCGGCCAGCTGTTCCTCGGTGGGCAGCCGCAGCGGTGCCTCGGGCGCCCGTCCGAGTATCGAGGCACGCAACGACTGCGACACCTGGTACCACAGCGGCAGTTTGCGATTCAGGACGATCGAGTCCGGGGCGAAAGCGGTCACGACTTCTCCGAATCGTTCGGTGCGGGGCCCGAGCCTGCGTGCGGCGCTCGGGACCTTCCGCCCGCGGTCTGTCAGCGGCCCCGTCAGGGGCGCCGGAAATGGCGCTCCAGACCTTGCCACACATCGTCGTAGCCGCGCTGGAGGTGGTCCGCCCCGGCGGCCTGGGCGGTGGTGAGGACGGGCCAGCGGGTCTCGAACATGAAGGCCAGGCCGTCGTCGACGCGCTGCGGCACCAGGTCGGCGGCGCTCGCCCGGTCGAAGGTCTCCCGGTCGGGGCCGTGCGCCGACATCATGGTGTGCAGGGAGCCCCCGCCGGCGACGAACCCGCCCTCGCCCCCGGACTTGGCGTCGTACGCCCCCTCGATCAGCCCCATGTACTCGCTCATGACGTTCCGGTGGAAGTACGGCGGCCGGAAGGTGTCCTCGCCCACCAGCCAACGCGGTGCGAACACCACGAAGTCCACCGCCGCCAGTCCCGGGGTGTCGGACGGGGAGGTGAGCACGGTGAAGATCGACGGGTCCGGGTGGTCGTAGCTGATCGAGCCCATCACGTTGAAGGCGCGCAGGTCGTAGACGTACGGGGCGTGCGTGCCGTGCCAGGCCACCACGTCCAGCGGGGAGTGGTCGTAGGTCGCGGTCCACAGGTGGCCGCAGAACTTGTTCACCACCTCCACCGGCCCCTCGATCTCCTCGAACGCCGCGACCGGCGCCCGGAAGTCCCGCGCGTTGGCGAGGCCGTTCGCCCCGATGGGACCGCGCTCGGGGAGCTGGAAGGGGCGGCCGTAGTTCTCGCACACGTACCCCCGCGCGGTGGGGGTCCCGCCCCCGGGTCCGGGGTCCAGCGGCTCCACCCGGAAGCGGACGCCCCGGGGGATCAGCACGACCTCGCCGGGGCGGGCGGCGAGCAGGCCCAGTTCGGTGCGCAGCAGCAGCCCGCCGCGCTCGGGGACGATGAGCAGCTCGCCGTCCGAGTTGCCGAACACCCGGTTGGTCATGGGGGCGTTGGCGTGGTACAGGTGGACGGCCATGCCGGTCCGGGCGGTCGCGTCGCCGTTGCCGCCGAGGGTCCACAGGCCGGCCAGGAAGTCGGTGCCGGGAGCGGGCTCGGGCAGCGGGTCCCAGCGCAGCCGGTTCGGGTCGGGGACCGTCTCGGTGAACGGTGCCGTGCGCAGGGACCCCGAGTCGGTCCGGGTGAAGGCGGGGTGCGCGGCGGACGGGCGCACCCGGTAGAGCCAGCTGCGCCGGTTGTCGGCGCGGGGCTCGGTGAAGGCGCTTCCGCTCAGCTGTTCCGCGTACAGGCCGAGCGGGGCGCGCTGGGGCGAGTTGCGCCCGAGCGGCAGGGCGCCCGGGACGGCCTCGGTGCTGTGCTCGTTGCCGAAACCGGTCGCATAGGTCAGGCTCTCGGCGGTCTTCCGGGCGGCGTCACCGCTCATCGGGGCTCCCTCGTCAACTATTCCTCTGTATCACCGTAGGATTCGGCTCCCCTCGGCGCAAGGGGCGCGCCGGGGGGAGCCGTCCGTGCGGAGGCCGCCGGGCGGACCGCTCCGGAGCGGCCCGCCAACGAGGAGGGGGCGCGGGGGACTTGCCCGCCGGGAGCGGGACCCGGGTGAAGAGGGAGAAGGGACTCCCACTGGTCCATACCAGTCGGTATGCTCACCCCGAGCGCTTCCGTGCCGAATGCCGTCACGCACCATGGAGTCCCCATGCCGTCAGCGCCCTTGGCGTCCGCCGCCTCCCCGGTGCCCGGGGACAGACGGACCGCACTGCGGGTCTGCCCGCTGTGCGAGGCCACCTGCGGGCTGGCCCTCACCATCGAGGGCACCGCCGTCGTCCGGGCCTGCGGCGACCGCGAGGACGTGTTCAGCCACGGCTTCATCTGCCCCGAGGGCGCCCTGTTCGGCGACGTCGACGGCGACCCCGACCGACTCGCCCGACCGCTGGTGCGCAAGGGCGGCCGGCTCGTCGAGACCGGCTGGCCGGAGGCGTTCGACGCGGTCGCCGCCGGGCTGGGACCCGTGGTCGAGGAGTACGGACCCGATGCCGTGGGCGTGGTCCTCGGCAACGCCGGCGTGCACACCGTCGCCGGCGTCCTCTACCCGCCGCTCCTGGTCAACGGCATCGGCACCCGCAGCCTGTTCACCACCGCCACCCTCGACCAGATGCCCAGGCACGTCTCCAGCGGGCTGCTCTTCGGCGACCCCCACGCCATCCCCGTGCCCGACCTGGACCGCACCGACCACCTGCTGCTGCTGGGCGCCGACCCGGTCGAGTCCCACGGCAGCCTCTGCACCGCCCCGGACTTCCCCGGCCGGCTGGAGGCCCTGCGGGCCCGCGGCGGCACCCTCACCGTCGTGGATCCGCGCCGCACCCGCACCGCCCGCCTCGCCGACCGGCACGTCCCCATCCGCCCCGGCACCGACGCCCTGCTGCTGGCCGCGATGGCGAACGTCCTGTTCGCCGAGGACCTCGTCCGGCTGCGCCACCTCGCGCCCCACGTCACCCAGGTGCCCGCCCTCGGCCAGGCGCTGGTGGAGTTCACCCCGGAGGCCGTCAGCCCCGCCTGTGACGTGCCCGCCGACACCATTCGCACCCTCGCCCGGGAACTGGTCGCCGCCCCCACCGCCGCCGTATACGGTCGCATCGGCTCCGGCACCGTCCTCTTCGGTACGCTCGCCGGTTGGCTCGGCGACGTCCTCAACGTGCTCACCGGCAACCTCGACCGTCCCGGCGGGGTGCTCTTCCCGCGGTCCGCCACCGACCGGCCGCCGCGCCCCGTCGGACCCGGCCGCGGCTTCCCCCTCGGCCGCTGGCGCAGCCGGGTCAGCGGTCACCCCGAGGTCAAGGGCGAGCTGCCGCTCGCCGCCCTGGCCGAGGAGATCGACACCCCGGGCGAGGGGGTGCCCGGCGGGCTCGGCGGCGGTCCGCTGCGGGCCCTGATCACCAGCGCCGCCAACCCCGTGCCGTCCGCACCCGACGGCGACCGGCTGGACCGGGCGCTCGCCCGGCTGGACTTCATGGTCAGCGTGGACCCCTACCTCAACGAGACCACCCGCCACGCCCATGTGGTGCTGCCCCCGCCCCGGCCCTCCCGCTCGCCGCACTACGACTTCGCCTTCAACATGCTGGCCGTGCGCAACCAGGCACGCTACAGCCGGCCCGCCGTCCCCCTGGACGAGGGCGCGATGGCCGAGACGGAGATCCACGCCCGACTGGTGCTCGCCGCCACCGGACGCCACGGCACCGACCCGGCCGAACTGGACGCGCTCGTCGTCCGGCACGCCCTCGGACAGGCCGTGTCCGACCCCGCCGGCCCCGTGCACGGCCGCGATCCGCAGGCGCTCGCCGAGGAACTGGACGGCCTGTGCGGCGCCGAGCGCCGCCTGGACCTGATGCTCCGCCTCGGCCCCTACGGGGACGGCTTCGGCGCCCGCGCCGGCGGCCTCACCCTGCGCCGGCTCCTCGACGCCCCGCACGGCATCGACCTGGGCCCGCTGCGTCCCAGGCTCCCGCAGCCGCTGGCCACCCGCAGCGGACGCATCGAGCTGCTCCCCGCCCCGATCGCGGCCGACCTCACCCGGCTCGCCCTGGCCCGCCACGACCGCCCCGGCGGTTTCGTCCTGGTCGGTCGACGCCCGCCGGGGTCCGGGGGCGACGCCCCCGGACGCGCCCTGCACGTCCACCCCGAGGACGCGCGCACCCTGGGCCTGACCGCGCGCGACCGGGTGCGGATCACCGGCTCCGGGGGCGAGGTCACCGCCCCCGTGGAGATCACCGACGCGGTGCGCCCCGGAGTGGTCAGCCTGCCGCGCGGCGGGACCGGCACCCCGTTGCGGATCACCGCCGCAAACTCCGAGGTCAGCGTCAACCGTCTGCTCGACGGAAGCCTGCTCGACCCGTTGTCCGGGACCGCCGTGCTGGACGCCGTCCCGGTGCGGCTCGCCGTCATCCGCCTGTGACCTGGACTTTCGCGCTTATTGCTCGCATGTCAACATCTTGTTAACTCAATCCCGCGCGACCTAACGTCTCGCTGACCGCAGGCCCTGGTGTGAGAGCCACACGGTTCAAGGGCGAACGTTAGGTAAACACTCATGCTGACCATCCTCGGGTTTGCCATGATCGCGACCTTCTTGGTTCTGATCATGATGAAGAAGGTCTCGCCGATCGCGGCGCTGGTCCTCATCCCCGCGCTCTTCTGCGTGCTCGTCGGCGAGGGCGCCAACCTCGGCGACTACGTCCTGGAAGGCATCGGCGACCTCGCGCCCACCGCGGCGATGCTGATGTTCGCCATCGTCTACTTCGGCGTGATGATCGACGTCGGCCTCTTCGACCCGATCGTCCGCCTCATCCTGCGGTTCGCCAAGGCCGACCCGATGCGGATCGTCGTCGGCACCGCCGCGCTCGCCGCGATCGTCTCCCTGGACGGCGACGGCTCCACCACCTTCATGATCACCGTCTCGGCGATGTACCCGCTGTACAAGCGGCTGAAGATGAGCCTGGTCGTGCTGACCGGCATCGCCGCCACCGCCAACGGCGTCATGAACACCCTGCCCTGGGGCGGCCCCACCGCCCGCGCCGCGACCGCCCTGAAACTCGACGCCAGCGAGATCTTCGTCCCGATGATCCCGGCCCTGGCCGTCGGTCTGCTCGGCGTCTTCGCCCTCGCCTACGTGCTGGGCCGCCGCGAGCGCAAGCGCCTCGGCTACCTCTCCCTCGACGAGGCCGTCGAGAACGAGACCGACACCGTCGACGAGAAGGTCCTGGTGGGCGCCGGCGGTTCCGGCAAGGACGGCACCACCGCCACCACCACCGGCGGCTCCGGCGCCGGCACCGACGCGGACGACGATGACGACGAGCACGAGGGCTTCCACGTCCTCGACCCGAACCGTGCCACCCTGCGCCCCAAGCTGTACTGGTTCAACGCCGGTCTGACGATCGCCCTGCTCACCGCCATGATCATGGAGCTGCTGCCGATCCCGGTGCTCTTCATGCTGGGTGCCGCCCTCGCCCTGACGGTGAACTTCCCGCACATGCCCGACCAGAAGGCCCGCATCGCCGCCCACGCCGACAACGTGCTCAACGTCGCCGGCATGGTGTTCGCCGCCGCCGTCTTCACCGGCGTCCTCCAGGGCACCGGCATGGTCGACGACATGGCCAAGGCCGTGGTCTCCGCCATCCCCGACTGGATGGGCCCGCACATGGCCGTGGTCACCGGCCTGCTCTCGCTCCCGTTCACGTACTTCATGTCCAACGACGGGTTCTACTTCGGCATCCTCCCGGTCCTCGCCGAAGCCGGCGCCGCCCACGGCGTGGCCCCGCTGGAGATCGCCCGCGCCTCCCTGGTCGGTCAGCCGCTGCACATGTCCAGCCCGCTGGTGCCCGCGGTGTACGTGCTGGTCGGCATGGCGAAGGTCGAATTCGGCGACCACACCCGGTTCACCGTGAAGTGGGCGGCGCTCACCTCCCTGGTGGTGCTCGCCGCCGGATTCCTGTTTGGCATCATCTGATTCCTGATCGGCATCACCGAAGCCGACGGCGGTCGAACACCGGGGAACCCTGCCACCCCGGCGTTCGACCGCCGTCCCCTGTTCCACCCCGGGAGGGCCCGTGTCCAGATCCCCAGACCCCGCAGACGGGGACTGTAGTAACCACCGGTTCTGGTTGCTCCGCCTCGTCATCGCCTTCAGCTTCGCGCAGGCGGCGGTGGCCATGGCCCGACCCGCGGTGTCCTACCGGGCCCTCGCGCTCGGCGCCGACGAACGCGCCATCGGCATCATCGCCGGCGTGTACGCCCTCCTCCCGCTCTTCGCGGCCGTCCCCCTCGGGCGCCGCACCGACCACGGCCGCTGCGCCCCGCTGCTGCCCGCCGGGGTGATCCTGATATCCGGCGGCACCGTCCTCAGCGCCACCGCCGACTCCCTGACCGCCATGGCCGCCTGGGGCGGCCTGATGGGCCTCGGCCACCTCTGCTTCGTGATCGGCGCCCAGTCCCTGGTGGCCCGCCAGTCGGCCCCCGCCGACCAGGACCGCAACTTCGGGTACCTCACCGTCGGCGTCTCCTTCGGCCAGTTGGTCGGCCCGGTGGGGGCCGGTCTGGTCGTCGCCGGCGAGGGCGGCGAACTCGCCCGGACCAGCGCCCTGGCCCTGGTGATCGCCGCCGGCACCGGCCTGCTCGGGCTGGGCTCGCTGTGGCGCATCGAACGCCGGTCCGCCGCCGGTCCGCCGCCCGACCGCGCCGACCGCGTCCCCGTGCACCGCATCCTGCGCACCAGGGGGGTGCCCGGCGGCATCTTCATCAGCCTGGCCATCCTCTCCGTCACCGACGTCCTCACCGCCTACCTGCCGGTGCTCGGCGAGGACCGGGGCATCAGCCCCCTCGTGGTCGGTCTGCTGCTCAGCCTGCGGGCCGCCACGACCATCGCCTGCCGCCTGTTCATGGGGCCGATGATCCAGGCCATCGGCCGCACCGCCCTGCTGGTGGGGAGCTGTCTGCTGGGTGGTCTGCTGTGCGCGGCCGTGGCCCTCCCGGTTCCGGTGTGGCAACTGGCCGTGATGCTCGCCCTGCTCGGCTTCTGCCTCGGGGCCGGCCAGCCCCTGTCGATGACCACGGTCGTCCGGGCCGCCCCGGCCGAGGCCCGCTCCACCGCCCTGGCCCTGCGCCTCACCGGCAACCGCCTCGGCCAGGTCGCCGCCCCGGCCGGCGCCGGCCTGTTGGCCGGCGCGGTGGGGACGGCGGCGCCGTTCGTGCTGCTGGGCGGCCTGCTGGTGGGCGCCGCGGGCCTGGCGCTACGGGACCGCGACCTCTGACCCAGAGGAAACGTTCCTGCGGGCGGTGGGGCCCACGTCAGTGGCCACTGCCGAGCCCCTGGGCGAACCCACCGTCCACCGGCAGCTCGACATTGGTGCTGAACGTCGCGTCCGCGGCCAGGAACAGCGCCGCCGCCGCGACCTCCGCCACCGTGCCGTTGCGCCGCAGCGGGGTCGCGCGGCTGCCCTGCTCCTCGAACTCCCGGCGCTGCTCCTCGGTCAGTCCCGGCATCCCCATCGACGGGGTCTTGATGTACCCCGGGGCCACCGAGTTGACCCGTATCCGACGGGGCAGCAACTCCGCCGCGAGCACCTGGGCGAAGGCGCGCACGGCCTCCTTCGCCCCCGAGTACGCGCTCAGCCCCGGGAAGATCAGGTCGTTGGCCACCGTGGTGAAGACGATCGCCCCCTCGTCCTCGATCAACGGCGACAGGCTCTGCACCGTGAAGAAGGCGCCCTTGGCATTCACGTCGAAGTGCCGGTCCCAGGACTCCTCGGTGACCTCCTCCAAGGTCTGCACCTCGGCGAAGCCGTGGTTGACGAACAGGTAGTCCACCCGCCCCAGCCGCTCCTGCACCGCGTCGGCCAGCCGCCGGATGTCCGCCATGCTCGCCGCGTCGGACCGCACCACGTGCGCGGCGCGCGGGGCCAAGGCGGTGCGCGCCTCCTCGATCCGCTTCTCGTCGCGGCCCGTCAGCACCACCTCGGCACCCCCGTCGAGCAGCGCCTCGACGATGGCCAACCCCATGCCGTGCGTCCCGCCCGTGACGACGGCCTTCTTCCCCGCGAACCTGCTCATGGACGACTCCCCGATCGGTGGACGTGCGGTGGGCGCCGGCTTCCACCGGCACCCACAGACTGCGCACCGGTCCTTGCGGTCGACTTTCGATCCACTTGCGGCCCCTCGCGGGCGCCTTCCGCGTCACCGGCCCGCCGGCCGTCCGCAACGACGCCGTACGGTGAGGCCATGCGTTTCGGGATACTGGGTCCGCTGACGGTCACCTCGGCCCGGGGCGAGGCCGTGACGGTGCCGGAGACCAAGGTCCGCCTGCTGCTCGCCGTGCTGCTGACCGATCCGGGGCGGGCCGTCCCCGCCGACCGCCTCGTCGACCACCTGTGGGGCGACGCCCTGCCGGCCCGCCCCGCGGGCGCCCTCCAGACCCTGGTCTCCCGACTGCGCCGGGTGTGCACCGCGGCCGGGGCCGACGGCCTGCTGGTGCGCCGGGCGCTCGGCTACGCGCTGGAGGTCCCCGCCGAGGCGGTGGACGCCGGCCGGTTCACCGCGCTGCTGGCCCGGGCCCGTACCGCCGGGGACCCCGGGGCCCGCGCCCGGCTCCTCGCCGAGGCGCTCGACCTGTGGCGCGGTCCCGCCTTCGCCGACTTCGTCGACGAGCCCTTCGCCCGCGAAGCCGCCGCCCGCCTGGAGGAACAGCGGTTGCTGGCCGTCGAGGAACGGGCCGAGGCCCGCCTCGCCCTGGGCGAGCACCGAGCGCTCGCCGCCGAACTGGGCGACCCGGTGGCCCGCCACCCCCTGCGGGAGCGGCTGCGCGCCGCGCACCTGCGCGCGCTCTACGGCGCCGGGCGCCCCACCGAGGCCCTGGACGGCTTCCACGAGCTGCGCCGACGGCTGGACGACGAACTGGGACTCGCCCCCGGCCCCGAACTGGTCGCGCTCCACCAGGAGATCCTCCGCCAGGACCCGTCCCTGCACCCGACCCCGCTCCCCGCGGCCGGTCCCCGCCCCCGCACCAACCTCCCGGTCCCGGTCACCGCGCTGTTCGGGCGCGAGGACGCCGTGGCCGAGGTGCGCTCGCGGATGGCGGCGGGCCGGCTGGTGACCCTGACCGGGCCGGGCGGGGTGGGCAAGACCCGGCTCGTGACCGAGGTGGCCGCCGGGCTCGCCGGAACCCACCCGGACGGCGTGTGGCTGGTGGAACTGGCGTCCCAGCCGCGGTCCACCGAGCCGGACCCCGCCGCGCTGGCGGAACTGGTCGCCGCGACCCTGGCCCTGAGGGACGGCACCGGGCCCGGCCCGCTGCCGGGCGGACCCCCGCGCACCCCGCTCGACCGGCTCGCCGACGCCCTGCGCGGGCAGCGTCTGCTGCTCGTGCTGGACAACTGCGAACACGTCGTCGAGGCGGCGGCCCGGCTGACCCGCACCCTCCTGCGGGAGGCGCCCGGCGTCCGGCTCCTGGTCACCAGCCAGGAGCCGCTGGGCGTCGCCGGCGAACACCTGTGGCCGGTGCCCCCGCTCGACCTGCCCGAGGCCCACGGTGCCCCCGCGGCGCTCCGCCGCTCCAGCGCGGTCCGGCTCTTCCTCGACCGGGCCGCCGCCACCTCCCCCGGCTTCGTCCTCACCGCCGACAACGCCCCCGCGGTGGCCGCGATCTGCCGCCGGCTCGACGGGCTGCCGCTGGCCCTGGAACTGGCGTCCACCCGGGTCCGGGTGCTCGGCGCCGCCGAACTGGCGGAACGCCTCGACGACCGGTTCCGCCTGCTCACCCGGGGCCGCCGGGGCGCCCCGGCCCGGCAACAGACGCTGCGCGCCGTGATCGACTGGAGCTGGGAGCTGCTGACCGCGGCCGAGCAACTCGTGCTGCGCCGTCTCGCCGTCCACGCGGACGGCTGCACCCTGTCCGCCGCGGAGGCCGTCTGCGCCGGCGACGGAGTGGAGCGGGGCGACGTACTGGACCTGCTGGCCCGACTGGTGGACCGCTCGCTGGTGCTCGTCTGCCACGAACCGGACGGCCCCCGGTACCGGCTGCTGGAGTCGGTGTCGGCGTACTGCCTGGAGCGCCTGTGCGGCGACGAGCACGACCGGGTGCGCAGGGCCCACGCCCACCACTACGCGCGGTTCGCGGAACGGGCCGACCCGCTGTTGCGGGGGCCCGACCAACAGCGCTGGCTGCTGCGGTTGGACGCGGAGGCCGCCAACGTCCGGGCCGCCCTCGACGCCGCGGTCGCCGACCGGGACCCCGCCCTGGCCCGCCGCCTGGTGCACGCGATGGTCTGGTACTGGTTCCTGCGCGGCCGGTTGACCGAGGCCCGTCGCTGCCTCGACCGGGTCGCCGCACTGCCGGGCGGCGCCGGGAGCCGGGCGTGGCGCCTCGGCGTCGGGCTGCTCACCGGCGCCCCGGAGGGCGCGGACCGCCGCTGCGCGGACCTCGTCGCCGCGTACGAGGCCGTCGAGGACCCGCACGAGCGGGCCCGGGCGGGCTGGCTCCTGGGCTACGCCGCCACCCGGTTCGCCGACCTGGTGGTGGGGGAGGACCTGCTGGACCGGGTGCTGGTCGAGGCCCGGACCCGGGGGGACCGCTGGGCCGTCGCCGCGGGGCTCAGCACCCGGGGCGTGCAGGCGTACGTGTCCGGGGACCTCCTCTCCGCCCGCCGCCGGGGCGAGGAGAGCCTCGCGCTCTTCCGGGAGCTCGGCGACGGTTGGGGCCGGCTCCAGGCGATGGCCGTCCTGGGCCGGCTCGCGGAGATCGCCGGGGACTATCCCGAGGCCGCCCGGCTGCACCGGGAGGGGCTGGCCCTCGCCGAGGACCTGGGGCTGTGGACCGACGCCTCCCTGCGCTGGTCGGAGCTGGGCCGGATCGCCCTGCTGACCGGGGACCACGTCCGGGCCGACGAACTCCACGAGCGGGGGCGGCGGCTGGCCGTGGAACAGGGCGACCGCCCGGCGGAGGAGTTCGCCGAGATGGGGCTGGCGCTCGCGGCCCGGCGCCGGGGACGGTGGGACGAGGCCGACGGGTACCTGCGGCGCTGGCTCGCCTGGAACCGTCAGTTCGACGCGGAGTACGGCACCGCACTGATCCTGGCGGAACTGGGCTTCGTCGCGGAACTGCGCGGGGACGCCGAAACGGCCCTGGCCCGGCACGCCGAAGGACTCGCGGCCGCCCGGGAGACCGGCGACCCGCGGGCCGTGGCCCTCGCCCTGGAAGGGCTCGCCGGGGCACGGGCGTTGGCCGGGCGGCACCGCTGCGCCGCACGCCTGTTGGGGGCGGCGGCGGCCGCCCGCTCCTCGGTCGGCGCCCCGCTGCCCCGGGCCGAGCGGGGTGATGTGGACCGGGTGACGGGGAGGGCGCGCGAGGCCCTGGGCGAGGCCTCCTACGAGGCCGCGTTCGCCGAGGGCGCCGCCGGCGGTCCACCCGGGCCGCCCCGCTGACGGTCCGTCCGGGGGAGGGGTTCCCGCCCGTGCGCCCCGGCCGGCGGGTACTGGAGGGCGAGCCCGTCGAGCAGGGCTGCCAGCCCCGAGTCGAACGCCCGGTCGTCCACCGCGCCCGCGCGTTCCACCAGGGAGGCGGGCCGGCCCGCCGGCCGGGGCCGGGCGGCCGGGCCGTGCGGTGCGGGGCCGTCCGTCCGGTCCGCGGGCGCCCCGGCGAGGGAGCCCAGGGCGGCCCCCATCACGAAGTACCGCATCGACGCCGCCACGGACCCGGCCTGCGCGGGGGGCCAGCCCGCGTCGACCAGCGCCCGGAACACCGCCTCGGCCAGCCGGAGCGCCGCCGGCCGGCGCCCGGACCGCCGGGCCAGCAGCGGAACGACGTGGGGGTGGGCGCCGAGCGCCCGCCGGTAGGACACCGCCCAGTCGTGCAGCGCCCCGCGCCAGTCCCGCCCGCCCCGGAGCATCGACAGGTCCACCTGGGCGCTGACCGCGTCCGCGACCGCGTCGAGGATCTCGTCCTTGGTCCGGAAGTGGTTGTAGAGGGAGGGCCCGCTCACTCCCAACTCCGCGGCGAGGCGCCGGGTCGACAGCGCCGCCAGCCCCTCCGCGTCCACCAGGCCGAGGGCCGTCTCGACGATGCGTTCCTTGCTGAGCAGCGGTCTGCGGGCTCTGGGCATGCGCCACATCGTAGGGCCGGGCCGGGGCCCGCAGCTCCGTCCGTGGGGAGGCCGGGACCCTTGGTGCGCACGGGGCCCGGGGCCCTTCCGCACGCCCTGAGTAGCGACCTGAGTACCCGTACGGATCCGGCGTCCGACGGGGCCGCCCATCATGGCGGCCATGAGTGATTCAGCGGTCAAGCAACGGTCGACGGCGGCGTTCTACGGTCAGGCCCTGGCCTCCTTCGTGATCGCCCTGGGAGCCATCGGCGTGGGCATCGCCCGGCTGGAGGCGGACTCCTGGGTGCGGGGGTTCCTGGCCATCGCGGTCCTGTACCTCGTGACGTCGAGCTTCACCCTGGCCAAGGTCATCCGGGACCGTCAGGAGGCGGAGCGCATCACCAGCCGGGTCGACCAGGCGCGGGTGGACAAGCTGCTCGCCGCGCACGACCCCTTCGAGAAGCTCTAGGCACCCGGTGCGCCGGGCCGGGAGGGTGGATCGAACGCCCCGGCTTGACCCTCACGCCGCGTGAGGGTCGAGAGTGGACGGCATGAGCGATCACTACCCCGCGTTCGAGATGAGTCCCGTGCCCGCGCCCGGTCCCGACGCCGTGCCCCCGGAGCCGTTCCGCGGCATCTACGGAATGCCCGCGTTCGTGACGATCCCCACGAACGACCTGACGGCATCGGTCGACTTTTGGACCCAGGGGCTCGGGTTCTTCGCGCTGTTCGGCATTCCCGGTCGGCTGGTGCACCTGCGGCGGTGGGCCTTCCAGGACGTGCTCCTGGTCGCCGCCGAAGACCTTCCGGAGCGGTCGTCGGCGATGAGCGTCAGCTTCGCCTGCGTGCTGAGCCAGGTCGACTCCCTGGTCGAGGACTGCCGGGCGGTGCGCCCGGGCTCGGTCGACGGCCCGCGGGACACCCCCTGGAACACCCGGGACGTGACCGTGACCACCCCCGAGAACGCCACCGTCGTCCTCACCGCGGCGAAGCCCTTCGACCCGACGAGCCGGGAGGCCAGGAACCTCGCGGCCATCGGGATCACCGCGCCCGCCGGCGACCCCGGCGTCGACGAGGGGACCCGTGTCTGATGCCGCCGACGGCGACGGCCTGTCCGTCGGCCGGGTCGCCGCCCGGCTGGGCGTGACGGTCCGGACGCTGCACCACTGGGACGGGATCGGTCTGGCGAGCCCCTCGCTGCGCACGGCCGCCGGGTACCGGCTCTACACCGTCGGCGATCTGGGACGCCTCCAGCGCATCGTCGTCTACCGCGAGCTCGGCCTCGGCCTGGAGGGGATCCGGGCCGTCCTGGACGACACGACCACGGACGTGCCCGGCACCCTGCGCGTGCAGCGCGCCCAGGTGGAGGAACGGATCGACCGCCTCCGAGAGCTCGGCGCAGGACTGGACCGGATGATCGACGCCCACGAGCGCGGCCTGCTGCTGACCGTCGAGCAGCAGGCCGCGATCCTCGGCCCCGGGTGGAATTCGGACTGGTCCGCGCAGGCCCGCGAACGCTACGGGGACACCGCGCAGTGGTCGCAGTACGCCGAACGCTCGGCCGCCCGCGGCCCCGAGGAGTGGCAGGCCGTCACCGACGCGGTCGCCGCCCTCGACCGGGCCCTGGGGGAGGCGATGGACGCCGGCGTCACCCCGGGCGGGCCGGAGGCGAACCGGCTCGTCGAACGGCACCGCGAGGTCTTCGCCGCGTACTTCCCCCTCACCCGGCAGATGCAGGTCTGCCTCGCCCGCAGGTACGAGGCGGAGCCGGCCTTCGCCGCCCACTACGACGCCGTCCGCCCCGGCCTCGCGGCGTGGTTCCGCCGGGTCGTCGACGCCAGTGCACGGGCCCACGGCATCGACCCCGACACCGCGGGCTGGCAGGACAGGCCCTAAGCGCCCGCTCATCCGCCCGGGTATCGTGACCCCCACCGGTGAGGACGGAACGAGGAGCGCGCCATGACCGCGGTGGACGACACCGGCGACGGCACCACGCCCTGGAGCGAGGTCACACCGGACGCGGCCCGCCGGCTGCTGGTGGCCGCCGTGGACGCGTTCGCCGACCGCGGCTACCACGCCACCACCACCCGGGACATCGCGGGTCGGGCCGGGATGAGCCCCGCCGCGCTCTACATCCACTACCGGACCAAGGAGGAACTCCTGCTCCGGATCAGCCGGATCGGGCACCTCAGGGCCCTGGAGGTCCTGGAACGGGCCGCTGCCGAGCCCGGCACCGCCGCCCACCGGCTCGCCGGCGCCGTGCGCTCCTTCGTCCGCTGGCACGCGGCCCAGCACACCACGGCCCGGGTCGTCCAGTACGAACTCGACGCCCTCGGCGAGACGGCGCGGGCCGAGGTCGTCGCACTGCGTCGACGCACCGACGCGGTGGTCCGCACGCTGATCGAGGAGGGCGTGCGCACGGGAGAGTTCCGGGTGGCCGACGTCCCGGGCACCACCGTCGCCGTGCTCTCGCTCTGCACCGACGTGGCCCGCTGGTTCAACGCGGCCGGCCGCCGCACCCCCGACGAGGTCGGTGCGCTCTACGCGGACCTCGTGCTGCGCATGGTCGGACACCGCACCGGTTAGCGCGGCGGCACGCCGACCGGGCCGGTGGACGACTCCTCCGCGCACGGCACGGGATGGGTAGGCTGCGAAGGGTGCCCCAGATCCCGGTGAAGGTCAATGAACTCTCGGTCGGCCAACTCGCCGCCCGTAGCGGAGTGTCCGTGTCCGCCCTGCACTTCTACGAGGCCAAGGGGCTCATCAGCAGTCGGCGCACCTCGGGCAACCAACGCCGCTACCACCGGGACGCGCTGCGCCGGGTGGCCTTCGTCCGGGCCGCCCAACGGGTGGGCATCCCGCTCGCCACCATCCGGGCCGCCCTGTCCGAGCTCCCCGAGGAACGCACCCCCACTCGGGAGGACTGGGCCCGGCTCTCCCGCGCGTGGCGGTCGGAGTTGGACGAGCGCATCAAACAACTCGGCCGGCTGCGCAACCACTTGACCGACTGCATCGGCTGTGGCTGCCTGTCGTTGGAGACCTGCGTCCTGTCCAACCCGGACGACGCCTTCGGCCAGGAGCACGCGGGTTCGCGGCTGCTGCCCTCCCGGACCCGGCCGTCCGCTCCGGCCCGGTCCAGCGGCTCGGCCGCCCGCGGTCCCGGATCCGCGGACACCGCCGACACCGTCGTGTGCGATCCGGCGTGCGGTCCCGCCGAGGGTCCCGCGGCGTGATCCCCCGCTGACGGTGCCCGACCACCGGGGCCGCCCCCGTGCCCCCCGTCCCGGCCCCGGGGCGACCTACACGCCCACCAGCGCCCGGGCCCGCCGGGCCCGGGTCACGGCGCGCGCCGTCAGCACCGGTCCCGGTACGACGATCCCGCACCGCTGGCACACCGCACCGGACGACGGGGCGTGCGCCAGGTCGTGCTGCCACAGCAACTCTTCGTTCCCGCAGACGGGGCACCCGTCCCCCGCCTCCCGCTCCAGCGCGGCGATCAACCGCCGCAGCACGTCCCCCAGCGGAGCCCGAGGGTGCACCTCGGGATCATCGCACCACGCCACCCCGAAACCGCCCCAGGTCAGCCGGTGCCAATCGTCGACGCGTCCGGGCCGCCGCAGGCCGTCCTGCTTCTCCCGGCGCCGGCGCTCCGCGAACTCCTCCTCGTACGCGAGCCACACCGCGCGCGCGTCCTCCAACTCGTCGAGCGCCGCCACCAGCCGGGCCGGGTCCGGGGACCGGTCCTCGGGGCCGAAGCCGGCCCGCGAGGACAGGTGGTCCCAGGTCGCCCGGTGCCCGTAGGGGGCGAACCGCTCCAGGCACTTGCGCAGGGAGTACCTCCGAAGCGCCAGATCGTTGCGGGGATCCCGCACCTGTCTCGCGAGGCTTCGAAATCCGGCCATTGTCGTGCACCTCCATCACGTGTGCGAACACGCTCGTCGGACGTCGTTCGAGCGTTGTCGAGTAGACGAACGAGGAACCGGATTGGCTCCCTCACTCTTCGCCGGGAGAGGCGTACCTGGCTGAAAACCACTGGTTTTCCGTGCATCGGGGCCGGTCGCGTCCCTGAACACCGGACGAACTTGACGGATGTCCACCGCCGGAGCGACCGGCCCGGGCCGCCCCGGAGCGGGTGCCGGGGGTGCCGTCAGTCGTAGGAGAGGTACCGCCGGCGCACCGCCCGGAACCCGGACAGTTCCGCACGCCAGGCCGCGACGACCTCGTCCACCTCCGCGCCCCCATCGATCGCCGTGCGGACCAGCGGCGACCCCGTGAGGTGGTCGACCCAGAAGGTGCCGGGCCCCGGGTCGAAGCGCCAACGGAAGTCGCGCCAGGTCCGCTTGGCGGTGATCAGCAAGCCGATCCCGGTACGGACCGGGTCGAACGCCGTCCGATCGTGGACGTGCAACTGGACCCCGCCCACGGTCGTGTTCGCGAACTTGCCGAACGCCGGGACGAAGTACGCCTCGCGCAAACGCACCCCGGGCAGGCCCGTTCCGTTGGCGGCGGCGGCCCAACGGCCGTCCAGGCCCTGGGCGCCCAGCAGTTCGAACGGGCGGGTGGTGCCGCGCCCCTCGGAGAGGTTGGTCCCCTCGAACAGGCAGGTGCCCGCGTAGACGAGCGCGGTCTTTGGGGTCGGCATGTTGGGGCTCGGGGGCACCCACGGCAGCCCCGTCGCCCCGTGGAAGTCGGCCCGCCGCCAACCGGACATCAGGACGGTGTCCAACTCCACCGGCCGTTCGAGGTACTCCCGGTTGAAGAGCCGGGCCAACTCGGCGACCGTCATCCCGTGCGCCTGGGCGAGGGGCTTGCGGCCCACGAAGGTCGCGAACTCCTCGCGCAGCACCGGTCCGTGAGCGCCCCGGCCCGAGACCGGGTTCGGCCGGTCGAGCACCACCACCCGTTTGCCGGCGAGTTCGGCGGCCTCCATGCAGTCGTACAACGTCCAGACGTAGGTGTAGAAGCGTGCGCCCACGTCCTGGACGTCGAAGACCACGGTGTCCACCCCGGCGGTCCGGAACACCCGGGCCAACGCCTCGCCGCGCAGCCGGTAGGTGTCGTAGACGGGCAGACCGGTCGCCGGGTCGTCGTGACGGCCCTCCGAACCGCCCGCCTGCGCCGTGCCCCGGAACCCGTGCTCCGGCCCGAAGACCGCCACCAGGTCCACCCGGTCGTCGGCGTGCATTACGTCCACGACGTGCCGCAGGTCGTGGGTGACACCGGTCGGGTTGGTGACCACGCCGACCCGTTCGCCCGCCAACCGCGCGTACCCCTCGGCCGCCAGCCGGGCGAACCCGGTCGCCGTCCGTCGGCGTGCCCCGGCCGCGACGGCCGGCGGAACGCTCCCGGCGCCCGCGGCCACGGCGGCCCCACCGGTGGCGGTCAGCAGACCGCGCCGGGACCATGTCACGGGCCGACCTCCGTCCTCGTGCTCATGCGCCCCGGCCGAACGGAAACCGTCATCTTCCGACCTTTCGTCAAGAGGAAGCAGTCGTGATCGCGCACGCTAGCGGGACGCCGGTCACCGCTGAACGCCGCCGGCACGGGGGATACGCGCCAGTCGCCGGCGGCTGCCGGTGCCGGTGCGTCCCCCGCGGGGGTAGGGTCCAAGCCGTCCCACCGTCGCACGGCGACCTCCGGGGCCCGACCCACGACACAGGAAGGCGGGTGCGCAGGTGCCCAGGACGACGGACGGCGACGGGGCGCCCGTCCCCAGCCGGCTCATGGCGGCGGCCACCCGCCTCTTCGCCGACCAGGGCTACGACCGCACCTCCGTCCAGGAGATCGTGGCCGCCGCGGGGGTCACCAAGGGCGCGCTCTACCACTACTTCGGCTCCAAGGAGGACCTGCTCCAGGAGATCCACTCCCGGACGCTCGCGCTCCAGCAGGCCCACCTCGACGCCGCCGCGGCGACGGACGCGCCCGTCGACCACCGGTTGCGCGCCGTCGCCGCCGGCATCGCCCTCACCACCATCGAGCACCTGGACGGCGCCGCCATCGTCCAACGCTCCCTGCACCAGCTCGGCCCGCAGAAGTCCGGCCGGATCGAGGCCGAACGGCGCCACCTCAGGGAGCGGTTCCGCGCCCTGGTCGAAGAGGGGCAGCACAGCGGGGCGTTCACCCGGGAGACGCCGGCCGACCTCGTCGTCGACCACCACTTCGGCTCCGTGCACCACCTGCCCAGCTGGTACCGGGCCGACCACCCGTTGACCCCGCGGCAGGTCGCCGACCACCTCGCCGACCTGCTGCTGCGCGCCCTGCGGCCCTGATCGGACGGCCTAGCCGACCACCACGCCCGCGCACCCGGCGAGCACGATCGCGCACCACGCCGTGGCGGTCGCCCACCGGGGCGGGAGCGGGGGCGGCGGCGCACCCGCGGTCAGTTGCCGCAGCCTGCGGTGGGCCACGGCGAGGAACCCCAGCCACGCCAGCACGCACAGCCCGGCCGCCGCGGCCCGGAACCCGGGCGCCCGGCCCTCGGCCAGGGACCGCATCGCCAGGACGACCACCACCGTCGCGGTCAGGGTGGTGCGGCGCCAGGCCAGCCGGGTGCGCTCGGGTTGCAGCCCCGGGTCGCGGACGGTCCCGGTCACCGGGCCCAGCCCCCGAGCACGATCACCACCATGACCAGGGCCACGACCGCCACGGCCAGGCTCAGCAGCGCCGGGAACCGGGACACCGGCAGGTCCTCGCCCCGCCGCATGGCGCGTTCGCAGCGCACCCAGTGGTTCACCGCCCGCAGGGCGCACAGCACCCCCGCCACCAGCAGTGCGAGGGCGAGCCCGATCCGCCAGCCCGTGTTCAGGTCGGGCAGGAACTGGTCGACGGCGAAGCCCCCGCCGATCAGGGCCAGGGCGGTCCGCAGCCAGGCCAGGAAGGTCCGCTCGTTGGCGAGCGAGAACCGGTAGTCGGGGGTGTCGCCCTCCTCGGCGATCCGTCGGGGCGCGAACCAGAGGCGCACGGCTCCGCCGACACCGGTGGCCCGCCCGTCGCTCATCTCGACGTCTCCCGGTGGGCCAGGAGCCGTCGGTACGCCTCCACCCCGTCCGGCACCCACTCCCAGCTGTCCAGGCGGGCCGCCACCTCCGACTCGGGCAGGAAGGCGTGCCAGGCGACCTCCGACGCCTGGGGCCGCACGGGCCCGGCCCAGCGCACCTCGTACACCGCGGACCACCAGGCGCCGCCTCCGGCGTCGTCCCGGTAGAGGAAGGTGAACAGGGGCACGGGGTCCGGGAGCGCGCTCACCCCCAACTCCTCCTCGGCCTCCCGCAGCGCGGCCTGCGCATAGCTCTCCCCGGCACCCACCACCCCGCCCACGAACATGTCGTGGAGCGAGGGGAACGTCAGCTTGGTGGCGGTGCGGCGGTGGACGAACACCCGGTCCTGCGCATCCCGGACGAAGACGAACACGCACCGGTGCGTCAGCCCGCGGGCGTACACCTCGCCCCGGGTGGCCCGTCCCACCACCCGGTCCTGCTCGTCCACGACGTCGAGCACCTCGTCCGCGGCCCGGCGGTCATCGTCTTCCATGCCGTCATCCAATCACCGTCCCACGGGCCCCGCGATTCCCCCCTGTCCCATCCGCACCGGAAGGGCCGTGCGTCCGGCAGGGCGCCGGGGACGGGAACGGGCACCGGGTCCGGAAACCGGCGTCCGTGCCGGCCCTCGGTACCGCTCCCCTCGCGCCTCCCCCCAGCTCGACTTCGCGCGCGGGCCCGCCCGGGACCGACCGCGGGACGGTTCCCGGGACCGCGCCCCGTCCTCGACGAGTCGGGCGGAAGGGGAGGAGTACGGACAACTCAACCTGCCGGAACGTCACTTGGCACCGGTAAGTGACCTGTGGGCTCTTGACGTGGAGCACTCGATACCGGTTTGCTGTCCGTGATCATTCGCTCAACAGACCGTGTCGGGGAGGAAGTCCCGCGGTGACGCCACCCCCACCGCCTCTGGGCCGTTCACGCAAACGCACCGCGCACGCCTTCGACGCGGCGCTGGACGACGCCCCCCTCGCCGCCGCGCGCACCGCGCTCGCACAGGGACGTTGGTCCGTCGCCCGTGGCCTGTTGGTCGACACCGGCGACGACTGGGACCGCCGAGGGCACCGCATCGCGGTCCTCGCCCAGGAGGGCACCACGCTCGCCTGGGCCCAGGACTGGCGGATCGCCGAACCGGAGTCCGTCGACGCGGTCGTGCTGGCCGGGCTCGCCACCGTGCAGCGGGCCCTGCGGGGCAAGGCGCGGCCCGATGCCGCGCGGGCCGCCTGTCATGCCGCCGCCGGGCTCCTCCCTGACGATCCCACGCCCTGGCTGGGACTGCTGATGCTGGAGCGGGCGCTGGGCACCGAGGACGACGTGGTCCGGCTCTTCGACGAGGTCCGGCACCGCCATCCGGAGCACCACCACGCCCATCACCTGATGATCGCCCGACTCGCCGAGCGGCGTGCGAACGCCGGTCAGGATCCCATGCACGAGGTCTACGACTTCGCGTCCTGGGCCGCCGAACAGGCCCCGTCCGACTCCCCGTTGGCGATCCTACCGGTGGTCGCGCACGCCGAGCGCTACCGCGTCCTCGCCGCGGCCGGGACCGAGCCCGTCGACCCGCTCTCCTCCGGGCACTGGGTCGGGCGCCGTGCGCGCCAGGTGATGAAGGCCGCCTTCGACTGGTGGTTGGAGTGGGAGCGGGAGGACCACCCCCGCAACCGCGTCGACCTCAACTTCCTGGCGCACGCCAAGTATTGCGGAGGTCGGGGGGCCGAGGCGGCCGCCCTCTTCCACCGCATCGGCAACCACGTCACCCCCGACCCCTGGTCCTACCCGGACCGGGATCCGTTCGAGGCGTTCCGGGAAGCGCGCGGCGCGGCCCTCGGCACGACCTGACGAACCGTCATACTCCCGCGCTCCGACGGCGGTCGGCGCGGAGGCACCATCCGCCGCTCCGACGGCGGTCGGCGCGGAGGCACCATCCGCCGCTCCGACGGCGGTCGGCGCGGAGGCACCATCCGCCGCTCCGACAGCGGTCGGCGCGGAGGCACCATCCGCCGCTCCGACAGCGGTCGGCGCGGAGGCACCATCCGCCGCTCCGACGGCGGTCGGCGCGGAGGCACCATCCGCACCACCGGCACCACCGAGGTGTCGTCGCACCACCGCACCACCCGCACGACGGCACCACCGCACCCCCGGGCCGAACGTCAGTGCACCGTACATGCGTACGGTGTCCTTGGCTCGGGACGCGCACCCTGCCGGGTTCGCCCGCACGTCACGGCGGAACGGCGGAACACGGTCTGCGCCCGAGCCACACCAGCAAGGCCCGCACCAGGTTTCGAAGTTTGACGTGAAAGGACCGACCCCGCGATGACGACGGGCAGTTCGCATCCGAGTGAATCCAGATCCGCCGGACCTGCCGGCACCACCGACGGCACGTCCGGTGGGATCAACACCTTCAAGGGCCACGACCGCGCACTGCGCGCCGACCGACTGGGCACGGCCGGACTCCTGCTGTCCGTGCTGGCGGCGACCGGGCCGCTCATGGTGGTCGCCGGCGTCATGCCGACCACCTTCGGCGTCATGGGCATCGTCGGACAGCCCCTGCTCTTCGTCCTGTTGGGCGTCGTCCTGATCCTCTTCTCGTTCGGATACGCCGAGATGAGCCGCCACGTGCACAACGCGGGCGCCTTCTACGCGTACATCTCCCGTGGACTGGGCGGGACCGCCGGCGCGGGCGCCGCCCTGGTGGCCCTGGTCGCCTACAGCGCCCTCCAGGTCGGTCTCTACGGCCTCTTCGGCTTCGAGGTCACCCTGCTGGTCAACGAGCACTTCGACGTCGACCTGGCCTGGTGGATCCCGTCCCTGGCCTGCGCCCTGCTCGTCGGTTTCCTCGCCCTGATGAAGATCGACGTCAACGCCCGGGTCCTGGGCGTCCTGCTGCTCATCGAGGTGGCCCTCGTCGTGATCTTCGACGTCGCCGCCCTCAGCGAGCCCTCCAAGCAGGGCGTGTCCCTGGAGGCGTTCAACCCCGACATCCTGACCGGGGCGGGCATCGGCACCGCGCTGTGCTTCTGCATCGCGGCCTTCACCGGCTTCGAGCAGGCGCCCGTGTACGCCGAGGAGACCAGCCGTCCCCAGGTCGTCGTCGCCCGGGTGATGCTCCTGGCGGTCAGCTTCGTCGCCCTGTTCTTCGCCTTCAGCTCCTGGGCGCTGACCGTCGCCGCCGGCCCCGACGGCATCGTCCCGGCCGCGCAGGAGCACTCCGCGGGGCTGCTGTTCCACCTGACCGAGAGCCGACTGGGGGAGACCTTCGCGGACCTCATGCACGTGCTGCTGGTGACCGGCGTGTTCGCCGCGACGCTCAGCTTCCACAACGTGGTGTCCCGCTACGCCTTCGCCATGGGGCGCGAAGGGCTGCTGCCCGCCGCCTTCGGCCGCACCAACCGCGCCAGCGGCGCCCCGGGCACCGGCGCCCTCCTCCAGAGCGGCGTCACCCTGGTCGTGCTGCTGCTCTTCGCGGTGACCGACGACAAGCCGATCGGCGACCCCACAGCGCCGATCCTGCGTCTGTTCACCTGGATGGGCAACATCGGCGCCTTCGGCGTCACGCTGCTGATGACCACCGCCTCCCTCGCGGTGATCGTCTTCTTCGCCCGCCGGGGTGCGGTCCGCGCCCAGCTGTGGCGGCTGATCGCCTCCGGGATCGCGGGCGTCGCCCTGCTGGTGATCGCGGTCTACACGGTCAAGGACTTCCACGTCCTGGTCGGGGCCGACTCGGAATCGCTGCTGCGCTGGGCCCTGCCCGGGATCATCGTCCTCGCCGGTGCGGTCGGGCTGGTCGTGGGCGCGGTGCTCAAGGCCCGCAACCCCGAGGCGCACGCGCGCATCGGCCTCGGCAACGAGGCGTTCCAGCTGGAGAAGGCCGCCGAGGGCGCGCCCGACCCGCGGTAGGCACGCCGACGGGGCGGTCCGTCCTGCGACGGACCGCCCCGCGCGGTGAAGGGGGCAGGAGCTAGATCACCAGGGACAACAGCAGGACCACGGCACCCGCGACCACCGAGATCACCGTCTCCATCAAGGACCAGGTCTTGATCGTCTGGCCCACGTTCATGCCGAAGTACTCCTTCACCAGCCAGAACCCGGCGTCGTTCACATGGCTGAAGAAGAGGGAGCCCGCCCCGATCGCCAGCACCAGCAGCGCCAGGTGGGTGCTGGACATGTCCGCGGCCAGCGGGGCGACCAGACCCGCGGCGGACACCGTCGCCACCGTGGCCGAACCGGTGGCGAGCCGGATCACCACCGCGATCAGCCAGGCGAGCAGCAGCGCCGGGATCGACCAGTCCTCGGAGATCTCCAGGACCATCTGGCCCACCCCGGAGTCGATCAGCGTCTGCTTGAAACCGCCACCGGCTCCGACGATCAGCAGCACGCCGGCGATCGGGCCCAGGGACTTCTCGACGGTCGTCGACAGCCGGCCCTTGGTGAAGCCGGCGGCCCGGCCCAGCGTGAACATGCCGACGATGACCGCCGCGAGCAGCGCCATCAGCGGCGAGCCGATCACGTCGAACACCCGCTGCACCGTGTTGGTGGGGTCGTCCACGACGATCTCGACCAGTGCGCTGCCGAGCATCAGCACCACCGGCAGCAGCACGGTGAACACGGTGGCCCCGAAGCCGGGACGCTTCTCCAACTCCTCGGAGGGCCGCGCCGGGATCATGTCCTCGGGCACCGGGACGTCCACCCAACGGGCGGCGTACCGGGCGAACACCGGACCCGCGATGATCACGGTGGGAATGGAGACCAGGACGCCGAGCGCCAGGGTCAACCCCAGGTTGGCCTGGACGGCGTCGATGGCGACCAGCGGGCCGGGGTGCGGCGGGATCAGCCCGTGCATGACGGAGAGACCGGCCAGCGCGGGGATGCCGATCCGCATCAGGGAGTAGTTGCCGCGCTTGGCGACCATCAGCACCACGGGTATCAGCAGCACGATGCCGACCTCGAAGAACAGCGGCAGACCGATCACCGAGGCGATCAGCACCATGGCCCAGGGCATGGCCCGGCCACCGGCCCTGGCCAGGATCGTGTCCACGATCTGGTCGGCGCCGCCGGAGTCCGCGAGCAGCTTGCCGAGGATCGCGCCCAGCGCGATCAGCACGCCGACGCCGGCGACCGTGCTGCCCAGACCGGTGGTGAAGCTCGGGATCACCTTGTCCAACGGCGCCCCGGCGAAGGCGCCGAGGGCGAGCGAGCCGATGGTCAGCGAGAGGAACGCATGGACCTTGAACTTGGTGATGAGCAGGACGATGACGGCGATGCCGGCGAGCACGGCGATCCCGAGCTGGGCGTGGCCCGCGGAGGTGATCGGCTCGGCGGTACCCGCTGCCAGCATCTCGACGCTGAGTCTGGTCACGGTCGGTTTCCTTGGGGGACTAGGTCGTACGGGACGTACGGGGTGCGACGGGGGACGGGTCGTGGGGGGTTGTGGCGGGGTGGGTTCAGCCGGTGGGCGCCGGGTCCGCGGAGCGGGCGCCGTCCGATGCGGCGAGCGCCCGGGCGGCCCGGTCGGCGATCTCCTCGGGGCCGCCCGCCACGTCGACGGACACGCCCGCCTCGTCCGGCTGGAGCGGTTGCAGGGTCGCGAACTGGGAGTCCAACAGGGCGGTCGGCATGAAGTGCCCCTGACGGTGGGACATCCGCTCCTCGATGAGGGTCCGGTCCCCCGTCAGGTGCAGGAAGACCAGCCCCGGCGCGGCGGCCCGCAACCGGTCGCGATAGCTCCGCTTCAATGCGGAACTGCTGACCACACCGCCGAGCCCGCCGCGTTCGTGCGCCCACGCGCCGATGGCGTCCAGCCAGGGCCAACGGTCCTCGTCGGTGAGCGGGGTGCCCGCGGTCATCTTGGCGATGTTGGCGGCCGGGTGGAAGTCGTCGCCCTCGGCGTAGGGAACACCGAGCCGCTCCGCGAGCAGCGGACCGATCGTCGTCTTGCCGGTCCCCGCCACACCCATGACCACGATGACATGGGGCGTCGGAGGTGTCTTCGTCACGTTCTGGAGTCCTCGGGTCCGGGGGCGCGTCCCGCTGCGGGGCGCCCCGTCGGCTCGGCGCCCCGGGATGCGGGACGCCGTCAGGGCGGTGCCGAGACCTCGGACGTCACGACACCGGACGCCACTGAAACCCATTAGGTCAGATGAATTCAAGTCTCTGTGATGTAAAAGTCTGACTTTTCGAGTTCGAGGTGGGGTTCGGCAACTCGTAGGCTGAGGGCCATGACCTCATCGGGCCGCGGCCTGCACGCGCACGTCCTCGACACCCTCGGCCCGGCGATCACCGCGGGCGAGTACCCGCCGGGCAGCGTGCTGCGCACCGAGGAACTGGCCGGGCGCTTCGAAGTGTCCCGCTCGGTGATGCGGGAGGCGGTGCGGGTCCTGGAGTCGATGCGCCTGGTGGAGTCACGACGCCGGGTCGGGGTGACCGTCCGGCCCCTCGCGGAGTGGAACGTCTACGACCCGCAGGTCATCCGCTGGCGGCTCGCCGGCGCCGACCGGCCCCGCCAGCTCCGTTCCCTCACCGTCCTGAGGTCCGCCGTGGAGCCGGTCGCCGCGGGGCTCGCCGCGCTCCACGCGACCCCCGAGCAGTGCGCGGAGCTGACCGACTGCGCCCTCGGCATGGTCGCCACCTCCCGGGGCCGGCAACTGGAGGCGTACCTCGTCCACGACATCGCCTTCCACCGCGTGATCCTCAACGCGTCCGGCAACGAGATGTTCGCCCGCCTCGGCGACGTGGTCGCCGAGGTCCTCACCGGCCGCACCCACCACCAGGTCATGTTCGAGGACCCGGACCCCGCGGCGGTCACCCTGCACGTCCAGGTCGCCGAGGCCGTCCGCACCTCCGACGCGGTCCGGGCGGAGGAACTGACCCGGCAGATCGCCGTCGGGGCGCTCAAGGAACTCGACGTCCTGGTGCCCTGACCGCCCCGTCACCGACCCCCGTCGCCCGCGTCCTCGGGGAAGGTCCCGTCCACGTACACCCAGGCGCCGTCCACCCGCCGGAAGGTGCTGCGCTCGACCAGCACCCCGGGCCGTCCCGCCTCGGCGTACGAGGCCCGGAAGGTCACGGTCCCCCGCTGGTGGAACGCCGAGCCCTCCGTGGTGTCGAGGATCTCCAGACCCGTCCAGCGCGGCCCGTCGTCGAGGTCCAGCACCGCCGGCCGGGTCGCCGGGTCCCAGGTCCGCAGCAGATGGCCGGCGTCCCCCACCGCGTACGCCGCGTACCGCGACCGCATCAACGCCTCGGCGGTCGGCGCGGACGCCTCCCCCCGGTGGAGCCGCCCGCAGCACCCGGCGTACCCCGCCCCCGACCCGCACGGGCAGCCCACCGGGACGGCGGCCGTCCGGCGCGCCTGAGGGGAACGGGACGGGCGGGCGGTGCGGTGCGTGCGTCGGGCCATGACCGCCATTGTGCCGGGCGGCTGCGGCGCCGCCTCAGGGGGCGCCGGTGAGCGGCGGCGGCGCGGGAACCACGGCCGGGGTCGCCATCCCGTTCCCGTCCAGGGCGATCGCATCCAGTTCCACGCTGCGGACGAGCACACCGGGGAAGTCCTCGAAACGGCTGAGCGCGTCCGCGACGGCTGCGGTCAGGGTCTCGGCCTCGAAGAGACAACTGAACCGGGTGCGCCCCGGACTCTCCACGCGGCTGATGCGGCCGTCGCAGAAGCCGTCGAGTCCGTCGACCGTGTCCGCTTGCTCCGGCGTCAGCTTCTCCTGGAGATGCAGGGTGAAGGACCAATCACGCGTGGCCCTGGTGCCGTTTGATGAAGGAGTCAATCTTCTTCGCCTCCGTTCCCGCGTTCTGGGGGGGTGCAGAACACCACGTGAGCATCGTTGCAGGGGCAGCACACCACCCAGCCCCTCCGGTGTCGATTCTTGTCGTGGGTCACCTTGAGCCCGGCTGCTTCCGCACGCTTCAGCGCCGCCTCGACGTCCTTCTTCTGGTGACGGTCTCCGATCCCCGTCGGGCCGTCCTACCGTCACCCGGCCGGACGCGGAGACGTTCGGGGCGCGACTCATCCGATCGAGCGAGCGTGCATCCGGCGCCGAGCGCCGTCCGTACGTCGCCGGTGCGGGTCGGGAGGCAACCCGCACAACGAAGAAGACCCCAGATCGACTGGGGTCTTCGCTGGTGTCCGAGGGGGGACTTGAACCCCCACGCCCGATAAAGGGCACTAGCACCTCAAGCTAGCGCGTCTGCCATTCCGCCACCCGGACCGGTGGTCTGTCGCGGTTTCCCGCGGCGACGTGGGAAACCATAGCAAAGATTCGGCACCGTCGATCACGCCCGTCGCCCGCCCCGTGCGGGCTCGTGGGGAGCGCGCGTGAACGGCGCGTGTCGGGCGGGGGCCGCCCTTGGGCGGCGCCCGGGTGCCGGGGGAGGATGGGGGACGCAACCGCAGGCAGCGACCGTGGGAGGAACGTCGTGAGCGAGCCGAACGGGACCGCCGGACCCCGAGCCCTGACCGGGGAGGACGAGGTCGTCGACCTCTGTCGCGACCTCATCCGGATCGACACGAGCAACTACGGCGACCACTCGGGCCCCGGCGAGCGCAGGGCCGCCGAGTACGTCGCCGAGAAGCTCGCCGAGGTGGGGCTGGAGCCCCGGATCTTCGAGTCCCATCCGGGGCGGGCGTCCACCGTCGCCCGCATCGAGGGCGAGGACCCGTCCCGTCCGGCGTTGCTGATCCACGGGCACACCGACGTGGTGCCGGCGAACGCGGCCGACTGGACGCACGACCCCTTCTCCGGCGAGATCGCCGACGGGTGCGTGTGGGGCCGGGGCGCCGTCGACATGAAGGACATGGACGCGATGACCCTGGCGGTGGTCCGCGACCGACTGCGCAGCGGGCGCAAGCCGCCCCGGGACATCGTGCTGGCCTTCCTGGCGGACGAGGAGGCGGGCGGCACGTACGGCGCCCGGTACCTGGTCGACCGGCACCCCGAACTCTTCGAAGGGGTCACCGAGGCCATCGGCGAGGTCGGCGGATTCTCCTTCACGGTCAACGAGAAGCTCCGGCTGTACTTGGTGGAGACCGCGCAGAAGGGCATGCACTGGATGCGGCTCACCGTCGAGGGCACGGCGGGCCACGGCTCCATGACCAACGACGACAACGCCATCACGGAACTGTGCGAGGCGGTCGGCCGGCTCGGCCGCCACCAGTGGCCGGTCCGGGTCACCAAGACGGTGCGCTCCTTCCTCGACGAACTGTCCGACGCGCTCGGCACCCCGTTGGACCCCGAGGACATGGAGGCCACCCTCGCCAAGCTCGGCGGCATCGCCAAGATGGTCGGCGCGACCCTGCGCAACTCGGCCGCGCCCACCATGCTCGGCGCCGGGTACAAGGTGAACGTCATCCCCGGCGAGGCGACCGCGCACGTCGACGGACGGTTCCTGCCGGGGTACGAGGAGGAGTTCCTGGCCGACCTGGACCGCATCCTGGGCCCGCGGGTGCGCAGGGAGGACGTGCACGGGGACAAGGCGCTGGAGACCAGCTTCGACGGCGACCTGGTGGACGCCATGCAGACCGCGCTGCGCGCCGAGGACCCCATCGCCCGGGCCGTCCCGTACATGCTCTCCGGGGGCACCGACGCCAAGTCCTTCGACGACCTGGGCATCCGCTGCTTCGGCTTCGCCCCGCTGAAGCTCCCCCCGGAGCTGGACTTCGCGGGCATGTTCCACGGGGTGGACGAGCGGGTTCCGGTGGACGGCCTCCGCTTCGGCGTGCGGGTGCTCGACCGGTTCATCGACGCGTCCTGAACGCCCGTCCCGGTCACCGGATTCGAACACGACGTACGAGGGCGACTGAGAACGGGTGAATGCGAAGATACGCTCGTAGCTCGATTGCCTCCCCCTCGTTACTGGTCATGCGACCCGAAGTCGGGGCCGCACTGCCCAACCGAGGAGGAACCATGATCAAGAAGGTCGTCGCCGTTGCGGCCGCCACCGGTGGCCTGGTGCTGGCCGGCGCCGGTCTGGCCACCGCCGACGCCGGTGCCCAGGGCGCTGCCGTGGGGTCGCCCGGCGTGCTGTCCGGCAACGTCGTCCAGGTGCCCGTCCACGTGCCGATCAACGTCTGCGGCAACACCGTGAACGTGATCGGGCTGCTGAACCCCGCGTTCGGCAACACCTGCATCAACGGCTGACGCCACGCCCTTCCCAGGCGCTGAGGTACCGGCCCCGGAGCGCGACGCCCGCGCTCCGGGGCCGTCGTCGGTCCTGCTTCCTTCCGCTTCCGCCCACCCGCCCGGCGCAACCCGGACCGCCACCACGCCTTTCGGCCACCGGACCGCCACAAACGGTCGTTCCGCACGGCCGCGAGGGAAACGGGCGGACGGGGCCCGGGGCTGGGTCGGGGCCCGGGGAACGCGACCGAGCGTCACCGGGACGGACTCCCGTGGGCCGCGCCACCCGGGCGACGGGACGTCACCAGGTGGCGCGCAACTGGCGGATGATGCGCCGCCGCAGCCGCACGCGGCGACTGCCGTCGGGATTGAGGCGGAGCCGCTCCAACTCCCAGTGTCCGTACTCTGCGTGGTCGGTCAGGAGGCGGGTGGTGTCCTTGCGGGTCACCCCGCGCGGCACGTACACGTCGACGAATTCGTATTCCGGCATCGCCATCTATTGTGCGGGCACCGGCCCGGTACGGATAGCGTCTGCACTATGTCTGATGCTGCGCAGCCCACGGTTGCCGAGGTACGCGCCGCCGCCGAGGCGGTGAAGGCCGCTCTGGACCGTCACCTTGCGGCGGTCGAGAGCAGGTCGGGGGAGGACGACCCGGCCGTCTACGAAGCGTTCAACGAGCTGGCGGTGGCGGCCGAGGAGTACGACGAACTCCTCTACGACCGCTACGACGAGGTCACCCCCTTCGAGATCCCCGGTGCGGAGGACGCCCTTCCGCCGTACGTGGGGCCCGAGGAGCCGAACGCGCTCAGCGTGCTGATCCGCCGTGACTACGCGGTGGTGGAACCGCAGCGCCTGATGGCCCAGGCCCAACGGGTCGAGGCGGCCGAGGCGGACGGCACGCCCCTCGCCGACTCGCCGGGCCGTACGGTGCACGGCGCGCTCGGCGTCCTCTTCGGCGAGTTCGAACCGGACGAGATCGCCTCCCGGCACAAGGAGTTCGGGCTGGAGGAGGGCGACTCCACCCTCTGGGTGACGGCCGCGGAGGAACCCGCCGACCCGGGGGAGTGGCTGGAGGCGCCCTTCGACCAGACCGACCCCCAGCGGGTGGTCTGCCGCTTCGACGTCAGCTCCGTCTTCGACGACGACGAGTACCTCACCGGCGGTGACGAGGACGACGAGGGAGTCGTCGAGGACGCCGACGAAGGCGGTGCCGGGCACCGCTGACCGCGCAGCACGGCCCGCTCGCCCCGGCGGGGGAGCGGGCCGCACCGTCGAACCGACCCCGTCACCCCACCTCGGCGGAGGCGGCCGGACCCTGGCCGCGGAGCAGCAGCGGCAGCCGTGTGGTGCGCGGGCGCGGCGCGCCCGCCGCCACCGCCTGCGACAGCGCCTGTTCCACGCCGTGGACCACGGAGAGGTGCCGTTCGCCGCGGCTGAACGCGGTGTACACCCAGGCGCGGTCCAGGGCCCCGGCGGCGTCCGGGGGCAGGACCACCACCACGGCCGGCCAGCGGTGTCCGGCGGCCTGGTGCGCGGTCAGCGCCCACCCGTGCCGCACGGTCCGCTCGACGTGCTCCCGGGGGACGAGCACCGGGCCTTCGGTGCTCGTCAAGCGCAGGCCCTCGGCGTCGGCCCCGGCCACCAGGCCCGGCACCGTCCGTCCCGGGGCGGGGGACCACACGACGCAATCACCCGGATCGAAGCCGCCGAAGCGGCCGGGGCCGGGGTTGAGCCGTTCCTTGAGGGCGGCGTTCAGCGCCCGGGTGCCCGCTCCTCCTCCGTGGCCGGGGGTGATCACCCGGGTCTGCTCGGACGGGATGCCGAGGGCCCGCGGCACCGAGTCGACGACCAGTTGGACGGCGCGGTGGACCGCTTCCGCCGGGTCCTGCACCGGAACGATCACGACCTCCTTGCCCGGGGCCTCCACCCGGGTGAGCTCGCCGAAGGCGATGCCGCTGGTCAACTCGCCGAGCGGGCCCGGGTCCGGGGTGCGCGAGGCGACGTGCGGGCAGGTGCGGGAGGCGAGCAGGTCCGCGAAGACCCGGCCGGGGCCGACCGACCACAGGGTCGCCGGGTCGCCGCCGAGCACCAGTCGGGCCCCGTCGGCCAGGAGCTCGACCAGCAGCGCCGCGCCCTCCACGTCGAGGTGGGGGGCGTCGAGCACCACGAGCAGGTCGGCGGCGAGCGCCCCTTCGGCGTCCCGCCCCGGTCCCTCGGCTGCCGACAGGAGCCCCGGGACCGTCACCGCCACGCCCTCGGGAACCGTGCCGTCCGGCGCGGCCAGCAGGGCGGCGAACCGGTCCCGGCCGTCCGCCGTGTGCGCGGCGGCCACCACCCGCCGGCCCGTCGCCAGCGCCGCGGTGACGAGGGCGGCGAGTTCGGTGCGGGCGGCCTCGCCGCCGGTGTGCAGCACCAGGGCGCCGGCGGCCGTGGCCGCGAGCAGTTCGGCCGCCGGCCCACCCGTCTCCGGCTGCGCGGGCGAGCCGCTCTGGGCCGGGGCGTTCAGCAGCCGGGCGAGGCCGTCCGCGAGGCTCTCCTCGGCCAGGGCGAGCCGCTCCAGCCCGACCAGCACCCGTACCGGTCGCTCCGCCTCGGCCCCGCCGTCGGCGGCGCCGGGTCCGGTCCCCCCGGAGCCGTCCGTGCCGGCGGGCTCCAGGGCGTCCTGGAACACCAGGACCTCGCCTTCGGCGACGGCGCTCTGGAGGGCCTCGTCGGGCTCCGGCACGGACCGTCCGGCGAGGGCCGTCCGCAGGGCGGGGACCTCCAGCGCGGTGTGTCCCGCGAGGGCCGCCCGCTCCAGCAGCCAGACCGTGAGGGCGCGACCCCGACGGGCGTCGTCCGGGCGGCAGTCGGGGCCCAGCAGGGTCCGCGCGAATCCGTCCGCCTGTTCGGGGAGCACCCCCGGCACCCGGAGCAGGTGCCACGGGTCCTCGCGCAGCCGGTCCGCGGCGTCCTCGCCCAGGTCCGCGGCGACCGGTGCGGCCAGGGACTGCGGAGCACCGCCCGCTGCCAGCACGGCGCGCACCTCGTCCACCACCGCGGCGGGCGGCCCGGCGGCCTCGGCGGGCGCTGCCGCCGGGCCCGTGCGGGACGGGGCGGCGGGTTCGGGGGCCGGCGGGGGCGGGGTGGGCGGGGTGAAGCTCCTGGCCGGGCGTTCGCCGCTCTCCACCGCCCGGACGGCGGCGAGCAACTCGGCAGCGGTACCGCTGAGCTTGGCGCCGCTGTCGACGGGGCCGTCCTTCTCGGCCTTGCGCCGCTCGATGCGTTCCCGCACCTCCCGCTGGGCCGCGATCTCGGCCGCGGCCTCCGACCCCTCGTCCGACCCCTCGGCGGTCGCTGACCCGGCGGCCTCCCCGCCGTCCGTCGTCCGGTCCGCGGGGGGGTCCTCCTCCGCGGTGCTGTCGGGCGCGGTCGGAGCGTCGTCGTCGGCGGGCGTCGGGGCGTCCTGCGCGCTGGAGCCCTCGGCCTCGGCGTGCGTGCTCACAACGTGCTCCAGTCCTGGTCGGGGTAGCGGTGGACGGGCGCCGACACGTCGTCGAGGGCCCGGCAGATCTCGTCGGGAAGACTAAGCGTCTCCACTGACAGGGCGGCGTCGAGCTGCTGCGCGTTGCGCGGGCCGATGACCGGGGCGGTCACTCCGGGGCGGTCCCGCACCCAGGCCAGGGCGACCTGGAGCGGGGTGACGGCGAGGCCGTCCGCCGCGGTCACCAGCGCGTCGACGATCCGGCCGGCCTCCTCGTCCAGGTAGGGCTCCACGAACGGCAACAGATGGGCGGAGGCGCCCCGCGAGTCCGGGGGAGTCGCACGCCGGTACTTGCCGGTCAGGACGCCGCGGCCGAGGGGGGAGGAGGGCAGCAGCCCCAGCCCGAGGTCCACGGCGGCGGGCAGCACCTCGCGCTCGACCCCGCGTTGGAGCAGGGAGTACTCCATCTGCGTGCTGGCCAGTCGGGCCCGGGCGCCGGGTGCGGCGAGCTGCCAGGTGGCGGCCTTGGCGAGTTGCCAGCCGCAGAAGTTGGACACCCCCGCGTAGCGGGCGCGACCGCTGCTCACGGCGATGTCGACGGCCTGGAGCGTCTCCTCCAACGGGGTGGTCGGGTCGAAGGCGTGCAGTTGCCACAGGTCCACGTGGTCGGTGCCGAGGCGGGCCAGCGAGGCGTCCAGCGCGCTCAGCAGGTGCCCGCGGGAGCCGTCGAAGCGCCGGTCCGGGTCGAGGACGCTGCCCGCCTTGGTCGCGATCACCAGGTCCCGGCGCGGCACCAGGTGGTCTATCAGCCGTCCGAGCAGGTACTCGGCCTCCCCGCCGCCGTACACGTCCGCGGTGTCGACCAGGGTGCCGCCCGCCTCCCAGAAGGTCTTCAACAGGTCGGCGGCATCTCCCTCGTCGGTGTCGCGGCCCCAGGTCAGGGTGCCGAGCCCGATGCGGGACACGCGCAGGCCGGTACGGCCGAGATACCTCTGCTCCATGGGCGTGGACATTACTCGCCGGACGTCCACGGTCGCCCAGACCTGTGGATAACCGATGACAACGGGACCGACCGGTGCCGCGCTCCCTCCGGCGCCCGTCGTCGCCACCGTCCTGACGGGCGGGGCGGGGCGCGCTAGGGTTCCCCGGACACGACGTTACTCGCCAGTAAGGAGCATCGGTCATGCAACTCGGCATCAACCTCGGCTACTGGGGCGCGGGAGCGGACGGGGACAACCTCGCGGTGGCCCGGGAGGCGGACCGACTCGGCTACGCCGTGTGCTGGGCCGCCGAGGCGTACGGCTCGGACGCGCCGACCGTGCTGGCCTGGGTCGCCGCCCACACCGAGCGGATCGACGTCGGCTCGGCGATCCTCCAGATCCCGGCCCGTCAGCCGACGATGACCGCGATGACCGCCGCCACCCTCGACGCGCTGTCCGGCGGTCGGTTCCGGCTCGGCCTCGGGGTGTCGGGCCCCCAGGTCTCCGAGGGCTGGTACGGGGTGAAGTTCGACGAGCCGCTGGCGCGCACCCGCGAGTACGTCGACATCGTCCGCCGGGCGATGAGCCGCGAACGCCTGACCCACCGGGGCCGGCACTGGACGCTGCCGCTGCCCGACGGCCCCGGCAAGCCGCTCAAGCTGACCGTGCACCCCGAGCGGCCGCACATCCCGCTCTACATCGCCGCGATCGGCCCGAAGAACCTGGAACAGACCGGTGAGATCGCCGACGGCGCCCTCCTGGTCCTCGCCTCCGCCGAGCACCTGGAGGAGACCGCGATCCGACACGTGCGGGCCGGGCGCGAGAAGGCCGGACTGACCCTGGACGGCTTCGACGTCTGCCCCACGCTGCCCCTCGCGGTCGGCGGGGACCGCGAACTCACCGCGCTCGCCGACGTCTTCCGCCCCCACACCGCGCTCTACGTCGGCGGCATGGGCAGCCGCCGGCAGAACTTCTACAACCGGCTCGCCCGGCGCATGGGCTACGAGCGGGAGGCCACCGAGATCCAGGACCGCTATCTGTCCGGCGACAAGGACGGGGCGGCCGCGGCCGTACCGCACGAACTGATCGACTCCACCACCCTGCTGGGTTCGACGGACCGCATCGCCGACCGGATGCACGCCTACGCCGCCGCCGGGGTCACCACCCTCACCCTGGCCCCCGCCGGACGCACCCTCGACGAGCGGCTGACCGCCCTGCGCACCGGGGCGCGGGCGCTGGAGCGGGCCGGACTCGGCTGAACCCGCCCGCGGCAGCGCCCCGCCCTTCCCGGTCCGCGCGGACCGGGAAGGGCGGGGCGCGCGAGGAGGCTCCGCGGCCGTGGTGGGGGCTCGGGGGTCTTCCCCGCCACGGCCGTCACCCAGCACAACGCGCCACCACCCGCACGGTTACTCACCGCGCCGCACGCACCCGTCCCCCGTTCGGCCGAGTGCGCACCCACACCTGTTGCCGTCCGAGGCCGCCCGCATTTGACTCGTTCTGCGCGGAACCCTGCACGGAGGTGGCAGTCATGCTCTCGGCCAGAAGCCTGTTCCAGGAGATCCTCGACAACGACGAGTCGTTCCGGCTGTTCTGCTCCATCGCGGCCAGCGGCGAATCCCAGGGCGGTTGGGAGAACGCCCGCATCGCCGCCCTCATCCCCGCCGCCGAACGCGACCTCGCCCCCAAGGTGGTGCGGCACGGCGCCGACGAGGACAAGCACGGGCGCATCTTCAACGCCCTGCTGAAGAAGCGCGGCCTCACCCCCGTCGACGTGCCCCGGGAGACCGACTACACGATGCTGCTGGAGGGCCGCGGCATCGGCCTCGCCCACGACAAGCTCCACCGGGACGAACCCCTGACCGTCCAGGACGTCGTCACCTACCTCTCCCACAGCCGCGTCACCGAGCAGCGCGCCTCCGAACAGATGGAACTGCTGCTGCGGCTCTTCGGCGACCACCCCGACCTCGGCCGCGCGGTCCGGATGATCTCCCACGACGAGGACAACCACCTCGCCTACTGCCACGAGGAACTGCTCCGCTTCGCCCGCGCCGGACACGGCCGGAACATCCAGCGGACCCTGCGGGAGTGCGCCCGGGCCGAGATCCTCGTCTACCGCGACGTCAGCCTCGCCGTCATGGCCCACATGGGACGCATCCTCGGCTGGTCCCGGGCCAAGGCCGCGGCCCTCGCGGCCGGCATCCACGCCGTGTACGCCTACGAGCGCGCGGTGGGTTGGCGACGGATGGTCTCCCTCAGCATGCCGGAACGCCGAGACGCCCTCGGCGGCCCCGCCACCGAGTTCGCCTGACCCCACCGGGCCCCGTCGACCTAGGCTGTCGGCATGCCCACGCTGATCCTCGTCCGGCACGGACGCTCCACCGCCAACGCCGCGGCCCTGCTCGCGGGCTGGACCCCCGGTGTGACCCTCGACGAACACGGCACCGCCCAGGCCGCCGGCCTGCCCGAGCGGCTCGACGGCGTCCCCCTCGCAGCCGTCGTCAGCAGCCCCCTCGAACGCTGCCGGCAGACCGCGGCACCGCTCCTCGCCGCCCGCCCCGGCCTGGTCGAGCACGTCGACGACCGCCTCGGCGAGGCCCACTACGGCGACTGGACCGGCCGCAAGCTGGCCGAGCTCAACGACGAGCCGCTGATGGCCGCCGTCCAGCAGCACCCCTCCTCCGTCGCCTTCCCCGGCGGCGAGTCGATGCGGGCCATGGCCACCCGGGCCGCCGAGGCCGTCCGGGAGTGGAACGCGCGGATCGTCGAGGAGCACGGCGCCGACGCCACCTACCTGGTGTGCTCGCACGGCGACATCATCAAGGCGCTGGTCGCCGACGCCCTCGGCCTCCACCTCGACCTCTTCCAGCGGGTGTCCGTGGAGCCCTGCTCCGTGACCGTGATCCGCTACACCCCCCTGCGCCCCTTCCTGGTCCGGCTCGGGGACACCGGGGACTTCGCCTCGCTCAAACCCCGCGACCACCCGCACCCCCCGGCCGCCGGCACCGACAGCACCGCGGAGGTGGGGGGAGGCGCGGGCGCGCCGTGATCGCCGGCCGCAGTAGGGTGAAGCGGTCGGAGCAACGCAGCCACCCCCGGTCGATCCCCTGATCGGCCCGTCGAGATCCCAAGGGAGACAGGACGTGTCCCGTCAGGTGTTCCTCTACGACCCGCCGGAGCGTTTCGTGGCCGGCACGGTCGGTCTGCCAGGGCGCCGCACCTTCTTCCTCCAGGCGTCGTCCGGCTCCCGGGTCACCAGCGTCGCCCTGGAGAAGACCCAGGTCGCCGCCCTCGCGGAACGCATGGACGAACTGCTGGACGAGGTCGTACGGCGCAGCGGCGGCAGCGCGCCGGTGCCCGCCGTGGCGCCCGCCGAGGTCTCCGACACCGCCCCCCTCGATGCCCCCGTCGAGGAGGAGTTCCGGGTCGGCACCATGGCCCTGGCCTGGGACGGCGAGGAACAGCGGATGGTGGTCGAGGCGCAGGCGCTGGTCGAACTCGACGCGGAGTCCGAGGAGGACCTCGCGGAGGCCGAGGAACGCCTCCTCCAGGACGAGGAGAACGGGCCCCCGATGCTCCGCGTCCGGCTCTCCGGCGCCCAGGCCCGGGCCTTCGCCAAGCGGGCCCTGGAGGTCGTCAACGCGGGCCGTCCGCCCTGCCCGCTGTGCAGCCTGCCGCTCGACCCCGAGGGACACGTGTGCCCCCGCCAGAACGGATACCGTCGCCGGGCATGACCGTCACCGAGCTGCTCGCCCGGGGCGAGCTGACGGTCCGCGGACGCATCCAGGAGGCGTCCAACGCCGCCCTGTACTGCACGGTCGAACACGACGGCGAGCGGGCCGCCTGCATCTACAAGCCCGTCGCGGGGGAGCGCCCGCTCTGGGACTTCCCCGAGGGCACCCTCGCCCAGCGGGAGGTGGCCTCCTACGCGGTGTCCGAGGCCCTCGGCTGGGACCTGGTGCCGCCCACCGTGCTGCGCGGGGGCCCGTACGGCGAAGGCATGTGCCAGCTGTGGGTCGACGGCGCCCCCGGGGCGACGGGGGAGGACCTGCTGGCCCTCGTCGACGCGGACGAGCCCGAGCCCGGCTGGAAGGCGGTCGGCCGCGCCGACGTCGGCGGCGGCCGCACCGCGCTGCTGGTACACGCCGACGACGCCCGGCTGCGCCGGCTCGCCGTCCTGGACGCCGTGATCAACAACTCCGACCGCAAGGGCGGCCACCTGCTGCCCGCTGCGGACGGGCACCTCTACGGCATCGACCACGGAGTGACCTTCCACACGGACGACAAGCTGCGCACCCTGCTGTGGGGCTGGGCGGGCGAGCCGCTGACCGGGGAGGCCGTGGCGGCGCTCACCGCCCTCGCCGCCGCACTGGAACCCGGCGAGCCCCTGGCCACACGGCTGGGGGCGCTGCTCGCCGGGCCGGAGATCGAGGCCACCCGGGCCAGGGTGGCCGCCCTGCTGGCCTCCGGCACCCACCCCCTGCCCGGCGGCCAGTGGCCCGCGATCCCGTGGCCGCCGGTGTAAACCCCCGGCCGCCCGGTGTAGCGGACGCACCGTCCGGTTACGCTCATGTCATGCATGCCTGGCCCGCTTCAGAGGTCCCCGCCCTGCCCGGTCGGGGCCGCGACCTCCGGATACACGACACCGCGACCGGCGGCCTCGTCACCGTCGCCCCCGGTCCCGTCGCCCGCATCTACGTCTGCGGGATCACCCCGTACGACGCGACCCACCTGGGTCACGCGGCGACCTACAACGCGTTCGACCTCGTCCAGCGCGTGTGGCTCGACACCAAGCGCCAGGTCCACTACGTCCAGAACGTCACCGACATCGACGACCCGCTGCTGGAGCGGGCCGAACGCGACGGCGTCGACTGGGAGGCGCTCGCCGACCGCGAGACCACCCTCTTCCGCGAGGACATGACCGCCCTGCGGATGCTCCCCCCGCAGCACTACATAGGCGCCGTCGAGGCCATACCGGGCATCGTCCCCCTGGTGGAACGCCTCCGGGACGCCGGCGCCGCCTACGAACTCGACGGCGACGTCTACTTCTCCGTCGAGTCCGACCCGCACTTCGGCGAGGTGTCGCACCTCGACGCCGCCGCCATGCGCCTGCTCTCCGCCGAACGCGGCGGCGACCCCGACCGCCCCGGCAAGAAGAACCCGCTCGACCCGATGCTGTGGATGGCCGCCCGCGAGGGCGAACCCCACTGGGACGGCGGTTCCCTCGGCCCCGGACGGCCCGGCTGGCACATCGAGTGCGTGGCCATCGCCCTGGACCACCTCGGCATGGGCTTCGACGTCCAGGGCGGCGGCTCCGACCTGGCCTTCCCGCACCACGAGATGGGCGCCTCGCACGCCCAGGCGCTCACCGGCGAGCACCCCTTCGCCCGGGCGTACGTGCACGCCGGGATGGTCGCCCTGGACGGCGAGAAGATGTCGAAGTCCCGGGGCAACCTGGTCTTCGTCTCCACCCTGCGCCGCGAGGGCGTCGACCCGGCCGCGATCCGGCTCGCCCTGCTCGCCCACCACTACCGGGCCGACTGGGAGTGGACCGACGAGGTCCTCCGGGAGGCGGTGGCCCGCCTCGGACGCTGGCGCGCCGCGGTGTCCCGTCCCGACGGACCGCCGGCCGAGGCCCTGGTCGAGGAGATCAGGGCGGCCCTCTCCGAGGACCTGGACGCCCCCGCCGCCCTGGCCGCCGTCGACCGCTGGGCTGCGGCGCAGGCCGAGCACGGCGGCACCGACGAGGGCGCGCCCGGGGTGGTCTCCCGCGCCGTCGACGCCCTGCTGGGCGTCGCCCTGTAACCGTCCGGCGCGGCACCCGCCCGGCCGGGCCCCACTCCACGGAGTGGGGCCCGGCCGGTCTCAGCCCCCCACCTCCCGCAGCCGTCGCCGCAGGTGGTCCCGTTCCGGCTCGGTGCCGGCGAGGGCGAGGGCCGCGCGGTAGGCCGCGGCGGCCTCGGCGCGTCGGCCGAGCCGTGCCAGCAGTTCCGCACGGGCCGCGGGGTAGGGGTGGTGGCGGCGCAACCGGGGTTCCTCGGCGAGGGCGTCCAACAGTTGGAGCCCGGCGCCGGGGCCGTCCCGCATGGCCACCGCCACCGCCCGGTTCAGCGCGACGACCGGGGACGGGGCGAGCGCCGACAGCACGTCGTACAGGGCCACGATCTGCGGCCAGTCGGTGCCCGGCACGTCGGGCGCCTCGTCGTGCAGTGCGGCGATCGCGGCCTGTACGGCGTACGGTCCGGGCGGGCCCGGGGCGAGCGCCGGGGGCACCAGGGCGAGCCCCTCCTCGATCATCGGCCGGTCCCAGCGCCCACGGTCCTGGTCCGCCATCAGGACCAGGGCGCCGTCCGGGCCGGTGCGCGCCGCCCGCCGTGCGTGCACCAGCAACATCAGCGCCAGCAACCCCGTGACCTCCCGTTCCCCGGGGAGTAGCCGGCGCAGCAGCCGGGTCAGCCGGATCGCCTCCTCGGCGAGGTCCGACCTCTGCAACCGCGGCCCGCCGCTGGCCGCGTACCCCTCGGTGAAGAGGGAGTAGAGCACCTGGAGCACTCCGGGCAGCCGTTGCGGCAGTTCGTCGGGGCCCGGCACCCGGAACGGGATGCGGGCCTCGCGGATCTTCTTCTTGGCCCGGACGATCCGCTGGGCCGTCGTCGCCTCCGACGCGAGCTGGGCCCGGGCCACCTCCGGGGTGGTCAACCCGGCGAGGCAGCGCAGGACCAGGGCGCCGCGGGCGTCCGCGGGCAGCGCCGGATGGGTGCAGGTGAAGAACAGCTGCAACCGCTCGTCGGGCAGGTCCCGGTCCGCGTCTGCCGGCGGGGCCGGGGCGGCCCGGTCGGCGTCGACCCCCAGGACCGCGAGCCGGGCCGCGTACGTCCGGTCCCGCCGCAGCCGGTCCACGGCACGGCGCCGGGCCGTGGTCAGCAGCCAGGCGCCGGGCCGGCGGGGGACCCCGTCCTCGGGCCAGTGCCGCAGGGCCGCTTCGACGGCCTCGGCGGCGACCTCCTCGGCCAGGTCGAGGTCCCCGAACCGGTTGACGAGGGAGGCCAACAGCCGTCCGTGCTCCTCGCGGAACACCTTCTCCACCGCCCGGTCGGCGGCGCTCCGGTCCCTGCCCGCCGCGGTCGTCCCCTCAGTCACCGAAGTCGCCGTCGCCGGCCACCGGCCGGACCACGACGGCACCGTCGCCGCGGGCCCCGGGACAGCGGGCGGCCCAGTCCAGGGCGGTGTCCAGGTCGGGCACGTCGATGACGTAGAAGCCACCGAGGACCTCGCGGCTCTCGGCGAACGGCCCGTCGGTCACGCTCCGCCCGCCCGCGGCGTCGACCCGCACGGTGGTGGCGGTGACGAGGTCCGCGAGGGCCTCGCCCGACACGTAGATCCCCGCGTCCCGGACGGCCTCGGTGTAGGCGATCCACTCCGCGACCTCGCATCCGGGGTCGGCGGCGGCGCCGTCCGTCGTTCCCTCGGCGCCCGCCTGGATCAGCAGCATGTACTTCACGGTCGGTCTCCCGTCGTCATGGTGTCCGGCGGCCGACCCGCCGTACACCCGTACGACGAACGGGACCCCACCGGATCGACAACCCCGCCGGGAAATTCTTCCGGACCCGGAGGACGACCGGGCCGGGCTCAGTCCTCCGGCGTCGGGTCCGGGCCGGCCGGGCCGTCCGGGCCGTCCTCCGAGCCGGACGGGGCGTCCCCGCCGCCGTCCTTCGGCTGGTCCTGGGCCGGGGGCTGCTCGTTGCCGGGCTCCACCGGCTCCGCGGGCTCGGTCCCCTCGGCCGCCCGTTGCGGTCGGGGCGGACGGGTGCGCTCGCCGGGCGTCTCCCGCAGGTACGCCCCGGCTTCGCCCTCGGTCGCGAGACCCGGTGCGGTGGCCGCGGAACCGCCGCCGCCGTCCCGGCGCCGCAGATAGCGCTCGAACTCGCGGGCGATGGCCTCGCCGGACGCCTCCGGCAGCTCCGCGGTGTCCTTGGCCTCCTCCAGGGTCTGGACGTACTCCGCCACCTCGGAGTCCTCGGCGGCGAGCTGGTCCACCCCGAGCTGCCAGGCCCGGGCGTCCTCCGGGAGATCCCCGAGCGGGATGCGCAGGTCGATCAGGTCCTCCAGCCGGTTCAGCAGGGCCAGGGTCGCCTTCGGGTTCGGGGGCTGCGAGACGTAGTGCGGGACGGCCGCCCACAGGGACACCGCGGGGACCCCCGCGTGGGTGCACGCCTCCTGGAGGATGCCGACGATCCCGGTCGGGCCCTCGTACTTGGTCTCCTCCAGGTCCATGGTGCGGGCCAGGTCCGGATCGGAGGTGACCCCGCTGACCGGCACCGGCCGGGTGTGCGGGGTGTCACCGAGCAGGGCGCCCAGGATCACCACCAGCTCCACGCCCAACTCATGGGCGAAGCCCAGCAGTTCGTTGCAGAAGGACCGCCACCGCATCGAGGGTTCGATCCCCCGGACCAGGACCAGGTCCCGCGGCTTGTCCCCGCCGATCCGCACCACGGAGAGCCGGGTCGTCGGCCAGGTGATCTTCCGTACGCCGCCGTCCAACCACACCGTGGGACGATTGACCTGGAAGTCGTAGTAGTCCTCCGCGTCGAGCGCGGCGAAGACCTCGCCCTTCCACTCCTTGTCCAGGTGCGCCACCGCGGTGGAGGCGGCGTCACCGGCATCGTTCCAGCCCTCGAACGCGGCCACCATGACCGGGTCGATCAGCTCGGGGACCCCGTCGAGCTCGATCACCCAGCGCCTCCTTCCGACAAGCCCTTGCGTACGCCCCAACCTTACGGCCATCGGAGCACCCCACCGCAGGGCCCTTGCACGGGGGAGTGAACGGACACTGCCCCGGTCAACGCCCCGTGACACCCGGCACGGCGAACCGGCACACCGGCTGCACGAACCGTTTCCGCAGTGCTTCCGCCCGCACGGGGCGGACCTGCCCGGTCCGCTACCGCGGGGGCGCGCCCGGGCCACCCGGCGCGGGGTCCGCCGCCGGGGGCGACGGCGGACCCCGCGCGTCGGTTCAGCGGCGGGCCTCCAGCAGTCGCCGGGTGCGGGACCGGACCTCCTCGGTGTCCAGTCCGCGGACGGTCAGCGTGGTCCGGCGGCGCAGCACGTCGTCGACGGTCACGGCCCACTCGTGGTCGCGGGCGTACACCACCTGGGCCCACACCTCGGGGGCGTCCGGGTGGATGCGCTCGGCCAGCGCGGGGTCCTCGTTGGCGAGCCGGGCCACGTCGAAGGCGAGGGAACCGTAGTGGGTGGCCAGGTGGCGGGCGGTGTCGGCGGCCATCCGCGGGCCCGGGGCGGGGCCGTCGACCAGCAGCCGGTGCGCCACCGCCCGGGGGTTGGCGATGCCGGGCAGCGGCAGCCGGCCGGGCAGTGCCGACACCGGTTCCATGTCCTCGCCCAGCGGTCGGCCGGGCAGCGCGGCCAGCTTCTCCACCACGGTGCGGCCGATGTGCCGGAACGTGGTCCACTTGCCGCCGGCCACCGACAGCATGCCGCCGCGGCCCTCGCTGACCACGGTCTCCCGCTTGGCCTTGGAGGTGTCGCCCGGCCCGCCCGGCAGCACCCGCAGCCCCGCGAAGGCGTAGGTGATCAGCGAGCGGTCCAGCTGGCGGTCCCGCACCGAGAAGGCGGCCTCGTCGAGGATCTGGGCGGTGTCCCGCTCGGTCACCGCCACGTCCGCCGGGTCGCCCTCGAACGCCTCGTCGGTGGTGCCGAGCAGCAGCATGTCCTCCCAGGGCAGGGCGAAGGTGATGCGGTACTTGTCGATGGGCGTGGCCAGTGCCGCGCGCCAGGGCGAGGTGCGCTTGAGGACCAGGTGGGCGCCCTTGGAGAGCCGTACCGAGGGGGCCGCGCCCGGGTCCTCCATCCGCCGCAGGCGGTCCACCCACGGACCGGTCGCGTTGAGCACCAGCCGTGCGTCCACGCCGAACTCGGTGCCCTCCAGCCGGTCCTTGAGTTCGGCTCCGGTGACCCGGCCCCGGGTGAAGCGCAAGCCGGTGACCTCGGCGTGGTTGAGGACCACCGCTCCGGCCTCCACCGCCGCGCGCACCGTCATCAGGGCCATCCGGGAGTCGTTCATCTGGCCGTCGCCGTAGACCGCGACCGCCTTCAGGTTCTCGGTGCGCAGCTCCGGCACGTCCCGCCGGGCCCGGGCGGGGGAGAGCAGGTGGCCGACGCCGTCGCCGAAGGCGGAGAGCGCCGAGTAGGCGAAGACGCCCGCGCCGAGCTTGGCCGCGCCGTGCGGGCCGCCCTTGTAGACGGGGAGGTAGAAGGTCAGCGGGTTCGCCAGGTGGGGCGCCACTTCGCGGGAGACCGCACGTCGTTCCAGGTGGTTCTCGGCGACCAGCTTCACGGCGCCGGTCTGGAGGTAGCGCAGCCCGCCGTGGAGCAGTTTGGAGGAGGCGGAGGAGGTGGCGCCGGCGAAGTCGGCGGCGTCCACCAGGGCCACCCGCAGTCCGGACTGGGCGGCGTGCCAGGCGGTGGAGATGCCCAGGATGCCGCCGCCGATGACCAGGAGGTCGTACGTCGCCCGTGACAACTGCTCCCGGGTCTGCGCGCGGCTGGGGGTGGAGCCGGCGGGCGGGTGCAGTCCGAGGGTGGGGTAGGCGGCGCCCGGTCGGGTGGTCATGGTGGTGCTCCTCGTCGTGCGGGGCGCCGCCGGGGGTGGCCCGGCGGCGCCGGGGGTCAGCTCTCTTCTGCGTGGTCGATCCAGCCCATGGACCGTTCGACGGCCTTGAGCCAGCTCTTGTACTCGCGCTCCCGCTTCTCCGCGTCCATGCGGGGCGTCCACTCGGCGGCCCGGCGCCAGTTGGCGCGCAGGGCGTCGGTGTCCGGCCAGAAGCCGACCGCGAGGCCGGCCGCGTAGGCCGCGCCGAGGCAGGTCGTCTCGGCGACCATGGGCCGCACCACGGGCGCGTCCAGGACGTCGGAGAGCGTCTGCATCAGCAGGTTGTTGGAGGTCATGCCGCCGTCGACCTTGAGCGCGGTCAGTTCGACGCCGGAGTCCTTGGTCATCGCGTCGGTGATCTCCCGGGTCTGCCAGGCGGTGGCCTCCAGCACGGCGCGGGCAATGTGGGCCTTGGTGACGTACCGGGTCAGGCCGGCGATCACCCCGCGGGCGTCGGAGCGCCAGTACGGGGCGAAGAGCCCGGAGAAGGCGGGGACGAAGTAGGCGCCGCCGTTGTCCTCGACGGAGGAGGCCAGGGTCTCGATCTCCGCCGCGGAGTTGATCAGGCCCATCTGGTCGCGCATCCACTGCACCAGCGAGCCGGTGACGGCGATGGAGCCCTCCAGGGCGAACACCGGGTCCTGTTCGCCGATGCGGTAGCCGACCGTGGTGAGCAGGCCGGAGTAGGAGTTGATGAGTTTGTCGCCGGTGTTCATCAGCATGAACGTGCCGGTGCCGTAGGTGGACTTGGCCTCGCCGACGCTGAAGCAGGTCTGTCCGAACAGGGCCGCCTGCTGGTCGCCGAGGGCGGAGGCGACCGGGATGCCGCCGAGCAGTTCGCCGAGGGCGCCGCCGGTGACCTCGCCGTACACCTCCGAGGAGGAGCGGATCTCGGGCAGCATCTGCATCGGCACCCCGATGGACGCCGCGATCTTCGGGTCCCACTGGAGGGTGCGCAGGTTCATCAGCAGGGTGCGGGAGGCGTTGGTGACGTCGGTGACGTGCCGTCCGCCGTTGACGCCGCCGGTGAGGTTCCAGATCACCCAGCTGTCCATGGTGCCGAAGAGGATGTCCCCGGCTTCGGCGCGCTCCGCGAGCCCCGGCACGTTCGTCAGCAGCCAGCGGGCCTTGGGCCCGGAGAAGTAGCTGGCGAGCGGCAGGCCCGTTTCGCGGCGGAACCGGTCCTGGCCGACGTTGCGGCCCAGTTCCTTGCAGAGCCCGTCGGTGCGGGTGTCCTGCCAGACGATGGCGTGGTGCACCGGCTCGCCGGTGTTCCGGTCCCACAGCAGCGTGGTCTCGCGCTGGTTGGTGATGCCGATGGCGAGCACGTCCTGTCGGGTGATGCCCGCCTTGCGGATCGCTCCGGCGACGACCTCCTGCACGTTGGTCCAGATCTCGGTGGCGTCGTGCTCCACCCAGCCGGGCTTGGGGAAGATCTGTTCGTGCTCCTTCTGGTCGACGGAGACGATCCGGCCGTCCCGGTCGAAGACGATGCAGCGGCTGGACGTGGTGCCCTGGTCGATCGCGGCGATGAACGGGCCGGTGGGGGCGGTGGCGGCGTCGGTCACGGTTCTGCTCCTGGTTCCGGGCCCCGGGCGGTCGGCCCGGGCCGTGCGTGTCTCGCTGGTTCTGGTGCGCGCGGGTCTCGGTGACTACGCGAAGGCGATGTTGTAGATACCGCCCGCGGCGGCCCCGCCAATCAGCGGGGCCACCACGGGTACCCATGCGTAGCTCCAGTCGGACCCGCCCTTGTTGGGCAACGGGAGCAGGGCGTGGACGACGCGGGGGCCGAGGTCGCGGGCCGGGTTCATGGCGTAGCCGGTGGGGCCGCCCAGGGAGAGGCCGATGCCCACCACGACCAGGGAGGTGATCAGCGCCCCGAGGACGCCGAGCCCGTCGCCATCCGCGTTCAGGCCCTGGGTGAGGATCGCGAGGACCAGGACGCCGGTGGCGAGGACCTCGGTGGTGACGTTCTGCACCGCGTTGCGGATCTCCGGGGCGGTGGAGAAGATCCCGAGGACCGGGCCGGGCGCCGCGGGGTCCCGGCTGCCGGGTGCTCCGACCAGGTCCCGGTCGGTCAGATGCGCCTGGAAGTGGCCGTAGTACGCCAGCCACATGAGCACGGCGCCGAGCATCGCGCCGAGGAGTTGGGCGGCGGCGTAGGCGGGGACGTCGCCCCAATCGGTGCCGCCCTGGACGGCGAGGCCCAGGGTGACCGCGGGGTTGAGGTGGGCCCCGGAGACCCCGCCGGCGAGGTAGGCCGCGGTCATCACCGCGAGGCCCCAGCCGAGGACGATCACCAGCCAGCCGGTGTCCCTGGCCTTGGACCGCTTCAGGGTGACCGCGGCGCACACACCACCGCCCAACAGGATGAGGACGGCGGTGCCTATCGTCTCGCCGATGAAGATGTCGGAGGTGGACACCCGCGACTCCTTTGTTGCTTGTGTCGCCACACCCTAACGCCTATTGCCGTTAGGTGTTCGACAATGCCGACCGATGGACGGGAGTCTCACCCGGCGTCATCGGCGCGTCAAGGGTTCCGTCATCGCCGAGCGCGTCCCCCGACGGTCCCGGGGGCGGGTGCCCAAGCGCGTCGGCGCAGGGCGGAGCGCCCCCCGTCCGTGGGGCGGGGGAGAGGAGGAGGGGGGCGGCCCGGGGTCAGAAGCGGCCCGCGCCCAGGTCCCGGGAGACCGACCGGGCGCACTCGCGCACCGAGGCGATCAGCTCGGGGCGCAGTGCGCCGTCCGCTCCGCGGACCCGCTCCACCGCGCCGGTGACGCCCACCGCGCCCACCGGCATCCGGCGCCGGTCGTGGATCGGCGCCGCCACCGAGGCCACGCCCTCCCAGGTCTCCTCGACGTCGGAGGCGTACCCCCGGGCGCGGGTCAGGTCGAGCAGGCCCTCGAAGCCCTCCGCGTCGCACACCGTCCGCGGGGTGAACGCCTTGCGCTCCCCCTCCAGCGCCTCGCTGTGCGCCACCGGGTCGTAGGCCGCGAGCACCTTGCCCAGGGCCGTGGAGTGCAGCGGCTGCATCGCCCCCACCTCCAACACCTGTCGGCTGTCGTCAGGACGGAACACGTGGTGCACGATCAGCACCCCGTGCTGGTGCAGCACGCCGAGGTACACGCTCTCGCCGCTGGACCGGGCGAGGTCGTCCGTCCACACCAGGGCGCGCGCCCGCAGTTCGTGGACGTCGAGGTAGGTGGTGCCGAGCCGCAGCAGCTCGGCGCCCAGCTGGTAGCGGCCGGACGCCTGGTCCTGTTCGACGAAGCCCTCCGACTGGAGGGTCCGCAGGATGCCGTGGGCGGTGCCCTTGGCGAGGCCGAGGGCGGAGGAGATGTCCGAGAGGCCGAGTCGTCGCTCACCGCCGGCGAGCAGGCGCAACACCGCCGCGGCCCGTTCGAGCGACTGGATGTTCCTGGCCATCGCAGCCTTCTCCGTTCTCTGGTCCACTCGCCGCCGCCCGCGTAGCGCGTTCGACGATGCTGAACAGTATCGGTCTTCGTCGTCCGGGGATGTCGAACGGTCCACGTATGTTTCCACCCGCCCGGAGGCGAGGGTGACACCCGATGCCACCACCGCCGGACGTCCGCCGCCCCGGCGGCGCGCGGACCGCCCCGGTCCGCATCCGCCGCGCTCCCGGCCGCCGGGCGCGCGCGGCCCGGTGGATCGGGTGCGGAGCACGCCACCCGAGCGGCGGACCGAATGCCCTCGATCGGCCCAGCCGGCGGCCGTCCCGCCGGCCCCGAACCGGTGACCACGGGAAGCCGCCCCGCGTACGCCCCGAGGGGGGCGTGCGCCCTGTGTGCACGTCCGCCCCGTGGACGCGCCCCGCGCGCTCCCCGGCCTCCCGGTTACCCTGGGCACGTGCGACTTCCCCGTGGAGTCGCAAAGCCGACAGCCGTCGCATCCCAGGGAGCCCCTCACATGGCCTCGTCGCCCCACCCGTCCGCCGTGCCCGCCGACAGCCGAGCCCGCACCGACGCCCTGCGAGAAGCCCTCGCCAGCCGCGTCGTGGTCGCGGACGGCGCCATGGGCACGATGCTCCAGGCACAGGACCCCACCCTCGCGGACTTCCAGGACCTCGAAGGCTGCAACGAGATCCTCAACGTCACCCGCCCCGACATCGTCCGCACCGTCCACGAGGCGTACTTCGGGGTCGGCGTCGACTGCGTCGAGACCAACACCTTCGGCGCCAACTACTCCGCCCTCGGCGAGTACGACATCCCCGAGCGGGTGTTCGAGCTGTCCGAGGCGGGCGCCCGCATCGCCCGCGAGGTCGCCGACGAGTTCACCACCGCCACCGGCCAGCAGCGTTGGGTGCTCGGTTCCATCGGCCCCGGCACCAAGCTGCCCACCCTGGGACACGCGCCCTTCACCACGCTGCGCGACTACTACCAGCGCAACGCGGAGGGGCTCATCGCCGGCGGGGCGGACGCCCTCATCGTCGAGACCACCCAGGACCTCCTCCAGACCAAGGCGTCCATCCTCGGCTCCCACCGCGCACTGGAGGCCACCGGCGGCCGGCTGCCGATCATCTGCTCGGTGACCGTCGAGACCACCGGCACCATGCTGCTCGGCTCCGAGATCGGCGCCGCGCTCACCGCCCTGGAGCCGCTCGGCATCGACATGATCGGGCTGAACTGCGCCACCGGCCCCGCCGAGATGAGCGAGCACCTGCGCTACCTCGCCCGCAACTCCCGCATCCCGCTCTCCTGCATGCCGAACGCGGGTCTGCCCGTGCTCGGCAAGGACGGCGCCCACTACCCGCTCGGCGCCCCCGAACTCGCCGACGCGCAGGAGACCTTCGTCCGCGAGTACGGGCTCTCCCTGGTCGGCGGTTGCTGCGGCACCACCCCCGAGCACCTGCGCCAGGTCGTGGAACGCGTCCGCGGCGTCACCCCGCCCGCCCGTGCACCGCACCCGGAGCCCGGCGCGGCCTCGCTGTACCAGACGGTGCCCTTCCGACAGGACACCTCGTACCTCGCCATCGGCGAGCGCACCAACGCCAACGGCTCCAAGAAGTTCCGCACCGCCATGCTCGACGGACGCTGGGACGACTGCGTGGAGATCGCCCGGGAGCAGATCCGCGAGGGCGCCCACATGCTCGACCTGTGCGTCGACTACGTGGGCCGCGACGGCGTCGCGGACATGGCGGAACTGGCCGGCCGCTTCGCCACCGCCTCCACCCTGCCGATCGTCCTGGACTCCACCGAGGTCGAGGTCATCCGGGCCGGGCTGGAGAAGCTCGGCGGACGGGCCGTCATCAACTCGGTCAACTACGAGGACGGCGACGGCCCCGAGTCCCGGTTCGCCAGGGTCACCGCACTCGCCCGGGAGCACGGCGCCGCCCTGATGGCCCTGACCATCGACGAGGAGGGGCAGGCCCGCACCGTCGAGAAGAAGGTCGAGATCGCCGAGCGCATCATCGACGACCTCACCGGCAACTGGGGCATCCACGAGTCGGACATCCTCATCGACACCCTGACCTTCACCATCTGCACCGGCCAGGAGGAGTCCCGCAAGGACGGCGTCGCCACCATCGAGGCCATCCGCGAACTCAAGCGCCGCCACCCGGACGTGCAGACCACCCTCGGGCTGTCCAACATCTCCTTCGGCCTCAACCCGGCCGCCCGACTGGTGCTCAACTCCGTCTTCCTCGACGAGTGCGTCAAGGCCGGCCTCGACTCGGCCATCGTCCACGCCTCCAAGATCCTGCCCATCGCCCGGCTCGACGAGGAACAGGTCAAGGTCGCCCTCGACCTGGTCTACGACCGCCGGGCCGAGGGGTACGACCCCCTCCAGCGGCTGCTGGAGCTCTTCGAGGGCGTCGACACCAAGTCGATGAAGGCGGGCAAGGCCGAGGAACTCGCCGCGCTGCCGCTGGACGAGCGCCTCAAGCGCCGCATCATCGACGGCGAGAAGAACGGGCTGGAGGCCGACCTCGACGCCGCGCTCGCCGAACGTCCGGCGCTCGACATCGTCAACGAGACCCTGCTGGACGGCATGAAGGTCGTCGGCGAGCTCTTCGGCTCCGGCCAGATGCAACTGCCGTTCGTGCTCCAGTCCGCCGAGGTCATGAAGGGCGCGGTCGCCCACCTCGAACCCCACATGGAGAAGTCGGACGCGGAGGGCAAGGGCACCATCGTGCTCGCCACCGTCCGCGGGGACGTCCACGACATCGGCAAGAACCTCGTGGACATCATCCTGTCCAACAACGGCTACAACGTCGTCAACATCGGCATCAAGCAACCCGTCTCCGCGATCCTGGAGGCCGCCGAGGAGCACCGCGCCGACGTCATCGGCATGTCCGGCCTCCTGGTGAAGTCCACCGTGATCATGAAGGAGAACCTGGAGGAGCTGAACCAGCGCGGGCTCTCCGCCGACTACCCGGTCATCCTCGGCGGCGCCGCCCTCACCCGCGCCTACGTCGAGCAGGACCTGCACGAGATCTACGAGGGCGAGGTCCGCTACGCCCGGGACGCCTTCGAGGGCCTACGGCTGATGGACGCGCTGATCGCCGTCAAGCGCGGGGTGCCGGGAGCCGCGCTGCCCGAGCTGAAGCAGCGCCGGGTCCGGGCCGCCGCCGCCCCCGTCGCACAGGACCGTCCCGAGGAGGGCGCCGTCCGCTCCGACGTCGCCACCGACAACCCGGTGCCGACCCCGCCGTTCTGGGGCACCCGGGTGGTCAAGGGCATCCAGCTCAAGGAGTACGCCTCCTGGCTGGACGAGGGCGCCCTGTTCAAGGGGCAGTGGGGGCTGAAGCAGAACCGCGCCGGTGACGGCCCCAGCTACGAGGAACTGGCCGAGACCGAGGGCCGCCCCCGACTGCGGGGCTGGCTCGACAAGCTCCAGACCGAGAACCTGCTGGAGGCGGCCGTCGTGTACGGCTACTTCCCGTGCGTCTCCAAGGGCGACGACCTGGTCGTCCTGGACGAGCAGGGCAACGAGCGCACCCGCTTCACCTTCCCGCGCCAGCGCCGGGGCCGGCGCCTGTGCCTGGCCGACTTCTTCCGCCCCGAGGAGTCCGGCGAGGTCGACGTGGTCGGCCTCCAGGTCGTCACCGTCGGCTCCCGGATCGGCGAGGCCACCGCCGAACTCTTCGAGGCCAACGCCTACCGCGACTACCTGGAGCTGCACGGGCTCTCCGTGCAGCTCGCCGAGGCCCTGGCCGAGTACTGGCACGCCCGGGTCCGCTCCGAGCTGGGCTTCGCCGGGGAGGACCCGGCCGGCATCGAGGACATGTTCGCGCTGAAGTACCGCGGGGCCCGCTTCTCGCTCGGCTACGGGGCCTGCCCCGAGCTGGAGGACCGCGCCAAGATCGCCCGGCTGCTGGAGCCGGAGCGGATCGGCGTGCTCCTCTCCGAGGAGTTCCAGCTGCACCCCGAGCAGTCCACCGACGCCATCGTGATCCACCACCCGGAGGCGAAGTACTTCAACGCCCGCTGAACCGGGTCGACCGGTGCGGCCGGTGGCGTCCCCCCGGACGCCACCGGCCGCGCACCCGGTTTCCGGCCCGCGGGCCGGACGGACCGGGACCCGGCCCGCTTCCGTCCGGCGTGCCGCGCCCCGAGGTCGTACACTGGTCTGTCCAGTGCAGGCCGGCTGCCCGTTCGTGAGGGATCCTCCGCGGAACCGCAGCCGGCCTCTTCGTCCCTCCCGGAGGTGCCCGGATGACCACCACGGTTCCCGCGTTCGGCAGTCGACCTTCCGACGGTTCCGCGCTCCAGGCCGTCCTCCTCGACATGGACGGCACGCTCGTCGACACCGAGGGCATCTGGTGGGAGGCGGAGGCGGAGGTCTTCGCCGCGCTCGGGCACCGGCTGGACGACGCCTGGCGCACGGTCGTCGTCGGCGGACCCATGTCCCGCAGCGCGGGGTTCCTCATCGAGGCGACCGGCGCCGACATCACGCTCCCCGAACTGACCGTGCTGCTCAACGAGGGCTTCGAGCGGCGCATCAGCCGCGCGCTGCCGCTGATGCCGGGCGCGACGCGGCTGCTCGCCGAGCTGGCCGCCCACCGGGTTCCCACCGCCCTGGTCTCGGCCTCGCACCGCCGGGTCATCGACCGGGTCCTGCACTCGCTCGGACACGAGAACTTCCACCTGACGGTCGCCGGGGACGAGGTGGAGCGGACCAAGCCCTTCCCGGACCCGTATCTGCGGGCCGCGGCGGGGCTGGGCGTCGACCCGACCCGCTGCGCCGTCGTCGAGGACGCCGCCACCGGGGTCGCCGCCGCCGAGGCCGCGGGCTGCCGGGTGGTGGTCGTGCCCTCGGTCTCCCCGATCCTGGCCGCCGCCGGCCGCACGATCGTCACGTCCCTGGAGGACGTGGACCTGGCCTTCCTCCACGACCTGATGAGCCCGAACTGAACCCCCGTCCCCCCGGCAACCGCCGCCGGGGGCCGTGCCCGCCGTCACCGTGGGTGTCGGCGGGCGCCGGTCGCAGGCGCTTCCGACCGGTGCGCTTCCGACCGTTCCCGGCCCCGCGCAGGTGATGAAACCATCAACTGTGCATGTCATGTGACCGTTTCGGGTGGAATATGCCGGTGGATGGGGGGAGGGCCCGACGGATCGCCGTGCGCGCCCCTGTGAGCTTTGACACATCGCTGGGTGTGATCGGGGCGCCCATCCCCTGCGGAGCGTCTCCGGGGGCGACCCGCGGTCGGGTCCATGTGTCCCGATTGGGGGGAGGGTGCACGATACCTTCCGCCGCCCCGCTGTTCGGTCCGTCGACCGCCGGTTCCGGAGCGTGATGGAGGAGGGGAACCGCCCGGTCCGGGGAAAGGGGCGCATCGGACTAGGGTCGTCGCCAGAACATCACCGGAATCCCGGACGCCGCCCACACCCCCCGCCGACGTCCGGGAGCAACCGCTCTGGAGAACCCCGCCCATGAACCGCAAGACGTTGGTGTTGCCGGCCGTCCTCGGCCTGTTCACTCCGGTCCTCGTCGGATGCGGCGAGCCGGGCGGCGGGGACCGGAAGGGTCACGCGATCACCGTCGGCACCACCGACTCCTTCGCGGCGACCGAGCACTCCCCGGGTCCCCTCGACCCGGCGCACGCCTACGACGCGGGCTCCTGGAACCTGCTGCGGCAGACCCTCCAGACGCTGATGACGATGGAACGGGGCGGCGGCGAACCGGTACCGGAGGCGGCCGAGAGCTGCGCCTTCACCGACACCGGCAACGAGCGCTACGAGTGCACCCTGCGCGACGGCCTCACCTTCGCGGGCGGCGAAGCCGTCACCGCGACCGACGTCAAGTACTCCATCGACCGGGTCCTGGGCATCAAGTCGTCCAGCGGTGTCGCCAGCCTGTTGAACACCATCGACACCGTCGAGACCCAGGGGTACAAGAAGGTCATCTTCCATCTGAAGACCCCCGACGCGACCTTCCCGTTCAAGCTCGCCACCCCCGTCGCGGGGATCGTGCACCCCGAGGAGTACCCCCGTGACCGGCTCCGCGAGGGGTTCCGCGTCGACGGTTCCGGGCCGTACACCCTGGAGGCCGAGACGAAGGACGGCCGTCTCACCAAGGCCGTGTTCACCAAGAACGAGAAGTACCGGGGCCAGCACACGCCCAAGAACGGCAAGGTCGAACTCCGTCCGTTCGTGGACGCCGGGGCCATGGGCGCGGCGCTCGACGCGGGCGAGATCGACCTGATGACCCGCACCATGTCCCCGGAGCAGATCAAGAAGCTGTCCGACGGCGCCGACGAGGACGTCAAGCTGGTCGAGACGCCCGGGCTGGAGATCCGCTACCTCGGCTTCAACACCGAGGCGCCCGGGGTCCGCAAGAAGGCGGTCCGGCAGGCCATGGCCCAACTCGTCGACCGCGGCGCACTGACCTCCACCGTGTACGGGGAGATGGCGGACCCGCTGTACTCCCTGGTTCCGGTCACCCTCCCCGGACACTCCAGCGCCTTCTTCAACCGGTACGGCGCACCGAGCACCGACAAGGCCCGCTCGATCCTGAGCAAGGCGGGTGTCACCACACCGGTCAAGCTCACCCTGCACTACACCACCGACCACTACGGCCCCGGCACCGCGAAGGAGTTCGCGGTGCTGAAGAAGCAACTCAACGCCAGTGGTCTGTTCGACGTCGAGGTCAAGGGCACGGAATGGAAGAAGTTCCGCGCCGAAGAACTCGACGGTACGTACGCGGTGTACGGCCTCGGATGGTTCCCCGACTTCCCCGACGCCGACAACTTCCTCGCCCCCTTCCTCGACAAGGGAAACTTCCTCGCGCTGCCGTACGTGAACAGCGCCATCCGTGACGACCTGATCCCCCGGTCGCGCCGGGAGGCCGACCGCACGGGCGCGTCGCGCAGCATCGAGGAGATCCAGGACATCGTCGCCGAGGACGTTCCCGTACTGCCCCTGTGGCAAGGCCGGCAGTACGTGGCCGCGCGCGACGACGTCCAAGGAGCCGAATGGGCACTCGACTCCTCGTCGAACCTTCAGTTGTGGGAGCTGAGCCGCGGAGTCAGCGGCTGACTCCCTCTGACCCCCCCAAGGTAGATAGTGAAGAAGCGCACCCAGTGGTCCGCCCTGTCCGTCGCGACAGGACTGGCCGCCGCCACCCTGACCGGCTGCGGCACGGAGAACGGCGGTTCCGGTAGCGGTGGTTCCGTCGTGGTCGGCATGTCCGACGACGTACAGTCCACCGACCCCGCCGCCGGATACGATCCCGGCTCGTGGCTGCTGTTCAACAACGTGTTCCAGTCCCTACTGAGCTTCCCCGTCGGCAGCACCGAACCGGAGCCGGAGGCGGCCGAGCGCTGCGGCTTCACCGACGTGGAGACCAAGGTGTTCGAGTGCATCCTGCGCAAGGACCTCAAGTTCAGCAACGGCAACGAGCTGACCTCGGCCGACGTGAAGCACTCCTTCGACCGCATGATGCGCATCAATGACGATGCCGGCCCGGCGATCATGTTCCCCATGCTCGACGAGGTCCAGACGCCCGACGCCCGTACGGTCGTCTTCCGGCTGAACGTCCCCGACGCCACCTTCCCCAGCAAGATCGCTTCCGGTGCCGGTTCGATCGTGGACCGCCGCGAGTACCCCGCGGACAAGCTGCGCACGGACGGCGAGGCGGTGGGCTCGGGCCCGTACGCGCTCGACTCCTTCGCCGAGGACCGGGCGGAGTTCTCCCGCAACGACGCGTACCGGGGCACCGCCAAGCTCCGCAACTCCAAGATCACCCTGCGGCTCTTCCGCGGCGACCAGAAGGCGTTGAAGCGCGCGCTGCTCGGCAAGGAGGTCGACGTCGCCTACCGCGGCCTCGCGGCCAAGGACATCGCCGAGATCGAGACCGACACCAGCACCGCCTCCGGCATCGACGTCGTCGCCGGGAGCAGCGCCGAGGTGCAGCACCTGGTCTTCAACCTGAAGGACCCGGTGGTCGGGAAGAAGGGGGTCCGCAAGGCGATCGCCTACCTGATCGACCGCGAGGCCCTCGTCCAGGAGGTCTACGACTCCACCGCCGAACCGCTGTACTCCATCATCCCGGCCGGGATCACCGCCCACAACACGGCGTTCTTCGACGAGTACGGCAGCCGTCCGCAGCGGGCCAAGGCCAAGGCGGCGCTCGCCGAGGAGGGCATCACCGACAAGGTGAAGCTGACCCTGTGGTCGACGCCGGTGCGCTACGGGCCCTCCACCGACCAGGAGTTCAAGGCCATCGCCCGGCAGTTGAACGACAGCGGGCTGTTCGACGCCGAGGTCCGCTCGATCGAGATCGACCGGTACGACGAGGCCATCGCCGCGAACAAGTACGGCGTGTACGTGAAGGGCTGGGTGCCGGACTACCCGGACCCGGACAACTTCACCCAGCCCTTCTTCGGCAAGGGCAACGTGCTGGGCAACAACTACGAGAACCGCACCATCACCGGGGACCTCATCCCGGCGACCGCCGCCGAGAGCAACCGCGGCGCCACCAACGACGAGTACGGCGAGCTCCAGCAGATCGTGGCGCGCGAGGTGCCCATCGTCCCGCTCTGGCAGGCCAAGCAGTACGCGGTCGTCCAGGACGGCGTCTACGGGCTGGAGAACTGCCTCGACGCCTCCACGGTGTTCCGCTTCTGGGAGATCAACAAGAGCTGAGCCACCGGCTGTCGACGGGCCGGGTCGGGACCCCCGCGGGTCCCGGCCCGGCCCGTTCGCGTGGGATCCGGGCGGTCACTGGGCGCCGGGGCGCACCAGTCCGCTCTCGTAGGCGTACACCGCCGCCTGGACCCGGTCCCGCAGGCCCAGCTTGGTCAGCACGTGGCCCACGTGCGTCTTCACCGTGGTCTCGCTGACGAAGAGTTCCGCCGCGATCTCCGCGTTGGACAGTCCGCGCGCCACCAGCTTCAACACCTCCACCTCGCGGTCGGTGAGCGTGTGCAGGGTGTCGGGCACCGGCTCGTCCCCCGAGGGGAGGTGGTCGGCGTACTTGTCGAGCAGCCGGCGGGTGATGCTCGGCGCGAGCATCGCCTCGCCCGCCGCCACCACCCGGATCGCTTGGACCAACTCGTTCGCCGGCGCGTCCTTCAGCAGGAAGCCGCTCGCCCCCGCCTTGAGCGCCTCCACCACGTACTCGTCGAGGTCGAAGGTGGTCAGCACCAGGACCTTGGCCGGCCCGTCCCGATCGGGGCCGGTGATCTGCCGGGTGGCCTCCACCCCGTCCATGCGGGGCATGCGGATGTCCATCAGGACCACGTCGGGCTGGAGCGCGCGGACCTGGTCGAGCGCCTGGAGGCCGTCCCCGGCCTCGCCGACGACCGCGAGATCGGCCTCGGCCTCCAGAATCATCCGGAACCCGGTGCGCAGCAGCGGCTGGTCGTCGACGAGTAGGACACGGATGGCCACGTGAGTCTCCTTCGGCTAGTCCGGGCCCATTCTGCCCTGTTCGGGGCCGTTCGCCGGTGCCGCCCCGGGCTCCCCGCCCGATGCCCCGTCCCGGGGCCCGAGCGCCAGCGGATACGGCGGGGGAGTCCCCCCGAACTCCGGGCAGACCGCACGGTGGTCGCACCAGCCGCACAGCTTGGTCCGCCGGGGGCGCCAGTCGCCGGTCTCGGTGGCCTGCCGGATCGCCTCCCACAGGGCGTGCACCTTGCGCTCCACCCGCTCCAGGTCCGCGACCACCGGGTCGTAGGTGAGGACGTCGCCGCTGCCCAGGTAGACCAGTTGCAGACGTCGCGGCACCAGGCCCTTGAGGCGCCACACCACCAGCGCGTAGAAGGTCATCTGGAAGATCGCGCCCTCCGCGTACTCGGGGCGCGGAGCCTTGCCGGTCTTGTAGTCGACGATCCGGACCTCGCCGGTGGGGGCGACGTCGACCCGGTCGATGATCCCCCGTAGCCGCAGGCCGGAGGGCAGCCGCGCCTCCACGAACAGTTCGCGCTCGGCCGGCTCCAGCCGGGTCGGGTCCTCCAGCGTGAACCACCGCTCGACCAGGGACTCCGCCTCCGCCAGCCACCGGGCCAGCCGGTCCGCGTCGCCGGTGCCGTCCGGGTCGGGCTCCGCCGCGTCCTGCGGGGCCGCGAAGAGGTCGGCCAGCTCCGGCCTCGCCGTGCGCATGCGCTCCCACTGGCCGGGAACCAGCGCCTTCGCCCGCGGCGCCGTACGCTCGATGGCAGGAGCGTCAAACAGCCGCTCCAGCACGGCATGGACCAGGGTGCCGCGCGTCGCCGCCGCGCTGGGCTTCTCGGGCAGCTTGTCGATCACCCTGAAGCGGTACAACAGCGGACACTGCATGAAATCGCTCGCACGGGACGGCGACAACGAATCCGGGCGCGCGGGTGCCACGGCCTCGCCGGTACGGGTCTCCATGGGGACAGACCCTACGGCCCGCCACCGACACCAGGACGCATACCATCGACCACGGCCCCCCGCGCACTGCATGATCGGGGGCGAGGGACACCGAACGAGGGGACACCGTGACTGAGAGCGGCGGGAGCGGTCAGCCGCAGCCGGACAGCGACGCGGCGGCCGGACGGCCCCCGCACCCGGACCACCCGGACGTCACCCCCGACGCCCGGCCCGGTGCCGCACCCGCGGACGGGACACCCGCCCCCGACACCCCCGCGGCCCCCGCCGCGGCGACCCCGCCCACGGACCCCGACAAGGGCCCGCCCCCTTCGAGCGGCCCCCAGCACGGCGGGCCCCCGGACCGGGCGCCCCGCCACCCGTACGCCCACACGCCCCCGCCGACCGATCCGCCGGCAGGCCCCGGGGCACCGGGGGCGGGCCCGGACCAGCGGCAACGGACCAAGGAGCCCGGCGGCGGCATCCTCATGGGCCGCCCCTTCGGCGTCCCCGTCTACGTCGCCCCCAGCTGGTTCCTGGTGGCGGCCCTGATCACCTGGGTCTTCGGCGGCCAGCTCGACCGCGTCCTGCCCGAGCTGGGCGGCGCCCGGTACCTGGTCTCCCTGTTCTTCGCCGTCGCGTTCTACGCCTCCGTGCTCGTCCACGAGCTCGCGCACACCGTCGCGGCCCTCCGCTTCAAGCTGCCGGTGCGCCGCATCCAGCTCCAGTTCTTCGGCGGCGTCTCCGAGATCGAGAAGGAGTCGGAGACCCCCGGCCGGGAGTTCGTCCTCGCCTTCGTCGGACCGCTGCTGTCGCTGGTGCTCGCCGCGGTCTTCTACGCGGGCATGCTGTTCGTCGAGCCCGACACGGTCCCCGGAGTGCTGCTGGCCGGGCTGATGATCTCCAACCTGATCGTGGCCGCCTTCAACCTGCTGCCGGGCCTGCCGCTCGACGGCGGTCGGATGCTGCGCGCCGTGGTCTGGAAGATCACCGGCAAGCCCATGAGCGGCACCATCGCCGCCGCCTGGGTGGGGCGCGGCCTCGCCGTCTCGGTCCTGATCGGCCTGCCCCTGCTCACCCAGTCCGGTCTGCTCGGCCCCGCGTCCGACGACATCAGCGCGATGGACACGATCACCGACGCCCTGCTGGCCGCCATCCTCGCCGCCATCATCTGGACCGGGGCCGGCAACAGCCTGCGCATGGCCCGGCTCCGGGAGCACCTGCCCGAACTGCAGGCCCGCACCCTGACCCGCCGCGCCGTCCCGGTGGAGACCGACACCCCCCTGTCCGAGGCGCTGCGGCGCGCCAACGACGCCGGGGCCCGCGCCCTGGTCGTCGTCGCCCCGGACGGGGAACCGCTCGCCGTGGTCCGGGAGGCGGCGATCGTCGGCGTCCCCGAGCACCGCCGACCCTGGGTCGCCGTCAGCGACCTCGCCCAGGACCTGACCGACGGGATGCGGGTCTCCGCCGAGCTGGCCGGCGAGGACCTCCTGGACGCCCTGCGCGCCGCCCCCGCCACCGAGTACCTGGTGGTCGAGGACTCCGGCGAGATCTACGGCGTCCTCTCCGCGACGGACGTGGAGAGGGCCTTCGTCCGGGCCATGGCCCGCCCCTCCTGAACCGGGCCCGGGCCCGTCCGTGGTCCGAGCCCCCCGGGACGGCGGGTAGGCTGGTCACATGTCCGAACCGACCGGTGCCGCCCGCCGCCGCGGGCCCTTCAAGGTCGGGGACCAGGTCCAGCTCACCGACCCCAAGGGACGCCACTACACGTTCACGCTCGAAGCGGGGAAGAACTTCCACACCCACAAGGGTTCCTTCCCGCACGACGAGCTGATCGGCTCCCCCGAGGGCAGCGTTGTCCGCACCACGGGGAACGTCGCCTACCTCGCGCTGCGCCCCCTGCTCCCCGACTACGTCCTGTCCATGCCCCGCGGCGCCGCCGTGGTCTATCCCAAGGACGCGGGGCAGATCCTCTCCTTCGCGGACATCTTCCCCGGCGCCCGCGTCGTGGAGGCGGGGGTGGGCTCCGGCTCGTTGAGCAGCTTCCTGCTCCGGGCCATCGGGGACCAGGGCATGCTCCACTCCTACGAGCGCCGTGAGGACTTCGCGGACATCGCCCGGCAGAACGTGGAGCGCTACTTCGGCGGCCCGCACCCGGCCTGGCAGCTCACCGTGGGGGACCTCCAGGACAACCTGTCCGACACCGACGTCGACCGGGTGATCCTCGACATGCTCGCCCCGTGGGAGTGCCTGGAGGCCGTCTCCAAGGCGCTCGTCCCCGGCGGCATCCTCTGCTGCTACGTGGCCACCACCACCCAGCTCGCCCGGACCGTGGAGTCCATCCGGGAGATCGGCTGCTTCAACGAGCCGACCGCCTGGGAGACGATGATCCGCAACTGGCACATCGAGGGCCTGGCGGTCCGCCCGGACCACCGCATGATCGGCCACACCGGCTTCCTGCTCACCGCCCGGCGCCTCGCCGACGGCGTCGAGCCCCCGATGCGCCGCCGCCGCCCCGCCAAGGGCGCCTACGGCGAGGACTACGCCGGCCCCAACGCCGATGGCGGCGCCCCCCGCTGAGCCGCCCGCCCCGGCGCGTCGGTCACCCACCCAACGCCCGGACGGCTCCGTCGAGTTCCCGATCCCACGGGAGAACCCGGCCGAGCCGTCCGGGCGTTCAGTCGTTCCGTGCCCCGCCGTTCCCCGGCCCCGTGCGGGTGTGACACGATGCTGGCCACCCCACCGGCACAGCCCTCACAGGAGACACTCCTCGTGCAGCAACCCGCCGTTCCGGAACTGGCGCACACCCACACCCGGCCCATCCACTGGGTGGCCACCGCCACCGCGCTCGCCGGCGTGATCGCGGCCTCCTCCGTCCTGCAACCGGATCCGGCGACCGCCGTCCAGCCGGGGCGTTCCGCCGCCGAAGCGCCCCGCGCCCCGGGCCCCGCGCCCGACCCCGCCGAGGTGACCTTCCCGATCGACTGCGGCCCGGTCACGGTCCGGGTGATCAAGAAGGCCACCGGTGACCTGGACGGGGACGGCAGCCCGGAGACCGTCGCCGTGGCGCGCTGCGACACCGCCATGGGGACCCCGCCGAACGGCGTGTACGTCCTCACCCGCGGTCGGGTGCCCGGAGCCGACCCCCGGGTCGTGGCGACCCTGGTCCGGCCCGCGGAGCGGCTCAACGTCGCCGAGCTGGGCGTGCGCGCGGGCTCGGTGACCGCGACGCTGCTCGGCTACTCCTCGCGCGAGGTGCCCAACTGCTGCCCGGACGAGCGCCGACGCACCACCTGGACCTGGCGCGACGGCCGTTTCACGAGCACCGACGCGGGGACGGCCTTCGGGGCGTGACGGCGCCGGGAGGCGCTCAGGCCGCGTCGGGTCCGTACACCTCGACCCGGTCGGCCACCCGCCGCACGTGGATGCAGTCCCCGGGGCACTCCTTCGCCGAGTCGGCCACGTCCCGCAGCAAGGGCAGCGGCACCCTGGTGGTCGCGCCGGGCTCCTGGAGCAACTCGTCGTCGGCGCTCTTCACATACGCCAGCCCGTCGATGTCCAGCTCGAAGACCTCCGGGGCGTACTGGACGCAGATGCCGTCGCCCGTGCACAGGTCCTGGTCGATCCAGACCTCCAGCTCGGCGCCGTCGCCGCCGAGTCCGTCCGACCGGTCCGCTTGCCCCACCGTCGTCGCTCCTGCCGTGTTCCCGACCCGCGCACCCGACGTGACCGTGCCCGCGGGTGCCTGACGACCGACCTTAACAACCGCCCGCGAGCCGGGCGGGAGCCCCCGGCCCGGGACACGGAGCGTGAGGTGCCTGACATCCCCGCCGCTGGCCGAAAACCCGGTCGGGACGGTGCTCCCGGGTGCGTGGCGCTCGTCACAGGAGATGCACCGTTTCGTCCGCCGAGGGGCGTGCCACCCCCACAAGTCGGCCGCAGTCTGTTGGGTGTTGACCGGTTCCCGGGCATACCCGGCCGCTTCCAGAGGTCATTCCGTGGGTATTCCCCTGGCGTGAGGGAGAGCGCAAGGGTGAAGATCGGACACACCCCCACGGTCTTTGTGATCTAGGGGTTTCAATCGTCACCCACCCAGGTAGGGTCAGGAAGCGTCCAGCTCCCTTTGGAGGAGGTGAGGACCGTGGCAGCCCACGACGATGACATGAACCGCGGCATCCGCCCGGGTCGAGGGTCCGAAGACCCGGCCGGTCAGATCGCCGATCTTGAGCAGGAGATCGCCGTACTGCGGCGCAAGCTCGCCGACTCACCGCGCCACACGCGGATTCTCGAAGAGCGGATCGTCGAGCTACAGACCAACCTTGCCGGTGTGTCCGCACAGAACGAACGCCTCGCGAACACGCTCCGTGAGGCCCGCGACCAGATCGTGGCCCTCAAGGAAGAGGTCGACCGGCTCGCCCAGCCGCCGGCCGGGTTCGGCGTCTTCCTGACGGCCAACGAGGACGGCACCGTCGACATCTTCACCGGGGGCCGCAAGCTCCGGGTGAACGTGAGCCCGAGCGTCGAGGTCGACGGACTGCGGCGCGGCCAGGAAGTCATGTTGAACGAGGCGCTCAACGTGGTCGAGGCCATGACCTACGAGCGCGTCGGCGACATCGTCACCCTCAAGGAGGTCCTGGAGGACGGCGAACGCGCCCTGGTCGTCGGGCACACCGACGAGGAGCGCGTGGTCCGGCTCGCCGAACCCCTCCTCGACGTCACCATCCGCCCCGGCGACGCCCTCCTGCTCGAACCCCGTTCCGGCTACGTCTACGAGGTCGTGCCCAAGAGCGAGGTCGAGGAACTCGTCCTGGAGGAGGTCCCGGACATCGGCTACGAGCAGATCGGCGGTCTGGGCAACCAGATCGAGATGATCCGCGACGCGGTCGAGCTGCCCTACCTCTACCCGGACCTCTTCAAGGAGCACGAACTGCGCCCGCCCAAGGGCGTGCTGCTCTACGGCCCGCCCGGCTGCGGCAAGACCCTCATCGCCAAGGCGGTGGCCAACTCCTTGGCGAAGAAGGTCGCCGAGGTCACCGGTCAGGCCGCGGGCAAGAGCTTCTTCCTCAACATCAAGGGCCCGGAGCTGCTCAACAAGTACGTCGGCGAGACCGAGCGCCAGATCCGCCTGGTGTTCCAGCGGGCCCGCGAGAAGGCCAGCGAGGGCACCCCGGTCATCGTCTTCTTCGACGAGATGGAGTCCCTCTTCCGCACCCGCGGCTCGGGCGTCAGCTCGGACGTGGAGAACACCATCGTCCCGCAGCTCCTCGCCGAGATCGACGGCGTGGAGGGCCTGGAGAACGTGGTGGTCATCGGCGCCTCCAACCGCGAGGACATGATCGACCCCGCGATCCTGCGCCCCGGACGGCTCGACGTGAAGATCAAGATCGAGCGTCCGGACGCCGAGGCGGCCAAGGACATCTTCGGCAAGTACCTCACCGAGCGCCTCCCGCTCCACGGCGACGACCTCGGCGAGCACGGCGGCGACCGCGGCGCCACGGTCCAGGGCATGATCCAGACCGCGGTGGAGCAGATGTACGCCGAGTCCGAGGAGAACCGCTTCCTGGAGGTCACCTACGCCAACGGCGACAAGGAGGTCCTGTACTTCAAGGACTTCAACTCCGGCGCCATGATCGAGAACATCGTGGGACGCGCCAAGAAGATGGCGATCAAGGCGTTCCTCGAACAGAACCAGAAGGGTCTGCGGGTCTCCCACCTCCTCCAGGCGTGCGTGGACGAGTTCAAGGAGAACGAGGACCTGCCCAACACGACCAACCCGGACGACTGGGCCCGGATCTCCGGCAAGAAGGGCGAGCGGATCGTCTACATCCGCACCCTGGTCACCGGGAAGCAGGGCGCCGACACCGGCCGCTCCATCGACACGGTGGCGAACACCGGTCAGTACCTCTAGGCACGCCGCTCGGCTGCGGGCGGGCAGGGCCCCCCGCAGCCGACCGTGCGGCCGGCGACACGGCAATGACGGAAACGATCTCCCCGCTGGTGTCGAGCGGCATAGGCTCGACCGTACCGCCGCGCCGCGCCGTGCGGGGACCGGCACCGCACGCCCAGTGGAGCACCGGCGGTAGGTGAGCGCGGCCCCCGACCGGGGGCGCGCCGGGCAAGGAGGGCCGCATGACCGTACGGCGAGTAATGGGCATCGAGACGGAGTACGGCATCTCCGTCCCCGGCCACCCCAATGCCAATGCCATGCTCACCTCGTCCCAGATCGTCAACGCCTACGCGGCGGCGATGCACCGCGCCCGCCGGGCCCGCTGGGACTTCGAGGAGGAGAACCCGTTGCGCGACGCCCGCGGGTTCGACCTCGCGCGCGAAGCCGCCGACGTCAGCCAGCTCACCGACGAGGACATCGGTCTCGCCAACGTCATCCTGACCAACGGTGCGCGGCTCTACGTGGACCACGCCCACCCCGAGTACAGCTCCCCGGAGATCACCAACCCGCGGGACGCGGTCCTGTGGGACAAGGCGGGGGAGCGGATCATGGCGGAGGCCGCGGAGCGGGCCGCCCAGCTGCCGGGTGCCCAGCCCATCCACCTCTACAAGAACAACACCGACAACAAGGGCGCCTCCTACGGGACGCACGAGAACTACCTGATGAAGCGGGAGACCCCCTTCTCGGACATCGTGCGCCACCTGACGCCCTTCTTCGTCTCCCGGCAGGTCGTGACGGGGGCCGGGCGGGTCGGCATCGGCCAGGACGGCCACGAGCACGGCTTCCAGATCAGCCAGCGCGCGGACTACTTCGAGGTCGAGGTCGGCCTGGAGACCACCCTGAAGCGGCCCATCATCAACACCCGGGACGAACCGCACGCCGACGCCGAGAAGTACCGGCGGCTCCACGTGATCATCGGGGACGCCAACCTGTCGGAGACCTCCACCTACCTCAAGCTGGGCACCACCGCCCTGGTCCTGTCGATGATCGAGGACGGCTTCATCGCCGTGGACCTCGCCGTCGACCAGCCCGTGCGCACCCTCCACCAGGTCTCGCACGACCCGGGCCTGCGACAGCTCGTCACGCTCCGCAGCGGTCGCACGCTGACCGCCGTGCAGCTCCAGATGGAGTACTTCGAACTGTCCCGCAAGTACGTGGAGGAACGGTTCGGGGCCGATGCGGACGAGCAGACCAAGGACGTCCTCACCCGTTGGGAGGACGTGCTGAACCGCTTGGAGAACGATCCGATGAGCCTCGCCGGCGAGCTGGACTGGGTCGCCAAGCGGGAGCTGATGGAGGGCTACCGGCGGCGGGACGGCCTCGACTGGGACGCCGCCCGACTGCACCTGGTGGACCTCCAGTACGCCGACGTCCGCGAGGAGAAGGGCCTCTACAACCGGCTGGTGGCCCGCGGCAGGATGAAGCGGATCCTGGACGAGGACGAGGTGGAGCGGGCCCGCACCAAGCCGCCGGAGGACACCCGGGCCTACTTCCGGGGACGGTGCCTGGAACAGTACGCCGACGACGTGGCGGCCGCCTCCTGGGACTCCGTCATCTTCGACCTGCCCGGTCGGGACTCGCTCCAGCGGGTGCCGACCATGGAGCCGCTGCGCGGAACGCGCCAGCACGTCGAGGCGCTCCTGGACCGGTGCCGCACCGCCGAGGACCTCGTCAAGGTGCTCTCCGGCGGCTGACCGGTGCCGGGGCGCCGGCGAAACCGGGCCGGACGGGGCTGAAGGGCCCCGCCGCCGGGAATCATGGTGATGACCCCCTTCGTCGTACGGAGGACGGAGAGGACCGGGAACACCGGGAGTACGGAACGCGGGGGCCGATGTCGGGCCCAGCTTGTAGGGTCTGATCTTGACCGATCGAACTGAGTCGGGCGAACCGAGCGGGGTGAGGGTTGATGGCGACCAAGGACACCGGCGGCGGACAGCAGAAGGCCACGCGCAGCACCGAGGAGACCGAGGAGCAGGCGCAGGACGCGCAGGCGTCCGAGGACCTCAAGGAGCGCCAGGAGAAGCTGAGCGACGACGTCGACTCCGTCCTCGACGAGATCGACGACGTCCTGGAGGAGAACGCCGAGGACTTCGTGCGCTCCTTCGTGCAGAAGGGCGGGCAGTAGGAGCCGGGCGGGGCGGACGGACGAATTCCGCCCCGCCCCGCCCGTGAGGGCGGGGCCGGTGTTCCCAGGTGCGTGGCCGGACCCCGGCCACGCACCACCGTTTCCCCGACCGCGGGGCGGCCGACGGGCCCGACCAGTCCGAGGACGGGTCGCGCCCGTGCGGACGCAGCTGCCGTCGTCCCGCCGCCACCCGCCGTTCCAACCGGCCCGACCACGCATGTGGATCACGGCCGTGAGGCGGGTAAGGTCCCTGGCGTACCGTGCTTCAACGGCAATTCGGCCATCGGCGAGTTGGGCGCCGATCCCGACACCGTCCGCAGGGCTGCCGCTTAACCTGGGAGGAATCTCGTGGAAGCCAACAACCGTGGCACCGGGCGTCTACCAGCTGCCTTCCTGACGCCGGGGTCGTCGTCCTTCGTGGACTTCCTCTCGGCGCACCAGCCGGATCTGCTTCCGGCCAACCGCGCCCTGCCTCCGGTGAAGGGGGCGATCGAGGCGCCGCACGGCACCACCATCATCGCCGTGACCTTCCCCGGTGGCGTGGTCCTCGCCGGCGACCGGCGGGCCACGATGGGCAACATGATCGCCCAGCGCGACATGGAGAAGGTGTTCCCCTCGGACGAGTACTCGGCGGTGGGCATCGCCGGGACCGCCGGCCTCGCCATCGAGATGGTGAAGCTGTTCCAGCTGGAGCTGGAGCACTTCGAGAAGGTGGAGGGCGTCCAGCTCTCCCTGGAGGGCAAGGCCAACCGGCTGTCCACGATGATCCGTTCCAACCTCGGGATGGCCATGCAGGGCCTGGCCGTGGTGCCCCTCTTCGCCGGCTACGACGTGGACCGGGAGCGGGGCCGGATCTTCTCCTACGACGTCACGGGCGGTCGGAGCGAGGAGCAGGGCTACGCGGCCACCGGCTCCGGGTCGATCTTCGCCCGCGGTTCGATGAAGAAGCTCTTCCGCGAGGACCTGACGGAACAGCAGGCCACCACCCTGGTGGTGCAGGCGCTGTACGACGCCGCCGACGACGACTCGGCGACCGGCGGTCCCGACGTGGCCCGGCGGATCTATCCGATCGTGACCGTGATCACCGAGAACGGATTCCGCAGGTTGACGGAGGTCGAGTCCTCCGAGATCGCGCGTTCGATTCTGGAGCGGCGCCTGGAGCAGCCCGACGGCCCCCGTGCCGCCCTGCTCTGAACCGCCTGCCGAAACCGTAACCACTCACAGGAAGGGGCGGACAGCCGGTGTCTACGCCGTTCTACGTCTCACCTCAGCAGGCCATGGCCGACCGGGCGGAGTACGCGCGCAAGGGCATCGCCCGGGGGCGCAGCCTGGTCGTTCTCCAGTACGCCGACGGCATCGTGTTCGTCGGTGAGAACCCGTCCCGCGCGCTGCACAAGTTCAGCGAGATCTACGACCGGATCGGCTTCGCCGCCGCCGGCAAGTACAACGAGTACGAGAACCTGCGGATCGGCGGGGTGCGCTACGCCGACCTGCGCGGCTACACCTACGACCGCGACGACGTGACGGCCCGCGGTCTGGCGAACGTGTACGCCCAGACGCTCGGCACGATCTTCTCCAGCTCGGCGGAGAAGCCCTACGAGGTCGAGTTGGTGGTCGCCGAGGTCGGGGACGAACCGGAGGGCGACCAGATCTACCGGCTGCCGCACGACGGGTCGATCGTGGACGAGCACGGTTCGGTCGCGGTCGGCGGGAACGCCGAGCAGATCAGCAACTACCTGGACCAGCGTCACGAGGACGGCATGTCGCTGGCCGCGGCGCTGCGGCTGGCGGTGCAGGCGCTGTCCCGGGACACCAACGGGACCGAGCGGGAGATCCCCGCCGAGCGCCTGGAGGTGGCGGTCCTGGACCGCGCCCGCCCCCAGCAGCGCAAGTTCAAGCGGATCGTGGGGCGCCAGCTCGTCCAGCTGCTGGAGGAGGGCGCGCGGCCGGACGGCGGGGCCGGGGCGACGGCGGAGGACGCCGCGGCCGCCGACACGCCGGCGAAGGACGAGGACGGGGCGCCCGACTCCGAGGCGTAGCCCCCGCGCGCACCGAGGGCCCCGGCCGCAGCCGGGGCCCTCTTCGGCGTGTGTGCTCAGACCCCGGGCGCGGTGCCCGTGGACCCCCGGGGCACCAGGGCGACCGGCAGGTTCACGGGTGGGAACCGCTCGCCGTCCAGCAGGGCCAGCAGCGCCCGCATCCCCTGGGCGCCGACCTCCTCGGCGGGCAGCCGGACGGTGGTCAGTTCGGGGTCGACGGCGGTGGCCAGGGACAGGTCGTCGAAGCCGGTCACGGAGAGGTCCTCCGGCACCCGCAGGCCGAGGCTGCGGGCCGCCTTGAGGACGCCCGCGGCCAGGAGGTCGCTGTCGCACACCACCGCGGTGGGCCGGCGATCCGCGGGCCGGGCCAGGACGCCCTCCGCGGTGGCCCGGGCGGCGTCGACGCGGAGCGGGGCGACCACCCGCCCGGGCCGCTCCACGGAGCTGCCCAGGGCTTCGGCGAGGGCCCGGGCGCGCACCCGGAAGGTCCAGGAGTCGACGTCGGCGCCCAGGTGCAGCACCCGACGGTGCCCGAGGGCGAGCAGGTGCGCGGCGACCTGCCGCAGGCCGTCCGCGACGTCCACGTTGACCACCGCCGCCCCCGGTTCGGCGGCGGGGTCGGAGTCCAACATGACCAGGGGCAGCGCATCGCCCCTGATCGCGGCGACCGCGTCCGGGGTCATGGACGAGGCGATGACCCCGTCCAGGGCGGCCCGGGCCGAGGCGAAGGGGTCGGGGGCCTCCTCGGAGACGGTGTCGAAGGGGTACAGCACGACGCCGAAGCCGTGTTCGGCCGCCACCCGGGCGGCACCCGCGTGCACCCCGGCGAAGAAGTCGCTGCTGAGCACGGGCACGACGAGGAGCGCCGTACGGGTCCGGCCCAGCCGCAGGGTGCGGGCGGCGGCGTTGGGGCGGTAGCCGAGGTCGCGCGCGGCGGCGCGCACCCGCTCGGCGGTCGCCTCCGCGACCCGCCCCCGCCACTTGTCGCCCAGGACCAGCGAGACGGCCGCCTGCGAGACCTGCGCCGCCCGGGCGACGTCCCGGCTGGTGGGCCGGGTGCCGGGCGCCGGGCGCCGTGTCCCCGCGGCCGTCTCCTGACCGCCGGGGCCCTGGGTCCTCATCGTCGTCTCCTGCCGTGCGGTGCCGTCCTGCCCGTTCCCGCCGGGCCGCCCGGTCGGGAACGGCCGGAACGCGGGTGGACCGCCGGATTGCTCACATGGTACGTATGCGGGGCTGACGTTATACGTAACACTTCATGGGTGGGGAGGGCCGACATGGCCTGGGGGTACGGCGACATATTCCGGGCGCGGCACGCCGCGCGGCTACTGGTCGGCACCCTCGTGGGAAGGCTCCCCAACGCCACCGCCACCATCGCGATCCTGCTGCTGGTGCGCGCGGAGGGCGGCAGCTACCGGCTCGCGGCCGGCCTCGCGGCGGTCTACGGGCTGACCCACGCGGTCGGGCAGCCCCTCCTGGGCCGACTGGTGGACCTGCGCGGCCAGCCCGGCGTCCAGTTGCCGGCCTCGCTGCTGTCGGCGCTCGGCGCCGTGCTCCTCGCCCTCGTCGGCACCGACCCGCTCCCGGTGGCGTACGCGGCGGTCGCCGTGTCCGGGTTCTTCGCACCGCCGCTGGAGGGCGGGTTGCGGGCGCTGTGGCCCTCCGTGCTGCCCCACGAGGGCCAGGTGCACCGGGCGTACGCGATGGACGCGGTGGCCCAGGAGGTCATGTTCACCCTCGGACCGCTGCTGGTGACCCTGTGCGTGGCCGTGTGGTCGCCCTCGGTCGCCCTGCTGGTCATCAACGCCCTGGGGGTGCTCGGCGCGCTGTCCGTGGTCACCTCCGAGCCGTCCCGCGCCTGGCGCTCCGCCCCGCGCGAGGCCCACTGGCTGGGGGCGCTGCGCTCGCGCGGACTGCTCACCCTGCTGGCCGCCTTCCTGTGCGTGGGCGCCGCCCTGGGCGCCATCGCGGTGGCGGGCTCCTCGTACGCGGAGGGCCGCGGCGGGGGCGCGGTGTACGGCTGGCTGATGGCGGCCGTCGGCTTCGGCGCGCTGGTCGGCGGCGCGGTGTACGGGGCGCGCCCGTGGGCCGGAGCCCCGGAGCCCCGGCTCCGGGTCCTGGTGGCGCTGCTGGCCGTGTGTTACCTGCCGCTGACCCTGGTGCCCGGACCGGTGGCCATGACCCTCCTGAGCGCACTGGCCGGGGTGTTCCTGGCGCCCGCGCTGGCCTGCGCCTTCGTGGTCGTGGACCGACACGCCCCGGTCGGCACCGTGACCGAGGCGTTCTCCTGGTTGGTCACCACGTTCAGCGTGGGCGCCGCGGTGGGGACCGCCGTGGCCGGGCCGGTGGTGGAGTGGGGCGGTGCCCGGGCGGCGTTCGCGGTCCCCGCCGCGGCGGGGACCGTCGCGCTGCTGGTGCTCGTCGTCGCCCGGAGCGCCCTCGCGGCCGTGCCGCGTGCGGTCACGGTCACCACCGTGGCGGTCGGGACTGTGGAAAATGATCGGAACGGTACGGCCGAACCCGGTTTCAGTAACGGGCATCAGGCGTAATGTTCAGTCATGGACCGCCGCATTTTCGGGCTGGAGAACGAGTACGGCGTCACATGTACGTTCAGGGGACAGCGGCGACTGTCCCCCGACGAGGTGGCGCGGTACCTCTTCCGCCGTGTCGTGTCATGGGGCCGGAGCAGCAACGTCTTCCTGCGCAACGGTGCCCGTCTGTACCTCGATGTCGGATCGCATCCGGAATACGCCACCCCCGAATGCGACAACGTGACCGAACTGGTCACCCATGACAAAGCCGGCGAGCGCATTCTCGAAGGGCTGCTCGTCGATGCCGAACGCCGCCTGCACGAAGAAGGCATCGCGGGCGACGTCTACCTCTTCAAGAACAACACGGATTCGGCGGGAAACTCCTACGGGTGCCACGAGAACTACCTGGTGGCCCGGCACGGGGAGTTCTCCCGACTGGCGGACATCCTCATCCCCTTCCTCGTCACCCGACAACTGCTCTGCGGCGCGGGCAAGGTCCTCCAGACCCCGCGCGGCGCCGTCTACTGCGTCAGCCAGCGGGCGGAACACATCTGGGAGGGCGTCAGCTCGGCCACGACCCGCTCCCGTCCCATCATCAACACCCGTGACGAACCGCACGCCGACGCCGAGCGCTACCGCAGGCTCCACGTCATCGTCGGCGACTCCAACATGTCCGAGACCACCATGCTGCTCAAGGTCGGCGCCACCGATCTGGTGCTGCGGATGATCGAGGCCGGCACCGTGATGCGGGACCTGACGCTGGAGAACCCGATCCGGGCGATCCGCGAGGTCAGCCACGACATCACCGGTCGGCGCAAGGTCCGGTTGGCCAGCGGGCGGGAGGCGTCCGCGCTGGAGGTCCAGCGCGAGTACTACGAGAAGGCCGTGGACTTCTGCGAGCGGCGCGGCATCCGCACCGGAACGGTCGAGCAGGTGCTGGAGCTGTGGGGCCGCACGCTGGACGCCATCGAGGCCGAGGACCTCGACCGGATCGCCACCGAGATCGACTGGGTCATGAAGTACCAGCTGATCGAGCGGTACCGGGCCAAGCACAGCATGAGCATGTCCCACCCGCGGGTCGCCCAGATAGACCTCGCCTACCACGACATCCACCGCCGCCGCGGGCTGTACTACCTGTTGGAGCGCCGCGGCCAGGCCGCCCGGATCTGCAACGACCTCAAGATCTTCGAGGGCAAGTCGGTGCCCCCGCAGACCACCCGCGCCCGACTGCGCGGCGACTTCATCCGCCGGGCCCAGGAACAGCGACGGGACTTCACCGTCGACTGGGTCCACCTCAAGCTCAACGACCAGGCGCAGCGCACCGTGCTGTGCAAGGACCCCTTCCGGTCCGTCGACGACCGGGTGGAGAAGCTGATCGCCGGCATGTGACCGGCCCGGGGGGCGTCCCGGCGGCCGCACCGGCCGTCAGGTCCCGGTGGGTCGGAACGCTCCGGGGGCGTCGTGCGTTCATCGTGCGGCGCCCCTTACCCGTGGTGCCGCGTCGCCCACGGGCCCGGTGGAGCCGACCGCGGGCCGGAACGCCGCAGCGCGCGGGGAACTCAGTAAGGTGGCGCGACGCCAACCGCCAGAACGATCGATACGAGGCCCCCACCGTGCGCCGACGCTCACTCCTCCTCGCCGTGCCCGCCGGACTGTTGACGCTCGCCGGATGCGGTGACGACACGTCCGACGGGGGCAGTGCGAGCGCGAGCTCGTCCCCCTCGACCAGCCCCTCGCCCCAGAAGTCCACGAAGATCGTGCCCGGCCCCCTCCCGGACGTCACCGCGGGCAAGGAGTTCGGCGAGAAGCCGACCGTGGCCAAGGGACCCGGCGAGCCCTCCCCGGAACTCGCGGTGAAGACCCTCATCGCCGGCACCGGGACGGCCGTGGCCAAGGGGGACTACCTCCAGGCGAACTACCTGGGCCAGATCTGGAGCACCGCGAAGGTCTTCGACAACTCCTACGACCGGGGGTCCCCCTCGGTCTTCCCGATCGGGGTGGGCCAGGTCATCCCCGGCTGGGACATGGCCCTGGTGGGCAAGAAGGCCGGCTCCCGGGTCGAACTCGCCGTTCCGCCCGGCCTCGGCTACGGCGAGGCGGGCAACGAGAAGGCCGGGATCAAGGGCACCGACACCCTGGTGTTCGTGGTGGACGTGGTGAACTCCTTCAACGGCAAGAGCTCGGCCAAGGGCAAGGCCGTCCCCCAGCAGGACGCGGACCTGCCCGAGGTGGGGACCAACACCAACGGCTCCGCCCCCGCCGTCAAGGTGCCCAAGACGGCCGCGCCGACCGAGCTGGTGTCGGAGTACGTCCTGGAGGGCGACGGCGACGAGGTCAAGGCCACCGACTCGCTCCTGGTCCAGTACAAGGGCGTGCTCTGGGCGGACGGCAAGGAGTTCGACTCCTCGTACCAGCGAGGCCAGCTCGCCCAGTTCGGTCTCGGCGAGGTCGTCAAGGGCTGGGCCCAGGGCCTCACCGGCAAGAAGGTCGGCAGCCGGGTCCTCATCGTGATCCCGCCCGCGCTCGGCTACGGGGACACCCCGCCGCAGGGCACCCCGATCAAGAAGGACTCGACCCTGGTCTTCTCGGTGGACATCCTCGCGAAGGTGTAACACTGGGACGGTTGCCCATCCGTGCGAGCAGGAGTGAGTGAGTGAACATCGAGAAGCCCGAGATCGACTTCCCCGAGGGCGAGGCCCCCAAGGACCTGGAGATCGTGGACGTCTGGGAGGGCGACGGCAAGGTCGCCGCCAAGGGCGACTTCGTCTCCGTGCACTACGTGGGCGTGGCCTTCTCCACCGGTGAGGAGTTCGACGCGAGCTGGAACCGCGGCAAGCCGCTCCAGTTCCAGCTCGGTGCGGGCCAGGTCATCCCCGGGTGGGACCAGGGCATCCAGGGCATGAAGGTCGGCGGTCGCCGCAAGCTGACGATCCCGGCGCACCTCGCGTACGGCGACCGCGGCGCCGGCGGTCGGATCGCCCCCGGCGAGACCCTGATCTTCGTCTGCGACCTGATGGCCGTCTGAGGACACCGCGGTCGCCCGCGAACGAGCGCGGGCACGGGCCCACGCCTTCGGGCGTGGGCCCTCGGCTTTTCCCGCGACGCCCCGAAACGGTACGGTCGTCGGGCGGGTGGGCGAACGAGAGGACGTAAGGCGTCGATGGCCATCTCCAAGGCCGAGCGGCTGATGAATCTGGCGCTGTGTCTGCTCGGGACGCGGCGCCCCCTCAGCAAGCGGGAACTACGCGGCTCCATCGAGGCGTACATCGAGGCGTTCGGACCCGGTGTGGGCGCCCTCGGCAGCGACGACTCCTTCAACCGGATGTTCGAGCGCGACAAGGACGACCTGCGCGAGCTGGGGCTCGTCATCGAGACCGTCGAGAACCTCGACGGCGACGTCGGCTACCTGGCCCGCCGGGACAGCAACCGGCTGCCGCCGATATCCCTGGACGCCGAGGAGGCCGCAGCGCTCGGCCTGGCGGCCAAGGTGTGGCAGCAGGCGCGGCTCGCCGGCGCGGCCAGCGGCGCCCTCCAGAAGCTGCGCGCCGCCGGACTGCCCGACGAGGTCGACCCGCACGGCGGCCACAGTGCCCTGGAACCGCGCATCCCGGTCCACGAGGCCGCCTTCGAACCGCTGATGCTGGCCTGCCGGGACCGCCGCCCCGTCCAGTTCGACTACCGCAAGGCCAACGCCGCCCGCCCCGAGCCCCGCCAGGTCGAGCCCTGGGCCCTGGAGTGCTGGCGCGGCCAGTGGTACCTGGCGGGCTGGGACCGCGACCGGGAGGCGGAGCGGGTCTTCCGGCTCTCCCGCATCACCGGCCGGGTCCGTAGCCGCGCCGGCGCCTACCGCGCGCCCGTGCCGGACGTCGTCACGGTCCGGGAGACCGTGGCCCGCTGGGCGGGCGAGGGCGCCGAGCGCAGCGCCCGCATCAGGCTGCGCGCCGGGGCCGGGTACCCGCTGCGGGCCAAGGCGGAGACCGTCCGGGAGCTCGGGGACGGGTGGGACGAACTGGAGATCCCGTACGGGCACGGCCTCGACGCCTGGCTCGTCGAGTTCGGTCCCGACGTGGTGGTGCTGGAGCCCGCCGAACTGCGGGCCGACGTCGTGGACCGGCTGCGCGCCGTGGCCAAGGGCTAGAGGGGGAGACGTACCACCGTGGCAGGAAAGCCGGCCAGGCCCGCGCGCCCGGCGAACGCGATCGACCAGACCCGTCGGATGCTGTCCCTGGTGACGTATCTGCGCGAGCGGCCCGGTGCCCGGGTGGAGGACGTGGCACGGGCCTTCGGCATCAGCGAGGACGAACTGATCTCCGACCTCGACGTGCTGCCGCTGTGCGGAACCAGCTTCCGCGGCGGCGACCTCCTCGACATCGACACCGACGGCGACCGCATCTGGTGGCGCAACCCGCAGGCCCTCAGCGCCGAGGCGGCCGCTCCGCTGCGGATCTCCGCGGACGAGGCCACCGCGCTGCTCGTCGCCGCCCGGGCGGTCGCCACCCTGCCGGGGCTGCGCGAGGGCGACCGGCAGGCGCTGCTGCGGGCGACCGCCAAACTGGAGGCCGCGGCGGGCGAGGCCGCCGCCCCCAGCGCCCGGCTCTCGGTCACCTTCGAGTCCGAGGGCGGGGTCTTCGCCGATGTGGACCGGGCCATCTCCGAGCGCCGCAGACTGTGGATCAGGTACTACTCGCCCGCCCGGGACGAGATCACCGAGCGGGAGATCGACCCCATCCGGCTGGTGAGCATCGGGCACACCTACGTGGAGGCGTGGTGCCGGCGCTCCGAGGCGCGGCGCACCTTCCGGCTGGACCGCGTGGTGGAGATCACGGTCCTGGACGAGCCGTCGGCGCCGCCCCAGGTCGAACTGCGCGACCTCTCCCAAGCACTGGTCCAGCCCGCGGCCGAGGACCCGGAGGTGGTGGTGGAGGTCGGGCCCGGCGGCCGTTGGGTGGCCGAGTACTACCCCCACGACCGCGCGGAGGAGCTCCCGGACGGCGGACTGCGCATCACCCTGCGCACCCCGGACCCGGCCTCGCTGCGACGGCTCGCGCTCCGACTGGGCGGGGACGGGCGCATCGTCGCCCCCGAGGCGCTGGCCGCGAGCGCGCGCCGGGCGGCCCGTGACGCACTCGCCGCCTACGACCGGGGCGAGGGACCGCCCCCGGCGTCCGCCGGACCGCAGGAGCGAGCGCTGTGAGCACGCCCGTGGGCCCCGGGCCCGCCCCCGACGGACCGGCCCGCGCCGAGGCGTCCGAGATATCCGCCGTGCCGGAGCTGGCGATGGTGACCCCCGTCGTCTTCCGCGCCGGCTGCCCGGACTGCCGGGCCCGCTTCGAACTGCCCGCCGCGGCCCTGCGGCTGGCCATCGGCGGATCCGCGAGCACCACCTTCTACTCCTTCACCTGCCCGGAGTGCGCAACCGCCGTCCGCAAGCCGGCGGGCGAGCGCATCGTGGAACTCCTCACCGGTGGCGGGGTGCGCACGCTGCGCCTGCACACCACCGTCTAGGCTCGGCGCATGTTCTGGCCCATGTTCGCGATCGCCCTCGGCTTCCTCGGTCTCCTGGTCCTCGGGGTGCTCGCGGTGCGGGTCTTCGTGGCGGCCGAACGGCTCGGGCGCGAGGTGTCGAAGGCCGCCCGCCGGATCGGCGGCGCCGCCGAGGACCTGGAGCGGGCGTCGGTGGATGCCGCCCGGGCCGGGCACGACGCCCGTCCGTAGCCTCGCCCCCGGTGCCCTCGGGGAGGTTCGAGGACGGTGACCGTCCGTACCGGTCCGGATGCCGAGGCACAACGGCAACGACCTCGTCAAACCCTCGTTCCCGACCTGTCCGCCGCTGAGGAGGGGCAGGTAGGCTGCCCCCTACGGCCCGGGAAGTGAGGCACGGGTCGGAACGCCGGACGGCCGAGCCGTCGGACCACCGCCACGGGGAGTACGGACGGGGATTGCCCCCGGTTCACCCTGGAGCGTTACGATCGCTGCCAGCACGGCGGTCGGGCAGGGGTCCGGCCGATCGGTCAGCAACCCGCCCCAAGCCGCCTCGGTGAGAAGGTAGACGTAGATGTTCGGTGGACGGATCGGCCCGCTTGAGATCACTCTGATCCTCGTCATCATCCTGCTGCTGTTCGGTGCGAAGAAGCTCCCCGACATGGCGCGCTCCCTCGGCAAGTCCGCCCGCATCCTCAAGAGCGAGGCCAAGGCGATGAAGGCGGAGGGCCAGGAGCCCGCGCCGACCGAGCCCCTGCACAAGGAGCAGCCGCCGGCCCAGCGCACCATCAAGGCCGCGCCGGGCGACGTGACCAGCTCACGTCCGGTCGCCGAGCACACGGACACCACGCAGCGCTGACGCAGCCCCGGGTGTCTCCGGCCTGCCGCACGAGATGAGGACGTGGGTTGCTCAAGTCTGCCCGCAAGAAGGAGAAGAATCCCGAGGGGCGCATGCCCCTCGTGGAGCACCTGCGCGAACTGCGCAACCGCCTGGCCAAGGCGGTGGTGGCGATCATCCTGGTCACGATCGTCGCCGCGTTCTTCTACAAGGACATCGTCGAGTTCGTCACCAATCCGGTGCTGGAGGCGGTCGGATGTGAGGACAGCTTCTCCGAGCTGGCGAAGCGCGAGGACGGGACCTGTGCCCGGATCGTGCTGAACGGCCTCATGACGCCGTTCACGCTGGCCTTGAAGGTGTCCCTGATGGCCGGTGTGGTGGGTTCCTCGCCGCTCTGGCTCTACCAGTTGTGGGCGTTCGTCGCGCCGGGACTGCACAAGAACGAGAAGAAGTACAGCCTTGCGTTCGTCGCCGCCGGTGTTCCGCTCTTCACCGGAGGCGCGTACTTCGCCTACCTGACGCTGCCCACGATGGCGACCGTACTCCTGGACTTCTCGCCCGCCAACCTCGACAACCAGTTGCCCCTCGACGGGCTCCTGGACCTGATCACCCGCATGGTCCTGGTGTTCGGCGCGTCCTTCACCCTGCCGCTGTTCCTAGTGATGCTCAACCTCACGGGCATGATCACGGGACGGCGCATGCTCGGCTGGTGGCGCGGCATGATCCTGGGCGTCGCCATCTTCGCCGCCGTCGTCACCCCCAGCACGGAGCCGATCTCGATGCTGGCGCTGGCCGGCCCGATCTGGTTGCTCTACCTCCTCGCTTCGGGGATCTCGCTCCTCAACGACCGCCGCCGGGCCATGATCGAGGCGGCCGGCCCGGCCGACGACGAGGCATCGGAACTGGACCTCACGCCCTCCGACATCGGTGCGGCCGAGTCGGTCGGAGCGGGCCCGACCGTGCCCCCGCAATCGGAAGCCGGACGTCAGCAGCGGATCAACGGCTACGACGACGTCACCTGAGCCTCGCGGTTCGGCGTCGACGATGACGAGGTGCCCCGGGACCACCCGGGGCACCTCGTCGCGTTCCGATCGTCCACACTCCCCTGACCAGCACCGATAGGACGATCCGGATATTGATCGCCTGCTGTCACCGGAGGCGGGTAACCTCGGAAGCACGATGACAGAGGATCTCTCACCGGCCGAGCGGTACGCGGCGTCGCGGCGGCGCGCCGCCGAGCAGGCCACCTCCCTCGGCGCCTTCCGCGAGATGTACGCATTCGGACTGGACCCCTTCCAGGTCGAAGCGTGCCAGGCCCTCGAAGCGGGCAAGGGCGTGTTGGTCGCCGCGCCCACCGGTTCCGGCAAGACGATCGTCGGCGAGTTCGCCGTGCACCTCGCGCTGGGCCAGGGCAAGAAGTGCTTCTACACCACGCCCATCAAGGCGCTCTCCAACCAGAAGTACGCCGACCTCGCCAAGCGCTACGGCGCCGACCGGGTCGGCCTGCTGACGGGCGACAACAGCGTGAACTCCGACGCCCCCGTGGTCGTGATGACCACGGAGGTGCTCCGCAACATGCTGTACGCGGGGTCGCAGTCGCTGCTGGGGCTCGGCTACGTGGTCATGGACGAGGTGCACTACCTCTCCGACCGCTTCCGGGGCGCCGTCTGGGAAGAGGTGATCATCCACCTCCCCGAATCGGTGACGCTGGTCTCGCTCTCCGCGACGGTGTCGAATGCGGAGGAGTTCGGTGACTGGCTGGACACGGTCCGCGGCGACACCGAGGTCATCGTCTCCGAGCACCGGCCCGTTCCGCTCTTCCAGCACGTGCTGGCCGGGCGGCGGGTCTACGACCTCTTCGAGGAGGGCGAGGGCCAGAAGAAGGCGGTCAACCCGGATCTGACCCGGATGGCCCGGATGGAGTCCTCCCGCCCCAGTTGGGGGCGGGACAAGCGCCGCGGGCGCGGGGTGCGCGAGGCCGACCGCGAGCGTGAGCGGCGGCAGCGCACCCGGGTGTGGACCCCCGGTCGTCCGGAGGTCATCGAGCGCCTTGACGCCGACGGCCTGCTGCCCGCGATCACCTTCATCTTCAGCCGCGCCGGCTGCGAGGCGGCCGTCCAGCAGTGCCTGTACGCGGGGCTGCGGCTCAACGACGACCAGGCCCGTGCAGAGGTCCGGGCGATCGTCGAGGAGCGCACCTCCGCGATCCCGGCCGAGGACCTGCACGTCCTCGGCTACTACGAGTGGCTGGAGGGGCTGGAGCGCGGCATCGCGGCCCACCACGCCGGCATGCTGCCCACCTTCAAGGAGGTCGTGGAGGAGCTCTTCGTGCGCGGCCTGGTGAAGGCGGTCTTCGCAACGGAGACGCTCGCCCTCGGCATCAACATGCCGGCGCGCTCGGTGGTGCTGGAGAAGCTGGTCAAGTGGAACGGCGAGCAGCACGCCGACATCACCCCGGGGGAGTACACCCAGCTCACCGGCCGGGCCGGGCGTCGGGGCATCGACGTCGAGGGACACGCGGTGGTGCTGTGGCAGCGCGGCATGAACCCCGAACACCTCGCGGGCCTCGCGGGGACCCGCACCTATCCGCTGCGCTCCAGCTTCCGGCCCTCGTACAACATGGCCGTCAACCTGGTGGAGCAGTTCGGGCGGCACCGCTCGCGGGAGCTGCTGGAGACCTCCTTCGCCCAGTTCCAGGCCGACCGTTCGGTGGTCGGGATCTCCCGGCAGGTCCAGCGCAACGAGGAGGGGCTCGCCGGCTACAAGGAGTCGATGACCTGCCACCTGGGCGACTTCGAGGAGTACGCACGGCTGCGCCGACAGCTCAAGGACCGCGAGACGGAACTCGCCCGCCAGGGCGTCTCCCAGCGCCGGGCCGCCGCGGCGGGAGCCCTGGAGAAGCTGAAGCCGGGGGACGTGATCCACGTGCCCACCGGCAAGTACGCGGGGCTGGCACTGGTGCTGGACCCGGGGTTGCCGGCCGGGCGTTCCAACGGGCACCGGGGCTTCGACCAGCACGACGGGCCCCGTCCGTTGGTGCTCACCGCGGAGCGCCAGGTCAAGCGGCTCGCCCCGATCGACTTCCCGGTCCCGGTGGAGGCCCTGGAGCGGATGCGCATTCCGCGCTCGTTCAACGCCCGCTCCCCGCAGTCCCGTCGGGACCTGGCGTCGGCGCTGCGCACCAAGGCAGGCCACCTGGTGCCCGAGCGGCACCGCAAGCAGCGCGCGGCCGCCGCCGACGACCGCGAGTTGGCCCGGCTGCGCACCGAGCTCCGGGCCCACCCCTGCCACGGCTGCGCGGACCGCGAGGACCACGCCCGGTGGGCGGAGCGGTACCACCGACTGGTCCGTGACACGCACCAGTTGGAGCGGCGCATCGAGGGGCGCACCAACACCATCGCGCGCACCTTCGACCGGATCGTGGCCCTGTTGGCGGAGCTCGACTACCTGCGGGGCGACGAGGTCACCCCCAACGGCAGGCGGTTGGCCCGGCTCTACGGGGAGTTGGACCTGTTGGCCAGCGAGTGCCTGCGGGCCGGGGTGTGGGAGCAGCTCGACCCGGCGGAGCTGGCCGCCTGCGCGTCCGCGCTGGTCTACGAGGCGCGGGCGGCCGACGACGCGACGGCGCCCAAGGTGCCGTCCGGCAGGGCCAAGGCGGCCCTGGGGGACATGGTCCGCATCTGGGGGCGGCTCGACGCCCTGGAGGAGGACTTCAAGATCAGCCAGACCGAGGGCGTCGGCCAGCGCGAGCCCGACCTCGGCTTCGCCTGGGCGGCGTACATGTGGGCCTCGGGCAAGGGCCTGGACGAGGTGCTGCGCGAGGCGGAGATGCCGGCGGGCGACTTCGTCCGTTGGTGCAAGCAGGTCATCGACGTGCTGGGACAGATCGCGGCCGCCCCGGTGGACGGGGAGTCGACGGTGCCGAAGAACGCCCGGCGGGCCGTGGACGCCCTGCTGCGTGGAGTGGTCGCCTACTCCTCGGTGGGATGACGGTGCGATCGTCGGGCTGACGCCCACGTCCGGAGAAACGTGACGGCCCGTTCCGAGGGGGACGGGCCGTTCCGTGTTGACCGGGGTCCCGCCCGTGGGTGACCGGGACTCGGGCGGTCCGAGCCGGCAGGGGTCGGCCGGGGGCGCGCTCCACCGCCGCACGGGGGTTCCGCTCCGTCTCGGCACCCCTTCTGTGACCTGCACGATCGGGGCCTTCGGACGCCTCCGCTCCGTCACTCCTCGTATGCGGAGAACTCCCCAGCGTGTAAATCGGCCGAGTGTAGCGGCCCGTGCTGCTGGATTTCAGGTGCTTCCTGAATATGACACGGCGATGGGCGCGCCGCACTAAGCTCGCCCGCAGCGTGCTGAGTTAAGGCGAATGAGGTAAATCGTTCGCTTGTTCTCCGGGATTCCCGTTGGTGGGAATCGTTCCGGATGCTGCGGCGCGCCCGGCACCCAGAATTCACACTGGAAACCGTTCTGATCCCGTGAAAACACCAATTATTCGGATATACCGACCATCCCCGAGCCGACTCCCTCAGAGGGCATACATGGTGAGTGTTCAAGCGCCTCCCGGTGGCCGAAAGATCCCCAACCTGCGCGTGCTGCTGTTGCCGACCGTTCTGATGGCCGCCGTGACAGGCGGGTGCATCGCGGCCGTCCCGGAACCGTCCCGGCTGATGGTGGGTCTGTGCGGTGCGGTCGGTACCGTGCTGGTCCTCGCCTCGGCCGGCGAGGCCGCCCGCCGGGGCCGGCTGCTGAGGAACCTGCGGGCCGACTTCGCCCACCGCGCCGCGTACCTGGAGAAGCGCCTCGCCACCCAGGACGCCGAGCTGATCCACCTCGGTCGTCAGCTGCTGCCCGACGCCCTGTTCCGACTCCGCCAGGGGGAGTCGCCCGCCGACGTGGTGCGCGCCGTGGTCGACGCCGACCCGGCCTACCGAGACCTCCCCGACACCCAGCGCGCCCTGCTGAAGGACGTCCTCGACATCGTCGACAACGAGGAGGCGGTGCGCGAGTCCACCCAGCGGGCCTTCGTCAACATCGCCCGTCGGGTCCAGGCGATCGTGCACCAACAGGCTGCGGAACTGAGGGAGATGGAGGAGGACCACGGGCGCAACCCCGAGGTCTTCGACGACCTCCTGCGCATCGACCACGGCACCGCGCTGATCGGGCGGCTCGCCGACTCCATCGCCGTCCTCGGCGGCGCCCGCCCCGGCCGGCAGTGGCCCAAGCCCGTCCCGCTGTTCAGCGTGCTGCGCGGCGCCATGTCCCGCATCCTGGAGTACCGCCGCGTCGACCTGCACTCCATCGCCAAGGTCGCCGTCAAGGGCACCCACGTGGAGCCGCTGATCCACGCCGCCGCCGAACTCCTCGACAACGCCACCCGCTACTCGCCGCCCCAGACCCGGGTGCACGTCACCGCGGTCGAGGTGCAGACCGGCATCGCCATCGAGATCGAGGACGGCGGGGTGAGCCTGAGCGAGGAGGCCCGACTGCGTGCCGAACGGATGCTCGCCCAGGCGAAGGCGGGCATCGACCTGAAGGACCTCGGCGAGACCCCTCGGCTCGGCATGGCCGTCCTCGGCCGCCTCTCCCAGATGTACGACATGCAGGTGTCCCTGCGGCAGTCCGCGTACGGCGGGGTCCGCGCCGTGCTCATCGTGCCGCGCGACATGCTCACCTCCGGCCCCGCACCCGGTCTCGCCCACGGCATCGGGGCGACCGCCGTGCCCCGGGTGAACGACGACGGCTCGCCCGTGCAGGAACCGCAGCGCAAGGCGAAGAAGCGACGCCCCACCACCGGCCCGCGACGCCCCGAGGACGACCTCGCCGCCGCCCGTCAGGACGGCGAGGCCCCCGTCGTCACGGAGTGGACCGCGGGCGGTCTGCCCCAACGGCGCAGCCGGGTCCGCACCCCGCTCAGCCAGCGCTACGCCGACGCCACCGCCCAGAGCGCCGAGCCGCTCGCCCCGGAACCCTGGCAACTGCCCGTTCCGCCGCAGGGCGAGAAGCCCGCGGAGCCCGAGCCGGGCCTGTGGGTCGAGGCGTTCATGAACGGCATCAAGGGCCCCGCCGAAGGACCCGCCCCGGCCCAGCCGGTCCACCGCGCCGAGGGCGCGGTCAACGGCACCGCGCACGCGGGCCACTTCGGCACCCACCCGCACAACGACGACCTCATGGACGAGGGGGACCGCACGTGATCCAGCAGCGCGCCAACTTCGACTGGATGCTCAAGGAGCTCGCGGACGGTGTGCCGCAGACCCGTCAGGTGGTGGTGCTGTCCGCGGACGGGCTGCGCATCGCCCGCTACGGCGGGGAGCCCGACGCCGCCGACCGGCTCGCCGCGGCGTGCGCCGGACTCCAGAGCCTCGCCAGTGCGGTGGCCGGCGAGATCCCCGACAGCGACGGCCGGATGCGCATGGTGATCATCGAGGTGAGCGGCGGCTACTTCTACCTGATGGCCGCGGGCGCGGGTGCCTTTCTCGCCGTCCTCGCCGACGAGACCGTGGACGCGGGTCTGATGAGCAATCGCATGCGCGACCTCGTGGTGCGCATCGGCGCCCATCTGACCAGTCCGCCCAGGCGCGACGGACGGACGGCATGACCGCTCCGCAACGCCAGCGCCGTCCCCCCGAACCCGTCCAGGAGAAGGAGCCGGAACGCCTCTACGTCATCACCGGGGGTTCGGCGGAGGGCCGGGCCGAGGTCGACCTGGTCACGCTCATCGTGACCCGCGCCGATCCCGCGCCCACCGCCCCGCCGGAGCAGACCGCACTGCTCAGGCTCTGTCGGTCCCCCCTGTCGGTGGCGGAGATCTCGGCCTACCTCAACCTGCCGTTCAGTGTCGTGACCCTGCTGCTGACGGAGTTGTTGGCGGCCGAACTCGTGCAGGCGCGCTCGCCGATCGTGCGTTCCGCGCTGCCCGATCGATCCCTTCTCGAAGCGGTGATGCATGGACTTCAAAAGCTATGAGGACGCGGTGGGCGCGGTGCCCGTCGTCCCCGTTCAGAGCACCGGTGTCCGGAGCGGCCCGGGTGCCGAGGACCATCTGCCGGCCACGGCCAGTGCGGCCGTCAAGATCGTGATCGTCGGAGGCTTCGGGGTCGGCAAGACGACCATGGTCCAGGCCGTGAGCGAGATCCGCCCGCTCACGACCGAGGAGACCATGACCCAGGCCGGCATCGGGGTCGACGACGACTACGGTTCCGACTCCAAGACCGCCACCACCGTGGCCATGGACTTCGGCCGGATCAGCATCACGGAGCAACTGGTGCTGTACCTGTTCGGCACCCCCGGGCAGGAGCGGTTCTGGTTCCTGTGGAACGGGCTGTTCGAGGGCGCCCTCGGTGCCGTCGTCCTCGTCGACACCCGGCGCCTGGAGGTCAGCTTCGACGTCATCGGGCGCCTGGAGGAACGGGGGGTGCCGTTCGTCATCGCCGTCAACGACTTCCCCGGCGCGCCCCGTTACCCGATGACGGAACTGCGGGTCGCGCTCGACCTGCCGGAGTACGTCCCCATCATGAACTGCGACGCCCGGCTCCGGGCGTCCAGCCGGGACGCCCTGCTCACCCTGATGCACTTCCTGCACTCGCTGACCGGCGCCCGCGCCTGACCCGGTCCGACCGGGCGTCCGCCCGCGCCGCCCCGTTGCCGCCCGGCCGGCCGGGCCGTCCCCGGCCCCGGCGGCCGACCGTCCCCGACAACCCTTCGCCCGTTCCGGCACCTGCCGGCGTCCCCCCGGCCCACGAGCCATCCCCGGACTCCTCGGAGCACTCACGTGACCACCCAGCCCCGTCTCCCCGCCGGCCCGCCCCTCGGCGACCCCACCGCGTCCCCGCCCCCCGGCTGTCCCGCACACGGCGCCGGTGTCGGGCGCCGGCGCATCCACGGCGCCGAGGCCGATGCGGACCTCGCGGACCTCTACGAGCAGCTGCGCGCCGAACACGGGCCGGTGGCACCCGTGTTGATCCACAACGACGTCCCCATGTGGGCCGTGCTGGGCCACGGCGAGAACCTGCACATGGTGCGCACCCCCTCCCAGTACAACCGGGACTCCCGCCACTGGACCGCCGTCCTCGACGGCAGCGTCGGCCCCGCCCACCCGCTCGCGCCGGTGTACTCCTGGCAACCGATCTGCAGCTTCGCCGAGGGGGCGGAACACCAGCGGCTGCGCGGCGCCGTCACCGGTGCCATGGCGACCATCGACCACCGCGGCGTGCGGCGCCACATCAACCGCTACAGCCAGCGGCTCGTCAACGAGTTCTGCGAGCGGGGCCAGGCCGACCTGGTCAGCCAGTTCGCCGAGCAACTGCCGATGGCGGTGATGTGCGAGATCCTCGGCATGCCCGAGGAGTACAACGAGCGGATGGTGCAGTCCGCCCGCGACATGATCAAGGGCACCGAGACCGCCATCGCCAGCAACGAGTACGTGATGAGCACCCTCATGCACCTGGTCGCCCGACGTCGGGCGAAGCCGGTGGAGGACTTCACCAGCGCCCTCATCACCCACGAGTCCCGACTCACCGACGACGAGGTGGCCCAGCACCTGCGGCTGGTCCTGGTCGCGGCCTACGAGGCGACCGCGAACCTCATCGCCAACGTGCTGCGCATGGTCCTCACCGACCCGCGGTTCCGGGCGCAGCTCAACGGCGGCCAGATGACCGTGCCCGAAGCGGTGGAGCAGACCCTGTGGGACGAGCCCCCGTTCTCCGCGATGGTGGGCTACTTCGCCAAGTGCGACACCGAACTGGGGGGACAGCGCATCCAGGCCGGCGACGGCCTCATCTTCGGCATCGCCCCGGGCAACCTCGACCCCGCGGTCCGTCCGGACCTGTCGGCGAACATGCAGGGCAACCGCTCGCACCTGGCCTTCGGCAGCGGTCCCCACGAGTGCCCCGGCCAGGACATCGGGCGGGCGATCGCCGACACCGGGGTGGACGCCCTGCTGATGCGGCTGCCGGACGTCCGGCTCGCCTCGGACCCCACGCAGTTGCGCTGGCGCTCGACCATCCTCTCCCGCCACCTGGTCGAGCTCCCCGTGGTCTTCGCGCCGCGGCCCCCGCAGGACGTCCGGGCCCGCCCCAGCATCGGCAAGCCGGTGGCCATGGCCGGTGACTGGCAGGTCTCCACCCCCGCACCGCTGTCCGCAGTGGGGGAGTTGACCGGCGCCGCCTCGGTTCCGCTCCCCCCGACCGCCGAACCCGTCGCCCCCGCACCGGACCCGGCGCAACAGGGGGTGTGGTGGCGGCTCGCCCAGTGGTGGCGGGGGAGCTGACCCCGGGCTACGGGGCGAGCGCGCGGTCGCTGGTGAAACGGTGCGCCACGCCCGTGACGGGATCGGTGAACGCCAGCACCCGCGCCAACAGCCGCAGCGGTTCGCCGAAGTCCCCGGGCGGCACCGGCTCGCGGACCACCGGGTACAGCGGATCACCCAGGATCGGCACGCCCAGGGCGTTCATGTGCACCCGCAGTTGGTGGGTCCGACCGGTCAGCGGCAGCAGGCGGTAGCGCGCCAGGGCCCCGTGCCGTCCGTCCGTCGGAACGGGGCCGAGCCGCTCCACCCGGCTGATCGCGTTCGGTTCGCCCGGGACCTCCTGCGCGGTCAACACCCCGCGCTCCTTGACGATCCGGCTGCGGACCGTGCGCGGAAGGTCCAGGGCCGGATCGTCCGGGGCCAGCGCCTCGTACTCCTTGTACACCCGCTTGTCCCGGAACAGGCCCTGGTAGGCGCCCCGTTCCTCGGGGCGGACGGTGAACAGCACCAGTCCGGCGGTCAGCCGGTCCAGACGGTGCGCGGCGCCGAGGGCGGGCAGGTCCAGCTCCCGGCGCAGCCGGGCCAGGGCGGTCTCGGTGACGTGGCCGCCCCGCGGGGTGGTGGCCAGGAAGTGCGGCTTGTCCACCACGACGATGTGCGCGTCGCGGTGGACGATGCGCAGCGGGAACGGCACCGGGGGCTCCGGGCGCAGCTCCCGGTGGAACCAGAGGGTCAGGCCCGGTGCGTACGGGGCGTCCGGCGCGAGGGGACGTCCGTCGGCGGTGACGAACTCGCCGGCCGTCAGCATCGCGTCGATCACCTCGGGCGGCGGGGCCAACCGCTCCACCAGGTGGTCGCGGACGGTGCGCCAGGGACCGCCGGTCAACGGCAGCCGCAGCCGTGCGGCGTCGATCCCCTGGCGCTGGGGGAGCGGGGCGGGACTCTTGCGTCGGGTGCGGGACATCGTGCTGCCGAGGGTAGTCCCCGGGCAGTGGACCGGTCGCGGACCCGAAGAACCCCCAGGGGGCTCCGGTCCCTGGGGGTTCGGCTCGGTGAGCTCTCGGGAGGTCAGGCCGCGGTCTCCTGCTCGGCCTCCACCTGGGCGTTCCACTGCGGCTTGGACGCCTGCCAGCCGTCCTCGTTGTGACCGAGGCGCCAGTACCCGGAGATCGACAGGTCCTCCCGGGGCACCTGGTGCTCCAGGCGCAGCAGCCGGCGCAGTTCCTTCACGAACCCCGCCTCGCCGTGGACGAACGCCTGGCAGCGACCGTCGGGGAACTCCAGGGCGCGCACCGCGGCGAGCAGGGCCTCGCCGACCGGGCGCTCTCCGCGGTGCAGCCAGACCACCTCGGCATCGGTGTCGATCCGCTGCTCCTCCTCGGGGCCGGTGACCTCGACGAAGGCGCGGACCGTGGCACCGGGCGGCAGGGCCTCCAGCGAGGTGGCGATCGCCGGCAGGGCGCTCTCGTCCCCGACCAGCAGGTGCCAGTCGGCGTCTGCGGAGGGCGCGTAGGCGCCGCCGGGGCCGAGCAGGCGGATCTCCTCGCCGGGCTGGACCCGGGCGGCCCAGGGGCCGGCGATGCCCTCCGCCCCGTGCACGACGAAGTCGATGGCCAGTTCGCGGGTCTTGGGGTCCCAGGCCCGTACCGAGTAGGTGCGGGTCACGGGCCACTGGGTGCGGGGGA